>CAZPQC010000024.1:0-33071 GCA_964588525.1 uncultured Spirochaetaceae bacterium
CGGGTGGCCGCCCACCGGGGGGGATTTTTCTTGAATCACTCCCTGAATATCACTACCCTTGTTCTGTGAATGGTACGAACGCTGCAGCCAGGAAAACCTACTGGTTGGTTCCGGCTGTACTGATCCTGCTGAGCCTCCTGTTTCGCCTGCCCAGCGTGGTCGAAGGAGGCGGGGTCGGAGGGCTTGTCTCGCCCTCCCTGGATGCGGCGCTGCTCGCCTTGGCGGTCTGCCTGTACACCTGGGCGGGTCTCCCCGGCTTTCCCGTATTTGCGGCTGTATTGGCACTCCTGGGCGTGACCGTCCTGAGCTTTCAGGCCGCGGATGCGTTCATTCCCCTGTTCTTCAACCGGCCTTTCGAGCTGTTTACCGACATCACCTACGTCCCCGACCTCTACGCCCTGCTGCGGGATACGCTTTCCGGTTGGCTGTTCTATCCCGGGCTGATCCTCCTGATAGCCGGATTGGCCGGATTGGGCATCGGCTTGTACACGGGGTTTCGCTATCTCCGGCGGGGGTTCCGGGACCGGATGGTACGATACGGTTTTCTGATCCTGCTGGCCGTGCTGGTGGTTCTGGATCTGTCGAGCCCGGTGAGCTTTGTCGCCAATACCGCTGTGCCTCGCCTGGCTGAAGAGGTAGGGAAAATCGCGAGAAAGGAGCAGTTCGTCCAGGAGCAGCAGGAGGCCTTCAGCAGGCAGGTCCAGGACTCGAGCCGGGTGATGCGGCCGCTGGAGGGGCTGGAAGGGGCGGACGTGTATCTGTTCATCGTCGAGTCCTACGGCTATACCCTCTACTCCGAGCCCGAGTACTTCAACCTGATCCAACCGGAGCTTCAGGAGTTCCAGAACAGGCTTGCTCGGGCGGGGTTCCAGATCGCCTCCACCTTTCTGGATTCTCCCGCCTTCGGCGGGAACTCCTGGCTGGCGGATTCCACCCTGGCCACGGGAGTTCGTATCGACAACGAGGCGGCCTATCAGCTGCTGCACGAGTCGGATGTCAAACCCATCGCCCAGTTCTTCAATGAGATCGGCTACCGTACCGTGGTAGCCATGCCCGCAACTACCTACGCCTGGCCCGAGGGGGAGTTCTACCGGTTCGAACAGAAGTACTACTACAAGGATTTCGACTACAGAGGGCCGAGCCTGAAGTGGGCGCCGATGACCGACCAGTACGTGCTCGACTTCATTCATCGTCATGAAGTGCGGGGAGCAAGCCGGCCGCTGTTCATCCAGTATGTGATGATCTCCAGCCATTACCCCTTCAACCTGATCCCGAGATTCTTCGAGGACTGGTCGCAGATCGGGGACGGGAGCATCTATCACCGGAAGGATTCGGTGAACGTGCTTCCCATCAAACCGGGAAATCAGACAGCCGGAGCTGAAGGGTTTGTGGCCGCCATGGCCTATGAGCTGAAGCTTATTCGGGAGTACCTGAGCAACTTCGTCGAGGGGGAAGCCCTGATCATCGTTGTCGGGGATCACCAGCCCTACAGCGGGATCACCGGCAAGAACAAACCCCGGTCCGTGCCGCTGCACGTGATCAGCAGGAGGGCCGATTTCCTCTCACCCTTTGTGGATCGGGGCTACACCAAGGGTCTTATCCCCCGTCAGGAGCTCCCCCATGCCGGGCTGGAGACCTTCTTGCCGAGTCTGTTGGAAAGTTTCGGCTCCCCGGAGCCGGCTTCGGGTCAACGTTCCGCCGCGGTCAAAGTCGGGCGGACTGCGAACTGACGGGTCTTTCCCGCTTCCATCCGGCAAAGGCGGCGATCAATCCGGCCGCCGCAAACAGAAGATCCCGGGCTCTCATGTACAAGACCAGGCTCATGCCCGTCTGCGCTCCAAGGTCCAGTAGCTCAAACACGCCGACATAGGTCAGCTCTAAGGCGCCCAGGGCACCGGGGAAGGGCAGGAGGAAGGCGAACTTCCCCCCCGCCAGGATCAGCAGTGCTTGACTTAGGGTCACCGGCACGCCGAGAAAGTGCAGAACCAACCGCATCTCCGCCAGGCTGATCGTCCATACCAGCAGGAAGAACAGGAGGATCTGCAGAAGGGTTCGTCCCCGCCGACGGCAGTAGGCCACGGTCCTCGCTTCGCAGGACTGGATCAGCGCTTCGATTTTCTGAACCCGTGGCCGGGCGAGAAATCCGGCGGGCAGCCGGCTCATGCTCCAGGAGAGCGGACGGATGCCGATAAAAACCGCGGTCAGATAAGCCACCGGCAGGGCGATGAACAGGGAGGTAAACGGAATGGCGAGCCTCAAACCGCTGGAGGAAAGCAGACCCAGAGGAAGGATCGCCAGAGATGCCAATCCCAAGAACGTGAAGTTACCGAGCAGTTCGAACGTCTTGTCCAGAAGGATCGAGGCGGATCCCACTTCGTAGCCGAGGTCGCTTTTCTTCTTTGCCAGATACAGCTGCAGCGGTTCGCCGCCGAACTGCGGCCCGGGTGTCAGGTAGCTGACCGCATAGCCGGCCAATCTGTAGGACATCAGCCGGAACAGGCCCGCCGGTGCACCCAATCCGCGCAGAATGACCGCCCAGCGAAGGGTGAGTATCAGAACGAACAGGAGGTTCACAGCCAGCAGCGCACCAACCTGGAGAGCGGTCAGCCTTCCCAGATTCGTGAACAGTTCCCGAAAGCGGATGTCCTTCAAGGCCCAATAGAGCAGAAACGGGACGGGAACCCAGAGCAGAACCTTGAGCTTTTTCACACCCTACGGACCCGCCGGATTGGAGGTCGGCCGCACCGGAAAACGAAAGCTCAGCCGGAAAGGGCCCGGCCCGAAGAGGTACAGAAGCAGGGTTGCGCTCACAATCACCGCTCCCCAAAGATCCAGCCGGGTGAGAAAGATGCGCAACCCCTCGAGGAGAAGAAGCGCGAGGGCGGATGGAGAGGTGAATCTTCCGGCAATCAGTAACACCAGGAACAGCAGCCGCACGGCTGTGTAGAGCACGGCTATAAGCTCGGCCCGTGGGACAGCGGGAGGTATCCAGCCCGCGGAAGGCGCCCCCGGTTGAAATGCCGTCACTCCGATCCCCACCGCCGCCGCCACCAGAGAAGCCCGAACGATCAGGGGCAGCCAGCTTCCCCCTGCGCTGTAGAAGATTTTCTTGATCTTTTGATAGCCGGGATCCTCGGGATCGAGGGCGCCGCTTACCAACAGCCAGTCTCGTATGAAGCCGAGCAGCAGAGGAACGCCGATGATCAGTTCGGCCAGGACCGTGCCCGGGGGTCGGGCTATGGGCCAGAGAAATACGGCCAGAATACCCATCTGGAACCCCGCCAGCCTGCGGCGCATGTAGCCGGGCGGCAGGGGGTATACGGCTCTCCCGCGGAAGGAACGCCAGGCGATCCCTCCGGCAAACACGTATTTCGCCGCCCCGATGTAGAGAAAGGCTACCGGAAGATGTCGCCATTGAACGACCAGAATTATGGCAACCAGGATTCCCAGGGCATCGTATTCCTGATCGAGAAGCTCGCCCATGCGGGTCGGCGTGTTGCTCTTCCGCGCCCAGTATCCGTCGAAGAAATCCAAAACGGCCAGAAGCGTATAAAGCACGGCGGGCAGCCAGCCAACGATCCCCGCGGGTTTCGCCGTAAACAGAAATCCCGCCAGGAGTGCGATCATCACACCTCTGGCCAGGGACAGTTTATTGGCCCCGCCCCACAGGTAGTCGAGATTTTCACCGCTGAGGATTCTCTTTCGATTGCGCAGCAGAAACAGCTGCTGATAGACCATGACCGCTGCCGCCTTGAGAGTCCAGATTCCGCCGTAGCGGAGATCCCGATAACTGCAGGTCAGGATAAATCCGGCAATCAGGACGAGAAGATCGCTTAGCCCCAGAACAGTCAATCCGCGATGGAAGCTGTGTTCGTAGGGTTTCCCTTCAGTGTATCTCACCTCAAAAGGTTCCTCAGGCTGTCAGCTCAGTCTACCGTTTTTCCAGGACGAGAAACAGGTACTCGGTCCAGCCGTTTTGCTGACAGACCTGCAGAGCGCTGCCGCCGTACATGCTCGCCCCCCAGGCGCTTCTCCGCAGCGTTTTTCCCGCCAGGCGCTGCAACGCACGGATGAGGGGAGGGGTTTGGCGAAGATAGGAGGTGAGTTCTATTCTTTGAACCGGATCAAAGCCTCGCTGCACCGCAATTTTCAGAACCTCGTCCTCCGTTATAAGATTCTGCAGTTGCCAGCCTTCCCGGAATCGGGACAGCCACGTTTTCCGCTGGTTCGAGACGGGTCCCTCCTCTGTAGCGATGAAATCGTCGCAGAGGACCAACCGGCCTCCGGCGGGCAGCAGGTTGCCGATTTGGGTGAAAAAAGCTGCCGGATCGCTGCCGTGGCTGAAGGATTCTATGGCATAGGCGTCCGTGATCCCCCGTACTTCAGGCAGCTGGCTGAAATCGGCAACCCGGAAACGACAACGGTCGCCCAGCCCAAGGCGCAGGGCGAATCTTCGGGCGGTTTTCGCTTGAAATGGGCTCAGCGTGATGCCGGTGATGCTTACGGGATAGCGGGCTGCCAGCCACAGAGCGGAGCCGCCGACCCCGCAGCCCAGGTCCAGGATCTGTTTTGCAGCCTGATTGGACAGTTTGCCCGCCAGCAGAGCTTCGGCGATCAAGCGCTCTACGGTGTGCAGCGCCTCTTTCCGCGAGCGTTCCTCCCCCATCCAGACGGGGCGATGAATCACCGCCTCTCCCCGGCCTCGACCCAAGGCAAGCATCCAGAAGGTGTTTTTGTTGTAGTAGCGCCGAACCCGGCCGGTCTGGCCCTGCATCCTCAGGAATCAGGTATCGAGGAGATGACCCAGTCTCTCCTTCTTGGTCCGCAGGTAACGTTTGTTGTGGAGGTTGGAGCGTATGACCACGGGAATACGATCAGTCACCGTGATCCGGTTCATCCGCAAGCCCTTGATCTTATCTGGGTTGTTGGTCATGAGAGCCACGGATTCGATGCCCAGAAGACGGATGATCTCCGCCGCCGCCTCGTAAGTGCGGGCATCGGTGGGAAGCCCCAGCTGATTGTTGGCATCCACCGTATCCAAGCCCCGATCCTGGAGATCGTAGGCCTTCAGTTTGTTGAGCAATCCAATGCCGCGGCCTTCCTGACGGAGGTAGATGACCACCCCTCGCTCCCGACTGTTTATGTAGTTCAAACTCGCTTCCAGCTGTTCCCGGCAATCGCAGCGCAGCGAAAACCAGATATCTCCGGTGTGGCATTCCGAATGGACGCGAACCGGGCAGGCTTCGGCGCCACGGACCTCTCCATGGACCATCGCCGTGTGCTCTTTGCCGTCTCGATGGTCGAGAAAACCGTAGATCGTAAAGATCCCGAAACGCGTCGGAAGCTTCGCCTTGCTCACAAATTCTATGAACCCGAATTTACGTTTTTTCGCTCTCTTTGGTGCAGGTTCGAGAATTACGTTTTCGGTGTCGCCGAACAGCTCGTAATCAGTCGCCGCCGCGCCGTTTCCGCGGGCTGCCATCATTTTCTCCCAATAGAGTATTTTGACTATTCGCTAATAGATCGCAATCGTCGATCAAGCCTCAAAAGAAAATTGCGATGTCCTCTTCCAGCCCTTCGGGCTGTCATCGTAGTTTCGCTTATATAATACGGACATTGTCAGGCCCGGGTCAAAAGTTTTTTACAGAAGCAGCTCCCTGCGGTTGCGATGTCCTCCTCCAGCTTCGCTGGCCTTCCAAGCTTGTCAGTCGGTGAGCAGCTTGTGTATAGTGGTTTCTAATGAAGACGACGCCCCGGATCACGGTGAGTTACGCTCAGAGCCTGGACGGGCGGATCGCTACCGCCACGGGGGACTCCCGCTGGATTTCCTGCAGCCGGACCCTGACCCTGGCACATCGGCTGAGACGGGATCATGAGGTGATCCTGGTAGGTATCGGGACCGTCCTGAGGGACGATCCGGAGCTGAGCTGCCGCCTAAAACGCAGCTCCCGTTCTCCCGTTCGGGTGATCCTGGATTCCCGCCTGCGCCTTCCCCCGGACTCGACGATCGTCCGTACCTGTAAAACCTACAGGACAATCGTATACACGCTCGAGGACACGGCAGATTCCGGAGCAGAGGGTGCGGCGGTAGTCGATATGATGGCAGGTACTGCGGCCTCAGATGCCGCGGCCGGCCGGCGCGTAGATCTGGAGCGGGCTGGAGTCGAGGTTTGCGAGGCCGGGGCAGACGCCCAAGGCCGGGTTTCGGTTGTGGACGTGGTGGAGGACCTGGCCAACCGGGGTTTTCGGAGCATCTTTGTAGAGGGAGGCGGCCAGGTGATCACCTCCTTTCTGCGGGCGGGTCTGGTTCACAGGATGATTGTGATAACCGCTCCGCTGCTGATCGGTCGAGGGGTGGAAGCGATCGGAGAGCTGGGGACCGCCTCGCTGGCGCAGGCGCTGCGGCCTCGTCGCAGCCGTGTAAGGCGCTTGGGAAGCGACCGAGTCTGGGAGCTGATTTTCGATGAACGATAAAGCCAAAGCCGTTAAGGCCAAAGCTCTGTACTTCACCGCCCCGGGGACCGTCGAGCTTCGGGAGGAGGACTGCCGGCCTGTCGGAGAGCAGGTTCTGGTCCGCTCGCGCCTGATCGGGATCAGTCACGGCACCGAAATGCTGGCCTTTCGCGGCCTCATGCCGCAGGGCCTCGAAGCCGATTCCTCCCTGAAGAGTCTGGCCGGTACCCTCGAGTATCCGTTGAAATACGGATACATAAACACGGGAGAAACCGAATCCGGCCGCAGGGTTTTTGCCTTCTATCCCCATCAGGATCTGTTTTTTGCCGAGCAGGAGCAGCTTGTCGAGCTGCCTACCCAGCTGGATTTCGCCGACGCGGTTTTTCTGGCGAACATGGAAACCGCCTTGAGCATCGTGCATGATGCCAATCCCCGCTTCGGCGAGTGTGTGCTGCTGATCGGGCAGGGGGTTGTGGGTTTGCTGACCGCCGAGATCCTGAAGCGGGGGGGCGCCGGGAAGGTGATCACCGTGGAACCCTACGCCGGGCGCCGCCGAGCCTCGGAGGCGATCGGATGTGTGGCTCTTCGACCGGGAGTGGAGCTGCAGGAGCGAATCCTGGAGCATACGGACGGGCGCGGAGCGGATGTTGCCATCAACGTCAGCGCCTCCGCGGAGGGGTTGCAGGTGGCCATCGACAACCTGGCGTTCGAGGGAACTGTGGTGGAGGCTTCCTGGTACGGTAGCCGGCAGGTAACTCTGGATCTGGGCAGAGCATTCCATCGGAAACGGATCAAGCTGCGCAGCAGCCAGGTTTCCCGGATCGATCCGGCCCTGACCGGCAGGTGGGACAAGGGTCGCCGCCTGGAGCGGGTCCTGGAGTTGCTCCAGGCGATTCGACCTTCCCGCTACATCAGCCACCGCTTTGCCCTTGACAGGGCTCAGGAGGCGTATGAGCTGCTGGAAAACCACCCGGAACGAAGCATTCAAATCGTACTGGAACCATAAAGGAGCGAGCCATGTATCAAGTCGGCATAAAAAACACGTTCAGGGCAAGTCATTTCCTGGTCGGTGATTTTGCCGAGGAGACCATTCCCCACGAGCACGAATACGTGGTGGAGTGGATCTGCGTAACCAACGTGCTGGATGAGAACGGTTTCTCCATCGACATAGCGGTGATGGAGGAGGAGCTGCAGCATCTGATAGACGACATTCAAGGCAAACTACTCAATGAGCTGGAGTTTTTCAAAGACCGCCAGGTGAGCGTAGAGAACATGGCCCACTACCTCCATACGGCTCTGGTGCAGGCGTTGAGCCGGCGCAGCTTTTCTCTGGAGTCCGTCGTAGAGTTTCAGGTGAAGATCTGGGAATCCGAAACCGCCTGGGCGGCCTACATCCACTCGTAGCGAATGAGGCTGCTGTTCGTCATCTACGGTTCTCTCCAGCAGATCTCCGGCGGCTATCTGTACGACCGAAAGGTGATCGACTATCTGCGGGATCAGGGGGTCGAGGTCGACTGCCTGCAGCTGCCGGCGTGTCCCTATCTTCTCTGTCCGCTTCACAATTTCTACGCTCCCCTGCGGCGGTTGTTTCGGGGTTCCCGATCCGGGCGCTACGACTGCATCATTATCGACGAGCTCACCCATCCATCGGTGTTTCTTCCCGTTTCCCGGCGTAAACTTTCCGGCCCGCCGGTGGTGGTTCTTCTGCATCACCTCAAGATCCGGGAACGGATCGGGCCCCTCCTCGGCCTTGCCGCACGCTCTATGGAGCGGAGCCTGCTTCGCCGCTGCGACGGGATCATCGTGAACAGCCACACCACCCGCAGCACGGTGGGCGATCTGATCGATTCGGAAGCGAAGGTCTACGTCTGTCCGCCGGGCAGCGACACCCTCGTTCAGAGCTCAGGGGTGGAGGGTTCCGGCGGAGGGACATCCGCGCCGGCTGCGGCTAATGCGGCTGCTGCGGAAAGGCCCGTACGGCTGCTCATCACGGGCAACATCATCCCCCGCAAGGGGCATGATCTCCTGATCCGGATGCTAGCCGACCTGTCCGATCTGAGCTGGGAGCTGCGGGTCGTCGGGGCTGCGGTCGATCCCCGGTACAAGAGACGAGTGGACCGGCTTGTCCGACGGTACGAACTGGGGGAACGCATTGTCTATACGGGGGTTCTCTCCGGGCAAGCCCTGAGCCGGCAGTACTTGGAGGCGGACCTGTTTGTCTTTCCCTCCCGCTACGAAGGGTTCGGAATCTCCCTTGCCGAAGCCATCCGTGCAGGACTGCCCTTCGTCGCCTTTGCCTCCGGGGCCATCCCCGAGGTTAGCGGCGGCCGGGGGTTGCTGGTGCCTGAGGGGGACCTGGCGGGTTTTCAACGTCACCTGCAGCGGTTGATCTCCGATCCAGCCTTCAGAAGGCAGGCGGCCGAGATCTCGCGAAGCCTGGCCTCGGATTTGCCGACATGGAGGCAGACCGGAGAGACGTTTTTGCGGGCCGTCAAAGAGATCATTTGAAAGGAATCACCGGAAGTGGAAAGAGCTGAACCGCCGAGCTTCGATTTTCCTGCCTACCTGGAGGCCAAGTTTGGGATCGATTCGGCCAGCCTGAACGCGCCCCTCTACGCCCGGTTTCGGGATCATCTGCGGCGCATCGTCAATCCCCGAATACTGGATCTGGGTACCGGTACCGGCGCCATGCTTCGCCGGATCATCGAGCTGGAATTGACCGGGCAGGTGGAACTGATCGGACTGGACCAGGAGGGGCAGAATCTGGCTGCCGGAGCGGATCGTGTAGAGCAAGTCCTGCGGGATCGGGGATACAGTCTCGGGGAAAAGCGGGAGAGCCCCGAAACAAAGTCGATCCGCGCGGGGAGACGGGGTACCGAGATGCGGGTTGAGTTCCTGCGGGGAGACATCCTCGATAAAGGCACCACCGGGAAGCTCGCTGAGTTCGACTGTGTCACCGCCCATGCCTTCATGGATCTGATGCCCCTCGAGCGCGCCGTGGCGATTATTCGAACGCTGCTGCGCTCCGATGGTGTGTTTTACTCGACTCTGAACTACGACGGGCTCACCGTACTGCTGCCGGAATACGGGGAGGCGGGCTTCGAGCGGCGGCTGCTTCAGATCTACAACCGGTCCATGGAGAAGAGGCGGAGCCGAGGCAGGAAAACGGGAGGGGCCTTGAGCGGCCGGCGGTTGTATCGGGCGCTGGAGGAGGGGGGATTCGCGCTATTGGGGATCGGTTCGAGCGATTGGAACGTATTTCCCTCAGGGGGTGCGTATACCGAAGAGCAGAAGTTCTTCCTCACCGCCGTTCTTTCGATGATCGAAGGAGAAGCGCGCCGGTTCCGGATTGGATCGGAAGCGGGGGACGCTGCCGGCGCTGATCCGATCGTCGACCCGAAGCTGCTGGCCGATTGGCATACCGACCGGCTCGAAGCGGTACGGAAAGACAGGCTGACCCTGATCGTCCACCAGCTCGACCTGTTGGCCAGGCCGGCTTGAGGGGCGACATCTTAACGAGGCGCAGGTTATGAGCCGACTTTTGCGTGTAGTTCCGCTGATTCTCATCTTTGCCGCAAAGACGATCTTTTGCGATCCCGATCATCCCGAACTGTTGGAGCGGATCCTGTTCGGGTCCTGCGTGCTTCAATCCAGACCGCAACCGATTTTTACCACGATCGCCGGGTTGAATCCCGATCTGTTCATATTTCTGGGAGACAACATCTATGCCGACACGAGCGATATGGCGGTGATGCGGCGCAAGTACGATCAACTGGCGGCGAGTCCGTCGTTTCAACGGCTTCTGGAATGCTGTCCGGTTCTGGCTGTTTGGGACGATCACGACTACGGAGCCAACGATGCCGGGTCAGAGTATCCGAAGAAGGAGGAATCGAAGCAGCTGTTTCTCGATTTCTGGCAGGAGCCCGAAGATTCCCTGCGCCGGCAGCGAGAGGGGATCCAAGCGGCACATCTGTACGGCCCGGGCGGGCGGCGCGTCCAGGTGATCCTGCTCGATACCAGAACCTTCCGGGATTCCCTGGTGCGGGGAAATCCCCGGCCCACGGATGCCCTCGGCCCGTACGTGGCCAATCCGGACCCTTCGGCAACCATACTCGGCGAACAGCAGTGGCGGTGGCTGGAAGAGCAGCTCGCTCGACCGGCCCGGCTTCGGATCATCGTTTCCAGTATCCAGTTTATCCCCGAGTTCAGCGGATGGGAGTCCTGGGCCAACTTCCCCTTCGAAAAACAACGACTTCTCGATCTGATTGCGGACAACGCGATCGAAGGTGTGATCTTCATAAGCGGGGATCGGCACTTTGCGGAGCTCTCGGTTCTCCGACGCGAGGGCGGGTATCCGCTGTACGAACTGACCTCCAGCGCGCTGAATCTCCGGCACCCCAGCGGTCAAACAGGATCCAATGAGTTCCGTATCGACGGAACCTACGTGAGAGAGAACTTCGGGGAGATCCGGATCCGCTGGGGTGCGGAACCGCTGATTACTCTTTGCATTCGGGATCTCGAGGGTGAGGTCCGCCTCGAAACCAGCTTCCCCCTGGCCGATTTGACCTTTACTTCTCCCTGATCCTTCCGGTTCGGGGAGTTCGCAAAGCATCCGTGCGAAAAGAGCTCAGTCGCCGACCAGTACCGTTGCCCTGAATCTTCCCGAGCCAAGATACCCGATTTGCTCGACCCGAGCCTTCCCGGTTGGACGGCCGTCTGCCTTGATGCCGGCCAGGAGAGCCTGCTCCAGTGGTTGGGGAAGAACGCCGGACGGGCGTACCCCGGATGGCCATACTCCGTGCTGCACGCCAGCCTTCGGCTGAGAGCCGGAGCCGGAGTCCGCCGACTCGGGATAGGAGAACCGGACCACGTAGGATTCAGGGGTGCGGCCTTCCGACTTTTCGCCGAAGGCTGTGCGGCTGGAAGCGGGCCGCGCCCCTGAGCCGGTCGCCTCGGCCGGCCGCGCCTGAGCCGGCCGCCCCTCGGCCGGGCACGTCACATCGATGATCAGATCGTAGCCGTAAACGGTGTACTCTCCGAGGGGTTCGGTCAGTACCCGCTGCTTGCGAACGACCCGGTATCCTCCCGAGGTACCGAAGCGAACCTCCTGCCCCTGAAGGCTAAACTCCGTCCAGAGCATCAGCGCCAGAGAGGTAGGAAACAGATAACGCTCCAGAAACATCTCGGCGCTTTCCGCGCTCATCGTGTCGTCGAGGATCCAGAACACCCGTGCCTCTTGTTTGCCCGCAGGCTCTTCCGCCCGGCCGGAGGGAAAAGCCGGGCCGGACAAGAAAATAAAGATGAGGACACCGATGGGAATGTATTTTGTGACTTTGTTCATATCTTTTAGTATAGCTCGCCGTGATCCCGGCTACAGGGGAAAAGCGCCGAAAACCTAAAGCCGTTTACAGGCCCGTCCGAGCATCGAACAGACCCTCGTAGAGGATCGTAGAGAGGTAGCGCTCCCCGGAGTCCGGCAGGATAACCACGATCGTCTTGCCTGCGAACTCCTCCAGTTTGCCGATTCGCACAGCAGCGGCGGCAGCCGCTCCGCAGGACAGCCCGGACAGGATGCCCTCCTCCCTGGCTAATCTGCGGGCATACTCGATCGCTTCTTCATTCTCCACCTGTTCGGTCCGGTCGATCATGCTCAGATCTAAATTCTCGGGAATAAATCCCGCACCGATACCCTGGATCTTGTGCGGGCCGGGCTTCGGTTCCTCTCCCGCCAGGGTCTGGCTGATTACCGGGCTTCCGGCCGGTTCCACCGCCACGGTCGTGATCTTCTTGCCCATCTTGTTCTTGATGAAGCGGGAAATCCCCGAAATGGTACCGCCGGTACCCACGCCGGCCACCAGCACATCAATTTCCCCATCCGTATCCGCCCATATCTCCGGTCCCGTGGTGGTTTCGTGGATTCGGGGGTTGGCGGGATTCTTGAACTGCTGCAGAAGAACGTATTTCTCCGGATCACCCGCTGCGATCTCTTCCGCCTTGGCCAGTGCCGCCTTCATTCCCTTGGTTCCGTCGGTCAACTGCAACTCGGCCCCGAAAGCCTTGAGGAGTTTGCGGCGCTCGACGGACATGGTTTCCGGCATGGTGAGGATCAACTTGTACCCCCGGGCAGCGGCCGTGAATGCCAAAGCGATTCCCGTGTTGCCGCTGGTGGGCTCCACGATCACCTTTCCCGGTTTGAGAACCCCACGCTTTTCCGCATCCCAGACCATCGATGCGCCGATGCGGCATTTTACCGAGTAGGCCGGGTTTCTGCCCTCCACCTTTGCCAGAATCCGGGCGTTCCCTTCCGGCAGTCTGTTGAGTCTGACCAGGGGTGTGTTTCCGATTGTCAGGGAATTATCCTCGTAGAGTTTTGCCATGCTGTGCCTCCGAGTCTTGACTCTATAGTACTACGGGCGGCCTGAAGAAGCAAACCTGATCGTTTTTATAGAGTATTTTTCGAGTACGCAAATATTGACTTGATCGCAGCGAGGTTTCAAGCTTTGCCGGCAGCGCAGTTTCGAGATCTTGCGCTTCAAGCTCAATATTCCGAGAATAGAACTATCCATGACCGCATTGTTTTGGGTCGACGTCGTTGCCCTGTTCTGCGCCACGGTTGTTGCGATTGCCCTGATTCTCACCGTGCTGGGAACGGGGATCAGACGCTCCCTCAACCAGTCCTTTGCCCTGTTTGCCGCCATGGAGGCGGGCTGGGCGATTTCTTCTCTGCTGCTGCGCCTGTCACTGTGGTTGGGTATCGGTTCGCCCCTGCTCCTGGCGGAGCTGGCCACTCTGGGGATCGGTCTGACGAGCATAGCTGCACTCGGTTTCGCCGTTCGCTACGTCGGTCGATCCAGCCGTTGGCCTGACATCGCCTGTCTTGCCGGACTGGCGATTGCGGCGGTCTCCTCCGTTTTTCTATTTCGACATCGCATCGTCTTCAATCCCAGGTTGATGGCCAACGGTTCCTCCACGCTTCAGATCGGGGGATTGGGGCTGTTTTTGACCCCGTTACCGATCGTCTTCCTGATCTGGTCTCTGAGCCTATTCTGGAGCAACCACCGCCGCGTCGGGGAACGGTACTTTGCCTTCAGCGTGCTCATCATTCTTCTCGGGGTCCTTGCCGGAGGAATCCTCAATTTTCCCTTTCCCATCCTGTCTATCACCAACACAATTGGTGTTTCTCTAATCGGATTCGGAGTGATTACCCGCCAGCTGCTGAATCCCCTGCGGGAGCGGGAAGCCCGCCTTCGGGTGGTCAACAAGATCGCCGCCGCCGTGGGAAAGACCCTGGAGATCGATATCTTGATGGAAACGGTCTATCAGGAGGTGACTCCCTTGTTTCGTTCGGACGCCTTCTTCGTTGCTCTGTACGACGAGGATACCAACGAGCTGGAGTTCCGCCTCCAGGTCGACGAGGGAATCCGGGAACCGCCGGATCGGCAGCGGTTGGGTACCGGGCTCACCTCCTGGGTCATTCAGAGCAAAAAGCCGCTGTTGATCACTGACTTCAATCGCATTCCCGAGGGAGTGCCCAAGCCGGAGCTGTACGGTACCCTGAAGATGCCCGCCTCCTGGCTCGGGGTGCCTATGCTGGTCGGAAACAAGGTCATCGGCGTGATCTGCATCCAGACATATCAGTCCCGTCCCTACGGTGAGGAGGAGCAGCTGCTGTTGAGCACCATCGCCGAACAGGTGTCGATTGCCGTGCAGAATGCCCGGCTCTACGAAACCGTAGCACGGGAATTGTCGGAGCGCCGTAATGCCGAACAGGGATTGAGGGAATCGGAGGAGAAATTCCGCAACCTGGCGGAGCAGTCGCCGAGCATGATTTTTATCAACAGTCGGGGACGTGTGGTCTACGCCAACCGCAAGTGCGAAGAGGTGATGGGGTACAGTCGGGAGGAGTTCTACGACGAGGACTTCGACTTTCTCGGTCTCATCGATCCGGAAGATGTAGAGCGGATACAGGCGACCTTCGGCAGGCACATGGCCGGGCAAGAGATCCCGCCCTATGAGTACGGTTTGATCACCAAGTCAAATCAGCGCCTGGATGCGATCATTACCACCAAGCTCATCAACTACGGAAATCAACCGGCTATGCTCGGCATCATCACCGACATCAGTGCCCGCAAGCGGACCGAACGCCTGCTGCAGGCGCTGAACAGCGCCAGTGCCGCCATGGAACAGGCCCAGTCACCGGAGGCGGTATTTGCGGCCGCCGGGGAGCGATTCAAACAGTTCGGATTCCATTCGGTGGTCCTTCTGCTCGATGATGAGCAGCAATCCCTCGAGCTTACCTACTCCAGCTATGACGCCCCGATTTTGGAAAGACTGCAAGGGACCACGGGGATCGAATTGGATAAGATCTCCCTGCCGGTTGTGGAAGGGGGGACGCTGGCTGAAATAATCAGAGGCAGGAAGACGATTTTCAGCACGGCCCGGGAGTCGTTTCAACGGAGTTTCCCGAAGCTGCAGTCGGGCTTGATTGACAGGATGATCGATCTGCTGGGGGTTTCCCAGGCCATTTCGGCTCCCATGGTGCTGAAGGATCGTGTCCTGGGGATGCTGTCCGTTCAATCCGCGGACCTCGCCCCCAACGATATTCCCGCTGTTACGGCATTCGCCAATCAGATGGCCACGACCTGGCGCAAGACGAAGCTGGTGGAGGATCTCAAAGAGAGCCTGGATGAACTGCAGGAAACCCAGGAACAGCTGCTGCAGGCGCAGAAGATGGAGGCGGTGGGTAAGCTGGCCGGGGGCATCGCCCATGATTTCAACAATCTGCTGACCGCGATCAAGGGATATACGGAACTGCTGCTGCGACGGACCGAAAGCGACGATCCTTCTCACGGCGATCTCATGGGGATCAAGAAGGCTTCGGAACAGGCGGCGCGTCTGACCCGCCAGCTGCTCGCTTTCAGCCGGAAGCAAGTCTTGCAGCCCCGGATCATCAATCTGAACGAGATCATCCTGAAGATGCAGGAGATGCTGCAGCGGCTGATCGGTGAACATATCGAGCTGGCGGTCGAACTGCAGGAGGATCTGTATTCGGTCCGGGCGGATCCCGGACAGATAGAACAGATCATCCTCAACCTGATAGTCAACGCCCGGGACGCCATGTTTGACGGAGGCACGCTGACCCTCCAGACCAGTAACGTTGTTGTCGAACACAGGAGCTCCAGGCCAAAACTCGCCGTAGAGGACGGTGAGTATGTTGCACTGGCCATATGCGACACGGGCAGCGGTATGGATCAGGAAACCCGACGCCGGATGTTCGAACCGTTTTTCACTACAAAAGAGACGGGAAAGGGCACAGGATTGGGGCTGGCTACGGTTTACGGAATCGTGCACCAGAGCAGTGGAACGATCTTCGTAGACAGTGAACCGGGGAAGGGAACGGCCTTTACCATCTACCTGCCCCGGGAGGAGGGGCAGAAGGAATCCCCGACGCCGCAGGCTGAGCCCAAGGAAAAGCTGTGGGGCTCCGAGACGATTCTCCTGGTCGAAGATGAAGATATGGTTCGACAGCTGGCCGAGCGGGTATTGCGGGAATACGGATACACCGTATTGGTTTCCTCCCGGGGAACCGAGGCGCTGGAAATCGCCGCTCAGCCGACGGAATCGATCCAGCTGATGATCACCGATGTGATCATGCCGGGCGGTATGAATGGAAAGCAACTTGCCGATCGCATTGTGAAAACACGACCCGGGATAAAGGTTCTGTATATCTCGGGATACGCCGACGGCAGCCTTTTCTCAAGCGGAGGGCAGGATGCTCGGTTCCACTTATTGGAGAAGCCCTTTACTCCCCTGGCACTTGTGCAAAAGGTGCGGGAATTGCTGGACGGCGGATAGAGCCCGGTGGGCGTAGTCAGAACAGGTACCCCATTCCGAAGATCTTGAACAGTTGCCCGGACAGCCAGTTCTCCGGGTGCCCCTTCCCCGCCTGTTTCATGCGCATCGGAGAATTGATGATCCTCATCTGCCCCTTCTCCAACCGTTGGTGGATTTCCGGCCGCCGGAGATTCATGTTCTCGATGATGATTCCTTTGTGGTAGTTGAGGTGCACGTATTCGACGTCTCCGTCTGCAGAGGCGTTCATGACCATGCCCACGTGAGTCAGGGGATCGTTCCATCGACCGTCTTCATTGCGGTCGTAGGTGTTGTCCCAGAAAATGATGTCCCCGGTAACGGGATATCGAGTGTCGTAGAGAAGCTCCTCCGCCTCCAGGCTCTTGTACAAACGGGTCACACCGTTGCCCGTGTACCTGTTGAAATCCCGGGCCAGGTCAATGCCGGCGTAGTAGTAGATGGCCAGAACCGTTCCCGTGCAGTCCATGTTGAATCGTTTTCCCCGGATGATCAGTTCCTTCTTTCCCAGGACGTAGTGACCGCCTTCGGCCAGCTTTCGGCGAATATCTTCGGTACCTCCTGCCGCAGGGTTGACAGTTTCCGGCTGGAGCCGGACCGGTACGGTTGAGCAGGCTTCAAGAAGAATCAGAAGTCCGGATAGTATAGTAAAGTAGATTGGTCGTCTTCCAGATTTCATCAGTTAACTAGTATATCGGTTGATCCGAAAAATCCGCTAATACGTGGAGGCAAAATATCGCTTCAAGACTTCGACGCGGATATCTCGGGGAAGGAAGGAGTGCTCCACGGTTTGCTTGTTGATTCTCATGAAGTCCATCTCGGTGAAACCGTAAAGCCTCGTGCACAATTCGTACTCGTGCACCAGATCAATGCCGAACAGATTCGGATCATCGGAGTTGATCGACACCGGAACGCCGCTTCGATAGAGGCGGGGAAGGGGATGGTCCTCCAGTGTTGTGACCGAGCTGGTCAGCCAGTTTGAGGTGGGGCACACTTCGAGCATCACCTCCTGCTCCCGTATGCGCTCCACTAGCTTCTCATCACCCCAAACCTTGATCCCATGGCCGATTCGCGCCGGATCGAACAGATCGAGGGTTCGCCGTACCGCCGCGGCTGAGGTGTTTTCGCCGCTGTGGATGGTAATACCCAAGCCCGCTCCCCGAGCTTGTCGAACCATGGGCAGGAAATCTTCGGGATTGCTGCGATCCTCCGAATCGGCCAGGTCGAAACCGCAGATCCGGTCGGCGTTTTGATAGCGGCTGCCCGCATAACGGATCAGGTCTGCCGCTGCCCGGCTGTTGATATCCAGATCCATGGTCCGGACCAGGATGCCGACCAAGCCGACCTGAATCGGATAGCGGCTCATCCCCCGGGTGATCCCGTCCAGCACCGCCTCTATGATTTCCTCATTACCCAGCTTTTTGCCGGCGGAGATGAAGGGGGGCGCAAAGCGCAGCTCGATCAAATGAATCCCGTCCCGGTAGGCGTCCTCCACGTTCTCGAAGGCGATCCGCTCGATCGCCTCGTAGCTGCACAGCACCTTCCGTACGGTGGCAAACGAATCGAGCACGGTCTGAAGGTCTTTCATCGGTGTTGTGATCCGCGCCTTGCGGGTCAGATCTTCTTCCGTAGATATTCCCAAATCGAGTTTGTGCCGGGCCGCGATGTCGGCCACCGTCTCCAGTCGAATGCTGCCGTCCAGGTGACGGTGCAGCTCCGCCTTGGGGAGGGCACGGAGGACGTTCCGGATCATGGTTTTCCTTTTCTACGGGATGATACCCCGCAGGTGTTGAGGGCGGCAAGCCGTGGTTACAAGGCGGTCGCCCCGGCCTGTTCGGCCCAGCTGGGCGTTGCAGTGACGCACCACTCGGCCTGGCCGCCCGCGGGGATGCTCCAGGAACGCTTGTAGGCAAGGGAGCAAATCTCAGGTACCATGCGTACGAACCGACTGCAGAAGTGATGTCACGCCGACAATTGACCATCGTTACCGGGCCGATCGACTCGGGAAAAACCAGCTGGTGCGGGGAACTGGCGGCCGCCGATCCCGAGTGCGCGGGCGTGCTGCTTCTCAAGGTATACCTTCACGGAGAGAGAGTCGGCTACGATGCCCTGCGTCTGCCCGCCGGCGAACGCATTCCCTTCGCCCGAATCGGGGGACACGAGTCCCCGGGGTGGATCACCGGCGAGCGGGTCGGACGCTTTTCGATTTCCGCGGCCGGTCTGCAGACTGTCAATACCTGGCTGACAGAGGCGGCGGCCGGGTCTACGGACATCATCATCGACGAGATCGGACCCCTGGAGCTGTCTGGGGGCGGGTTGTCCCCCGGCCTGCGTGCGGTGCTGGCCTCCCCCCTTCAACGGAAGCTCTACGTCGTGATCCGAAGCGATTGCCTGGCGGCTGCCTGTGGTCACTTCGGTATTACCGGCTACACCTTGGTGGAAGTCGGTTCTGGTCCCGGAAGAGCCGGTCCCGGAAACGCTTGAACCGCAACTGAAATCCGGGTAGCATCCACTATGCATCTGACGACCCGCCAGATCATGTACCCGGAAGGGGACAACCGGGAGATCGAACATGCTCTGTCCATCAATCAGTTGGTGGATATCAACGGGTTTCCCCTGATGCCTCCTCTGCCCACGGCGAAGATGATCGTCTATCGGGTGTTCCGGATCGCCACGGAGAGTCTCAAGGGGGAGGACATCATTCGATATCATCTGGAGCAGCTCTGGCGGGATGAACTGGAGGAACTCGTCCAATGATACAACTGCCGATCTATTCATCAGGAGCCGACAGCGGCCAAACCTATGCAGTAGCGCCCAGCAAGATCATCGCCCTGGGGATGAACTACCGGGATCACATTGCCGAAAGCGACTCGGTAAACGTTCAAGGATTCACCAAGGATATCCCGCCGGAACCCGTGCTGTTCCCGAAGACACCCAATGTTTTGATCGGGACGGAGCAGCCGATCATCATTCCTGCTTTTGCCAAAAGCTACGGATTCGAGGATTTCCGCGTGGACTACGAAGCTGAGCTGGCCTTCTTCATTCTGGATCGCTGCAAGGATATAGAACCCCAAGCCGCCTGGCGGCATGTCTACGGATTCGCCTGCTTCAACGACGTGAGTCAGCGCAACATTCAGAACTCGGATCGCTCCGGGTGGTTTCGCGGCAAGTCCTTCGATACCTTCGGGCCCATTGGTCCCTGCGTGGTGCGTCGTGAGGAGCTGGCAGATCCGGGGGAACTCAAGATCGAGTGCCGGCTGAACGGCAAGACAGTTCAGAGCTCCAACACCCGCTATATGATCTTTTCGATCCCCGAGATCCTCTCCTTCGTTTCCCGGAACTTCACCTTAGAAGCCGGGGACGTCATCTGCACCGGAACGCCCAGCGGGGTGGGACCGCTGCGGGCCGGAGATGTGGTCGAGGTGGAGATAGAGGGCATCGGGATCCTGCGGAATCCCGTTCGGGAGGAGTAACTCCGTTTCAGGCGGTTGCCCATGTTCGGTTCAAAAGCGTCGCCCATTCGGATGCTGTTCATTACCAAGACCGACAGGACAGAGATCCAGCTGCTGCGCTCGGCAGCCGCCGCCCACCTGGGATTCTGGGTGGATTTTGCCGCCCTGGCCCTGCTCACCGAGATCTTTGGACTGCACTACCTGGCATCAGCGGCGTTTTCCTTTGCCATCGGGCTCTCCGTTACCTACGGCCTGAGCGTTCTGTGGATCTTCAAGCATCACCGTATCAAGAGCAGGATCGCCGAGTTCGCCGCTTTCGGCCTGATCGGCGTGATCGGGGCGGTGGTCATGCTTGCTGCCATGTGGTTTCTCACGGAGCTCGTCCACCTGCACTACCTGATTTCCAAGATCGTCTCCAGCGTCCTCGTGTTTGCGGTGAACTTCACAATGCGGAAGCTGCTCCTGTTCCGATCGCAAAGGCCGTAGACCGGCTGGCGATTTTTTCGGCTGGAAGAGGACATCGCAATCCTCCTTTAGATTATAACCGAAGATTGCGATATGATGGATCGAGGGTGAGGATGATGACCGAACAGATCATACGGGACGACAACTGTTTCTGCTGTGGAAAACAGAACAGCCGGGGACTGCAGCTCGAGTTCCGGTATACTGAAAAGGGAACGGCGGAAACCGAATGCATCATACCGGCCTACTTCACCGGCTGGAGGAAGATGACCCACGGCGGATTCCTGGCCATGCTGCTGGATGAGACCATGGCCCACGCCTGTATCAGCCGGGCGCTAACCGGGGTTACCGTGGATATCCAGGTTCGCTACCTCAAACCGGTGGAGGTCGGTGAGCGCATACGGGTTTGCGGGCGGGTCGCCCGGGTAAGATCCCGGATCATCGATACCGAGGCCGATGTTCGTGATGAAGCGGGAGAGGTGGTGGCCAAAGGAAGCGCCCGTTTTTTGAAGATGTAGGCGGAGGAGAGAAAACACGGAAGGAATTACACGATGGAAGTGATTGATGCGATTCGCAGCCGCAAGAGCGTCCGCTCGTATCTCGACAAGGCCGTTGAGAAGGAGAAGCTGAGCCGCGTGCTGGAAGCCGCCAGGATGGCTCCATCGGCCGGCAACCGCCAGGAATGGCGCTTCGTGGTCGTAACCG
The DNA here is from genome assembly GCA_964588525.1 of uncultured Spirochaetaceae bacterium. Taxonomy (GTDB): domain Bacteria; phylum Spirochaetota; class Spirochaetia; order SZUA-6; family DRHE01; genus JAFGQJ01. Next base: position 20,943 of record CAZPQC010000024.1, read on the forward strand.
ATCCGGAGAAACGAGGCCGGCTCGGCGAAGAAGCGGCGGGGCAGCGGTTTATCGCCGAGGCGCCGGTGGTCATTGCCGTCTGCGCCCAGACCGACGGCAGGATCATGCGCTGCGGGCAGGCGTGCTACCCGATCGACGTGGCGATCGCCGTCGATCACCTCACCCTGGCCGCCGTAGCCGAAGGCCTGGGCACCTGCTGGATCGGATCGTTCGATCCCGAGGCGGTGCGGCGGATCTTGGCGATTCCGAAGGAGATCGTCGTGGTGGAGCTTCTGCCGCTGGGATATCCCAGGGATCCGCAACCGGTTGCCAAGTCCCGGCTTCCGATAGAGACGATCGTTCGCTACGAGAGCTGGTAAATGCCGGGGGGTATAAGGAGATAGTTTAACCGACTGCGAGGGGGACGGCATGAGATCATGGCTTCGCAATCTGACTATCGCCGGAGGCATCGTCGTGTTTCTTGCGGCGGCGCTGGTCGGCGCCTGGCTTTGGGTGACCCGTCAGCCCTTTCCGAAAACCCGGGGGTCGATCACCCTGAAGGGACTCAGTGCTCCGGTTGAGATCTTCCGCGACCGCTACGGAGTGCCGCACATCTACGCTCAAACCTCGGAGGATCTGTTTTTCGCCCAAGGATTCGTGCATGCCCAGGACCGTTTCTGGCAGATGGAGTTCTGGCGGCGGCTTGGATCCGGCCGGCTTTCCGAGCTTTTCGGAGAAGACCTGCTGGAAACGGACAAATTCCTGCGCACCATGGGGTTCTACCAGGTCGCCAAGGAGCAGTATGAGAAGTACGGGGCCGAGACCCGCGCCTACCTGGAAGCGTATGCCGACGGGGTGAACGCCTATATCCTGAACCGCCGCCCCGCCCGGTTGGGATTGGAGTTCTTCCTGCTCGAGCTGCAGGGTGTTGATTTCAGGATCGAGCCCTGGCAACCCGCCGATACCGTCTGCTGGGGCAAGATGATGTCCTTCGATCTGGGTACCAACTTCATCCGGGAACGCCTGAATCTGGACGTCTTGAGGGCGGTTGGGATCGACAAATGGCTCGACATCTTTTCTCCCTATCGCGAGGATATGCCGGTCATCATCAACGATCAGGAGCTGCTCCGCTCCGGATTCCAACTGGCCGACGGCGGGGGCGAGCCCCTTCGCGTCTTCGGATCCAACGGGGTCGGATCGAACAACTGGGTGATCTCCGGATCCCGGACCGCCACGGGCAAACCCCTTCTGGCCAATGACATGCATCTGGCCCTGCAGATGCCCTCGATCTGGTACGAGGTCGGACTGCACGGGATCGACGGGCAAGGAAACGTGGGTAGGACCGAAGGATGCCCATTCCACACGCGGGGTTATTCCTTTCCCGGCGTTCCGGGGGTGATCGCCGGCCACAACGACCGCATCGCCTGGGGACACACCAACCTGGCCGGGGATGTGCAGGACCTGTACATCGAGCGCATCAATCCGGAGAATCCCGATCAATACGAGGTGAACGGCGAATGGGTGGACATGGAGATCCGCTACGAAACGATCCGGATCCACAAGGAGGAGGAGCCGTACCTGCTGCGGGTCCGGCACACCCGCCACGGTCCGATCCTCACCGATCTGCCCTCCTGGGAGAAGCTGGGCACCTTCTTCGTGCTCCCGGAGGCGGATCGGGAGTTCCCCGAGAACATGGGGTTCACCGCCCTGGCCCTGCGTTGGACCGCCCTGGAACCGGGGCAGCTGCACCGCTCCGTGTTCATGATCGACCGGGCCCGGAACTGGGAGGAGTTCCGGGAAGCCCTGCGCTACTGGGACGTGCCCGCCCAGAACGTCGTCTATGCCGACGTAGAGGGCAATATCGGCTACCAGGTTCCCGGGCTGTACCCGATCCGGTCAAAGGGCAATGGATTGGCGCCGGTTCCCGGCTGGACGGATGAGTACGAGTGGCAAGGCTACATTCCCTACGAACAGCTTCCCTTCACCTTCAACCCCGAAAAGGGCTACATCGTCACGGCCAACAACCCGGTAACCACGCCGAATTTCCCCCTGCCCGAAGGAAGCGAGTTCTCCTACGGATACAGGGCCCGCAGAATCGCCGAGATGATCGAGGGTTTCGACCGGGGGATCACTTCCGAGCAGGTCGCTCTGATCCACGGAGACACCTTCGATCTGTCGGCTTCCGAGATCATCCCCTATCTGAAAGGACTGGACCTGCGGGGAGAGCCGGAGGATCCGCCCGAGGTGGAGAGCGAGCGGAAGTGCAAGAAGCGGCAACGTCGGATCGAGGAGGAGCTGGAGGCGCTCCAGGAGGCCAGGGCTCGCCTGCTAGCCTGGGACAACCGTCTGGAGGCGGACAGCGGCGAAGCTGTGCTCTACGGCTATTTTTCCATCAAACTGGCGGAGGAGACCTTCAAGGATCAGTATCCGGAGAGCAACTGGCCTTTCGATCTGGGCGGCCGTGCCCAAAACGCCCTCTACTACCTGCTTGAGGACCCGGAAAATCCCCTGTGGGACGATCAGCGGACCCCGGACGAACGGGAGACCCGAGATGAGATCCTGGTGAGGGCCTTCCGGAAGGGATACCGTGCCGCGGCCGACGAGCTGGGAGAGAAGATCGATGCCTGGGAGTGGGGGAAAGTACACACCGCGGTTTTCCGCAATCAGACCTTCGGCCAGTCCGGGATCGGGCCGATCGAGAGGATCTTCAACCGGGGACCGGTTGCGGTGCGGGGCGGAAACACCCAGGTCAGCGTGGCCGGATGGAGGTTCGAGAAACCCTTCGAGGTCAATCACATCGCCTCCCAGAGGGCGATCTACGATCTGGGGGATCTGTCGGCCACCCTCCTGATCCACCCCACGGGGCAGAGCGGGCATCCGGCCCATCGCCACTACGACGACTTCATCGAGCCCTGGCGGAAGATCGAGTATCATCCGAGCCTGTGGGAGCGCGGCGCCGTGGAGAAAGCCTCCCGCAGGCCCCTGGTGCTGAAACCGGAGGACTGACGGCTGGTCGGATTGACTTCTTCCTGTTGAACCGCGTACCTTGAAATTTGCTCGACGGATACCAGATCGTCCAAAACTCTGTGGAGCGCGTCAGGGGAGGTGAAGAGGAATGCCGCGGATAGAGATCGAATACGGTACAGCTCAATTGACGGTTGACCTGCCACTTCCCTGTGATGTGCGGGGTATGAGCGATACCGCCCCTCTCCCCAGCCCGGCGGAAGCGATCCGGCGATCCTACACCCAACCGATCGATTCGCCGTCCCTAGCCGAGATAGCCCGATCGAAGCTCAAGAGAAATCCCAAGTCCACCGCCGTTGTCGTGGTTTCGGACAATACCCGTCCGGTACCCTATCGGGGTGCCGAGGGTATCCTGGTTCCATTGCTCGAGACTCTGCTTTCAGCTGGATATGCTCCGCAGCGGATTACGATTCTCATCGGTACCGGCTCTCATCGGCCGATGAAAGAGTCGGAGATCGAAGCAATGCTGGGACTCCGGGAGGCCGGCTTTGATCTGCCCGTGGCAAATCACGATTACGAGAAACAAGAAGATTTGGTCTATGTCGGAAAAACAGGACGAGGTTCACCGGTATGGGTCAACAAGCTCTATTCAGAAGCGGACCTGAAGATCGTCACCGGCCTGGTGGAGAGTCACTTCATGGCCGGTGCCTCCGGAGGCCGCAAGTCGATCTGCCCCGCCATAGCTAGCAAAGAAACGTTACAGGTTTTCCACGGTCCCGAAATCCTCGAATCCGCCGACGCGGCGGATCTTGTGCTGGAGGGAAATCCTTGCAGCGAGGAGGCGGAACAAGCCGCTGAACTTGCGGGTTGTGATTTTTCCGTTAATGTGACCCTCGACTCGGCCAAGAGAATAACGGGTGTGTATTCCGGGGACATCTTCACATCTCATCGTGAAGCAGTAAAGAAGATCCGGGAGTACGTAGCTGTGCAAGTTGACCGCCGCTATGACCTGGTGGTGATTCCCGGGGGTTTTGTGGCCATTAATCACTATCAGGCCGCTAAGGCGGCCGTGGAAGCCACCCGGGCTGTGAAGCGCGGAGGGATGATCGTATTGGTTGCCCGGCACAGCGATGGCGATCCGATCGGCAGCCGGGACTACAAGAAGACCTTGGCTTTGCTGAAGCGAGACGGGCCGAAAGAGTTTTTGCGAACTATAAAGTCCAAGGATTGGACCTTTACGCACGATCAGTGGGAAACTCAGATGTGGGGTAAGGTCCTCGATTGGATCGGTGGGGATGAGAATTTGATCTACTGTAGTCTCGAGATTCCGGATGAAGCTTACGCGATTCTTCCGGGTATCTCCGGTTTGAGGTACTTAACGAAGGAGGAAAGAGCCTCCGGAGGAGCCGAAGAAGAATTGATGACCTTGATGGTAAACCGGGCGGTTGACCGGGCGATCAACACGCTTCGTGCTCGATTGGGACGGGAACCTTGGGTACTGCTGCTTCGGGATGGACCGTACGGGGTTCCCGTAGGAGGTGGTTGACCCATGCCGGTAGACAAGGATTGGTTGAAGCGAGCCGCCGATATTGTGGGGGTGGGTGGCCTTCTGGCGGATGCGGCGGATCTGGAGGCCTACGATCACGACGAGTACGCCCTGGAGACCTATGTCCAGATCCCTAAGGCCGTGGTCAGGCCCTCCTCGGAACAGCAGGTCGCTGAAATCGTGAAGCTCTGCGTCGAAACGGCTGTTCCGATCACCCCCCGGGGCGGCGGGACCGGGTTGTCGGCGGCCTGCGTGTCCGATCCTGAAGGTGTCGTCCTGTCCCTGGAAAGGCTCAACAAGGTGGTGGGGGCGGACCCGGACAACTACGCCCTTACGGTTCAAGCCGGGGTAACCCTGGAGCAGATCAACACGGCGGCTGAGGAGATCGGTCTGTTCTTCCCTCCCCATCCGGGGGATGAGAGCGCCATGGCCGGCGGCATGGTGGCCACCAATGCCGGAGGCGCCCGGGCCGTGAAGTACGGCACGATCAAGCGCTTCGTACTGGGCCTGCAGGTGGTGCTGGCATCGGGGCAGATCGTGGAGCTGGGCGGCAGCTTCATCAAGTCCAGCACCGGCTACAGCCTGATGGAGCTCATGATCGGCTCGGAAGGAACCCTCGGTATCATCACCCGGGTCACACTGGCGCTGCTTCCCAAGCCGGGATCGATTCAAACGCTGCTGGCTCCCTTCGAAACCGTCGCAGCCGCCATCGAGAGCGTCCCGGCCGTGCTCAACCGGGGGATCATTCCCTTTGCAGTGGAATTCGTGGAGCGTTCGGCCATCGCCTGCGCCGAGCGTCTGGTGAACAAGACCTGGCCTGCACACCAGGGCCCGGCCTCCCTGCTTCTCATGCTCGACGGGCCGGATGAGGATCTGGTTTTGTCCCAGGCCGAGGCGATCGGAGAGGTGCTGGAGAAGCAGGGTGCCCTGGACATCCTCCTGGCCGACAACAAGGAGAAGCAGGAGGAGATTCTCGGCATCCGCAGCATGATCTACGAGGCGCTGCGGCCGGGCACTGTGGAGCTTTTCGACGTCTGCGTGCCCCGCTCCCAGATCGTGGGTCATGTCGAGTTTGTTCATACCCTCGAGGAGAAGTACCAGGTGCCGCTGCCTACTTACGGGCACGCCGCGGACGGCAATGTTCACACGAATTTCATGCGCAACCGGCTCGAAGAGGGGATGCTGGGGGAGGAGATCCCCGGGTGGCCCATCAAGCACGAGGCGGTCCGCCGGGAGATCTTCGATGACGTGATCCGGCGCAAGGGGAATATCTCCGGCGAGCATGGAATCGGTTTGGCCAAACGGGACTACCTGATCAACAATATCGGTGAAATCAATATCGAGCTGATGCGTTCGATCAAGAGGGCCTTCGATCCCAAGGGGATCCTCAATCCCGGAAAGATCTTTACCTTGTAGAAAGGCGTTCCTGCCCGACAAACGTATCGGGCTCCGGAATCGATCCGTCTGCCTTCATCCAGGGTGTCGAGCCTGTGATCTGCAGTTCTCACCCGTAAATGGCGCTCATCGGAATTAATTGTTGACTATATTAATAAGGTTTATCATTTTACTATTGGGCAACAAAAAATCTATATAGGAGATTTTCTATGAACCGACTATTGAGAATTACGATGATCAGCCTGCCGGTACTCCTGATGATGGTTGCCACCGGCACGGTATTCGGCCAAAATGCCCTCGGTCCGGGAGAGCGGAACGTGACCTATCCCGGACCGAACGGAGTGACCCTGCGGGGATATCTGGCCACCCCCGGGAACAGCGGTCCCTCTCCGGCCGTGGTGATGATCCACGAATGGTGGGGTTTGAACCATGACACGACCGAGCTGGCCGATGCTTTGGCCAGGGAGGGCTTCGTCGTGCTGGCGGCGGACGCCTTTCGCGGCAGCGTCGCCCAGTCACCCGCAGATGCCCGCAAGCAGGTTACCGAAACCCCCGGCGAGCAGATCGCCGCGGATCTGGACGCAGCCCTGGATTTTCTCCGTTCCCATCCCCGGGTAGATGGGGACCGCGTCGCCTCTCTGGGCTTCTGCTTCGGCGGAACCCAGTCGATGTACATGGGCACCCGCAATCCAGAGCTGGCCGCGGTAGTGATTTTCTACGGCGGCGGGCCGATCCAAGATGCCGCCCAGCTTGGCAGCATGAAGGAAGCCGGGCCCGTACTGGCGATCTACGGCAAAGAGGACGGCAGCATCCCGGTCGAACAGATACGGAAATTCGAAGACGCCATGGAAGCCCGGGGGGTGGAAAACACCATTACCATCTATCCGGGTGTCGGCCATGCCTTCGTGAAGAGCGACACCTACCGCTCCGGCGGGGCTCCGGAGCAGGCCTGGAATCAGATGGTGAACTTTCTCAAGACCACTCTGAGTGATTAGGTCCAACCGAGCGATTGGGCCTGCGGAGCGCTTCCGTATAGAAGACATCGAATAGACCGAAAAACCAAGCTGACGGGCGACGAGCCTTTTACACCAATTGCGTGCCACCCGATTCGTCGTCTGTCAGCTGTTTTATACTCCGCCCATCTTCGGGTACAATTTCCCATGCCTCAACTGCTTTCTTCTATTCCGGCCCGGCTTTTCGCAACCTGCAGCCGGAGGCGCAGCGGCGGGTCGAAATCTGAGGCGTGTGAACAGGAGGCAGTCGTGAAGATCCGGATGAACGGTGTGTTGCCCTTGATGCAGGCCTTAGCTAACGTTTAACACCATGCGCGAGCATCATTTTAGGAATCCCGAACCCCTTGTCGTAGGTGATAGAAATTTCTGCAAATCCAGCTTCTTTCATCATCCCTCGCACCTCACCTTCCGTCCAGACCCACATCCCATACTTCTCAATCTCTTTCGAATGGTCTTTCCCATCTTCAGCATTGTATTCAATACTGACTATCGCTTTTCCTCCAGGGCGGAGCACACGATGCATTTCCTTCAACGACTCTAAGGGCTTGGGAAATCCAATGAAACTACCCATCGTGGTAGTTACACTGAAACTGTTATCATCCCAGGGCAGCTGGGAGGCATCGCCCTGCACGATCTCCGCTGTTCCTGCTGCAATACGGCCTCTGAGCCTCCATTTTGCCATTTTGATCTGGACATCAGAGAGGTCAACGCCAGCGACGCTATGGACGCGAGATGCATAATCCTTCAAGAAACGTCCGCCACCGCAGGCAACCTCGAGGAGGTAATCTTCAGGCTGTAAATTCAAGGCCTTGGCTACGCGCCTGTATATCGCGCTGTGAGCCAGCGGCATCATCAAAGCCACAATCCAGCCAACGAATCCCCTGGGCAGCCCAGGTTGTGGAAATTTTTTCTCTTGGGAGTCCATCTCCGCACCTCCTGAACCGGCTACATTCTACAGTCACGTGGCTGCCGGAGCAACGGTAGGTAAGCTGAACAGGCAACACGAAAACAAAGCGGTTCAATCCGGTTCGAAGCGGTAGCCCCGACCCCGTACGGTGATCAGGTGCCTGGGCCTGGACCTCTCCCCGAGTTTCCGCCGCAGCCAGGCGAGCACGCGAGCCAGCGGCTCCTGCATCTCGAAAGGCTTGCGCAGGTAGTCGTCCGCCCCCGTCTGTAAACCGCTCACCGTGTCCAGGGTGGTGCTCCTGGCGGTTAGCATGAGGATGGGCGCGGATACGCCGGAATCCTTGAGGTTTTTGCAGACCTGGAACCCGTCCCGCTCGGGGCGCACGACATCCAGGATGATCAGATCGTATCGATCCGAGCTGGCCTCCTTCTCACCGCTTTTACCGTCCCTACGGCTGGAGACTCGGTAGCCCTCGCTGCGAAGTCGATCCTCCAGGCTGAGGACCATCCCCTGGCACTCGTGCTCTACTTTGCGCACATGATAAAATGAAACGGCATAGCCAATTGGCTAATATATGAGTATTTTAATCAACATGACAGCAAAGGCAATGGCGACCACAGGTCTGGTCTGCTTTTTCTTTGTCGGCGTGCTGTCCTCCGGTGAAGCCCAGACTGGCTTCGGCATGCGCTGGAACCGGCAGCCTGAGCTGGAGGTCGTGGCGATGTTCGACAGAAACGGCGACGGCTGGTTGAACGACCGGGAGAGACGGGCGGCCCGGAAGTATGTCCGGGAACAACGAGCCGGCCGGGATCTGCCTGCCGGTTCGCAGCAAGTCAACCCCATCAAATCCCTCGTATCGGCGGACCTGCGCCAAAGCGCAGCCGCAGCCGTGCCGAGCCACATCGATCTGTACGACCAGACGGTCATGCGTACCCTGTATCTCCGCTTTCCCGATCCGGACTGGCAGGGGGAACTTGCGGATTTTTTCAGGACCGACGTGGAGGTTCCGGCGGATCTGATCGTTGACGGCAAGCTGTATACGGGGGTGGGTGTCCGATTTCGGGGCAACTCGAGTTACTTCATGCTCGGCAACTCACCGAAGAAATCTTTTTCGATCTCCATCGATCACTCGGTTGATGGCGAGCGACTCTACGGCTACAGAACGCTGGATCTGCTCAACGGCCACGCCGATCCCTCGTTTCTACGCACGGTGCTGTTTTCCCGCATCGCCCGTCAGTACAATGCCGCACCCAAGGCCAACTTCGTGCGGCTGGTGATCAACGGGGAGAACTGGGGCGTATATATAAACGTGCAGCAGTTCAACAAAGACTTCGTCCGGCAATGGTTCGGCACGACTGAAGGCGTTCGCTGGAAGGTGCCCGCGGGTCACAATAGCGGCGGCGGATTGGTGTACAGCGGACCGGACCCTGGTTCGTACAGGAGATCCTTTGAGCTTAGCACGGAGGATACCCCGGAAGCCTGGCATGATTTGATCGAGATGTGCGACCTCCTGACCAATACCCCTTCAGATGAGCTCGAGCAGCGTCTGAGCAGGGTTTTCGATATTGACGGAGCCCTGTGGTTCCTCGCCCTGGAGAACGTGTTCATCGACAACGACGGCTACATAAGCCGCGGCAGCGACTACTACCTGTACCAGGATCCGGTGGGGCGGTTTCACCTCATCACCCACGACAACAATGAAACTTTCCGCTACGCCGGCGGAGGCGGACCGAACCGCTGGCCCAGCAGCGATCCGATGTTGAGCCCGGTGGGACACCAGGACAATCCCTCCCTGCCCGTGATCAGCAGGCTCCTGTCCGTTCCCCACCTGCGGGCCCGCTACCTCGCTCATGTGCGAACGATCGTGAACCAGTGGCTGGATTGGCAGGTGCTCGGTCCGATCGTCGAGCAGTATCAGGCTCTTATCGCTGATGAAGTGCGGGGGGACGAGAAAAAGCTCTACTCCTACCAGGACTTCGTCGACAGCCTGACCGGAGATTCCGGCGGCTATGGCTGGTATCGCACGCCCAGCTTGAAGAGTTTTGTCAGCGAACGCAGGGAATTCCTGCTCGCCCATCCGGAAAGCGGCCGACCAGCGCCGGAGATCCTTGCACTGCAGCACAGGGAAGGGCCGGCAACCGGGGAAGGAGTGACGGTTACCGCCAGGGTCTCCCCTAAGGAGAGGGTGGATCAGGTGTTGCTTTACTACGCTTTGGGAAGCGATTCGATTTTTACCAGTGTCGAGATGAATGACGACGGTCGGCATCAGGACGCCAGAGCCGGGGACGGCGAGTTTGCCGGGGGTATACCGGCGGTGCCGCTCGGCACGAAGGTGCGCTACTATGTGGAGGCTCGAGCCCTGGAGTCTCTCGGAACAACCACTTTCGTACCGGAAAACACCGAGTTGGGGGCGCGGAGTGTTTTCAGCGGCCTTTCTTCCACGGGTCCCTCGCCGGTGGTGATCAACGAGTTGCTGGCTTTGAACTCCAGGAGCGTTGCCGATCCCCAGGGAGAGTTCGACGATTGGATCGAGTTGTTTAACCGCAGCGACTCCGTTGTTGATCTGTCCGGGATGTATCTGAGTGACAAACCGGAAAACCTGCGAAAGTGGAAATTCCCCCGAGGCACGACAATTCCTTCCCGTGGCTATCTGTTGGTCTGGGCGGACGAGGACGGCGGGGATGCTCAGGGTCTGCACGCCGATTTCAAGCTTTCCGGTGACGGGGAACAACTGCTGCTCGTCGACACGGACGGGCGGGGCAATCGAGTACTCGATTCGATCGAGTACGGGGTTCAACGGGAAGACATCGCATATGGTAGAATACCCGATGGATCCGGTGAATTCCGATCCCTGTACGTAAGCCCGGGCCTGAGCAATGGACGGTAGTATGAATCAGGATCGTTTCCAGCGGGTCGAACAGAAGTATCTGTTTCCAACGGGATATACGGACGTGATCCGTACCTGGCTGGAACACGCCTGTGTGCCTGATCCCCGGTATCCGTCCAGCGTGGTTTCCAGTATTTACTTCGATACGCCGGAGCTGTTTCACTTTCACGAGAGCAGAAACGGAGAGTTCCTGAGGGCAAAGGTCCGGCTGCGATGGTATGCGGATCCGGCCAGGGATCCCGCCACCGTGGAATCAGGCGCCGGAGTGCGCTGTTATCTGGAGGTCAAAACCAAGCAGGGAGCTTTGTCCGAGAAGAGGCGGACCGAAGTGACGATTCCCTCACGGGTTCTTCTTGATGACCTCTTTTCCGACGAACGGATTCCGGATCTGACGTCGAGAGTGTTTGATCTGGGATATCGAGCTGCGGGGATGCTGGTGCCGGTCCTGTTGATTCAATATCGGCGCCGGCGCTACCTCGACGTTGAAAGTGATTCTGCTATTGCAGAGGATACGGAGATCCGTTGTACCCGGGCAAACGACACGGTTGTTCAGGCCACGCTTCCGGTTCATCTCGATGTCGGAGTTCTGGAGATCAAGGGGATGAACCGCGAGACCTGCGGCGTGTTGAATCCGATCGGGTCCTACCTTACAAAATCACCGTTCTCCAAGTACGCTGTCAGTCTCGAAGCTCTGATGCAGCCCCTTGGAAGGAGAGTTTGATATGAACGCGTTGCAGCAGATCCAACAGCTGATGCGGAGCCCCGGCGTACAGGTGAGCCTCCCCGATTTCATTTTGTCTTTGGCTTTGTCCGTGGTTTCCGCTTTGGTTATCTCGGTTCTCTATCAGCTGTTCTACGAAAACCGGGCGACGGGTTCGCAGATCCACCGGAGTTTTCTTTTAATCGCGCCGTCGATCACCGCGCTGTTCATCGCCATCCAATTCTCCCTTCCCCTGTCTCTGGGTTTGATCGGAGCCCTGACAATCATCCGCTTCCGAACACCGATCAAGGAACCGGAGGAAGTCGGCTTTATCATGCTGGTGATCGCCTCCTCGATCGTCTGCGCCACCTTCAACTATCTGCTCCTATTCATTCTGCTTGCCCTGGCTCTGGCGGTACTGCTGGTTCAGCGCTACCTGCCCAGGCTTTTCCGTTCCAAGAGAAGCGACGGCGTGCTGCTCCTTACCTTAGGCGGCGGTCTGTCGGCGGAGACACAGGATCGGCTGCTGGGTATACTTCGCCGGAAGGTGGCCAGCGGAAAGTTGCAGAGCGTTTCCCTCAGCGACAGCCTGACCACGATCCACTTCAGTTTCTCCGGTCTGCGCGCGGAGGAACTGGAGGGGTTAGAAACCTCGTTGAAGGAGGTCGCCCCAATCCAAAAGCTGAACATTTTTTTCAACCGCCAGGGGGTGCTGTTGTGAAACCGATGAAACCCCCT
>CAZPQC010000024.1:33171-34976 GCA_964588525.1 uncultured Spirochaetaceae bacterium
GAAGCGCCCCCCGAACCCTCATTTGCTGCCGTAGCCTATGAGGTCATTCGACCGTCTGTAGTGTTGGTGCATACACCGGGGTCGGAGACCGAGAACGAACAGGAGATGACCGGGGCGGTCGGCACCGGAGTGGTGATCGTGGACAGCGGTATCATTTTGACCGCCCTGCACGTAGTGATGGATGCGCAAACCGTGCTGGTGATCTTCGCCGACGGCTCGGAGTCTCCGGCGGTGGTCATCGCAAGACAGCCGGAGAACGATCTGGCCGTGCTGCAGGCCATGGTGATCCCCGACGACCTGATCCCGGCGACCATGGCCGGATCGGGCATGCTCCAGGTCGGAGACGAAGTGGCGGCGGTGGGGCATCCCTTCGGCATTGCCAATTCTCTGTCCGCCGGGGTTGTCTCGGGTCTGGGCAGGACCTACGTTTCCCCGGACACGGGAATGCCCATGTCGAACCTGATCCAATTCGATGCGGCTGTCAATCCCGGAAACTCGGGAGGCCCGCTGATCAATCGGGACGGGGAAGTGGTGGGGATCGTGACCGCCCTGATCAACCCCACCGAACAGGAGTTCTTCGTGGGCATCGGCTTTGCCGTGACCATCGAAACAGCCGGGGGTCTGGCCGGAGAGCCGGTCTGGTAGGGTGGGATGAGATGAATACAGATAATGAATAGACTCGATGATTCTGAAGATATTTCAATACCCCTATCGGGAGGTGCTATGAACGACAAGCAGATACACGAACCAACAGAGGCTTCACTCATGGAGAAGATCCTCTATGAGGTCAAGAAGGTAATCGTGGGGCAGGACCATTTTCTCGAGCGAGTGCTGGTGGCCATGCTGTCCCACGGACATCTTCTGGTGGAGGGGGTGCCGGGTCTGGCCAAGACCATGACCGTGAAGACCCTGGCCCTGGCCGTCCGGGGCGCGTTCAAGCGGATCCAATTTACCCCGGATCTGGTACCCGCAGACCTGGTGGGTACCCGTATCTACAACCAGAAGACCGGTGCCTTCAGCACATCCCTGGGACCGGTGTTTACAAACCTGCTGCTGGCCGATGAGATCAACCGCGCCCCGGCCAAGGTTCAGAGCGCGCTTCTGGAGGTGATGCAGGAGCGCCAGGTGACCATCGGCGGGGAGACCTTTCCGGTTCCGAACCCCTTTCTGGTAATGGCCACCCAGAATCCGATCGAAACCGAAGGCACCTATCCGCTGCCCGAAGCCCAGGTGGACCGCTTCATGATGAAGGTGCTGGTGGATTATCCCAGCGAGGAGGAAGAGTTCGTCATCGTAGAACGCATGACCGGCGTAATGGGTTCGGTGAACGCCGTGGCCACCACGGAGCAGCTCATCGGACTGCAGAGGGAGAGCGAGAAGGTTTTCACTGACCCGGCGCTGATGCAGTACGCCGTGCGTCTGGTCGCGGCCAGCCGGGATCCTGAAAGCCACGGCATCCCCGACATCGCCAGGTACATCATGTACGGGGCCAGCCCGCGGGCATCGATCTACCTGATCGTCTGCGCCCGCTCCCTGGCTTTCCTGCGGGGCCGCGGCTACGTGATGCCTCAGGATGTGGTCGACGTGGTGCCGGATGTGATGCGCCACCGTCTGGTTCTGTCTTACGAGGCGCTCTCCGATGCCGTGACCAGCGACGCGATTCTGCATCGGATCCTGGAACATCTGCCGGCTCCTGCCGCGCCGTTGGAAAACCATGTCAGCGTTGGTGCGCAGTCCTGAGATGCGCAACCCCGAGGCGATCCTGCAGCGTCTGGATTGGACGGTGATTCGCCGTCTGGACGGGC
>CAZPQC010000025.1:0-34831 GCA_964588525.1 uncultured Spirochaetaceae bacterium
TAGTTCTCCTATCCCAGCGCTACATCCAGGGTCATCATCACGGTGAATCCCAGCAAAGCCCCGATGGTGGCCACATCGGTGTTCGACTCAGCTTGAGATTCCGGGATCAGCTCTTCGACCACCACGTAGATCATGGCTCCGGCTGCGAAGGCCAGGGCGTAGGGCAGTAGGGGTTTGACCACGATCACGGCCAGCGCTCCCAGGACCCCGGCGATCGGTTCCACGATGCCGGACAGCTGTCCCCAGAAAAAGGACCGGAAACGGGAAAAACCCTCCCGGCGCAGCGGCACCGACACTGCCGTTCCTTCCGGGAAGTTCTGGATGCCGATTCCCAGGGCCAGGGCCATCGCTCCGGCCAGGGTCGCCGAGGGAAGTCCGGCGGACAGGGCGCCGAAGGCCACGCCCACGGCCAGCCCCTCGGGGAAATTGTGCAGGGTGATGGCCAGTACCAGCAGCACGCTGCGCTGCCAGGTGGTGGAGATCCCTTCAGCCTCGCTGCGCGGCAGACCCAGGTGGAGGTGCGGCAGGATCTTGTCTATGGCAAAGAGAAAGGCGCCGCCGAGCAGAAAACCCACGGCGGCGGGGACGAAGGCTGGGAGGTTCGAGTCGTTTTCCGCCATCTCGATGGCCGGGGCCAGGAGGGACCAGAAGCTGGCCGCGATCATCACCCCGGCGGCAAAGCCGAGCATGCCGTCCAGCACTTTGCGGTTGATCGTCTTGAAGAAGAACACCAGGCCGGCTCCGGCTCCGGTTATAAACCAGGTGAAACAGGTGGCCAGCAGAGCCTGAAAGATCGGATCCAAAGACTTAAACCACTCGAAAATCATGACTCCTCCTCGAGTATGGTTTCGTTATCAAGGTATCGTTATCATACGGATAACGTTTCGACCGGTAAAGGCATTAGTCTCACGCTCTGTCCCATTCGCTTTATCCGCCGTCTTCGGCCTATCCGTCCTCCTGTTCCCTCCGTCTTCCTGGGCTGATCTGTCTTCGCGGTTACATCCGTCCTTCTATACGAAGCGGGAGTCATCCCGGGTATTGTGCACCCCCTTGATCTTGCCCTCCAGCCAGCCCTTGCGGGTCTTGCGGCGAACGTCCGTATCTTCTATGTATGGTTTGATGTCCAGCAGCGGTGTACCGTCCAGGATGTCCACCTCCCGGATAGTGAGGATATTCCCCGCCCGTGAAAGCAGACGGACCACGGAAAGGCCGATCGGATTGGGCCGGGAAGGAGCCCGGGTGGCGAACACCCCGCGGGGAACCGAGTCCATGAAGGGCAGCACGGTCAGGCTGTACGGCCTGACCCGGTGGCAGTGGTACAGCAGGATCAGGTGGGAGAATCCTTCCAGGTCCTGAAGACCTTCGGCGTACTCCGGGTATACCTCCACCGTAGCCCGGACATCCCGCCCCGCCGACGACTGAATGGGCGTTCCCTTGGCGGCGGTGAAGGGGGAGTGGATGATGCCGATCGGGCGGAGCCGGAGTTCCTCCATTACGCGTTTGTCAATTCTTGGGCCTCTTGTTCGATCGCGTCCATTTCCCCGGCTGAGGCAACCACGTCGAAATGAATCCGGATCTTGTACTCGCTTTGTCCGTCCAGCAGCGGCAGTTTGCCCGCCTCCCGCAGGGGTCCCCTGCCGACGGGGGTCACCGTGCCCGGCTCCAGCCCCATGACGTAGAAACCGCGCCGGGGCATCTTCCACTCGGTGAGCTCGGGAAGCTCTTTGGTATTGAAGCGCAGGATCATGCCGAGGGGTGTTCCGTCTCCGATGTCGCGGTTGAGCAGGGCAACGAAACTGTTGCCCGATTCATCCGCGGCCAGCTTGTGAAAGAACACCTTCTCCTGATACCCCTGGATCGGCTCGGGAAAGATCAGAGCCTCCTCCACGCCCCTGTCCTTGCGGGCTTCCTCGTCCCGGGCACCGGTTTCCCGGATGGGGCCGACCACCCGGGCCTTCGATCCCAGCAGGGGAAAACCGAAGTTGAAGTGGTAGAGCATCATCAGGGGTTGGGCCTCGAACCCCCTGTTTTCGATACGGTCCTCCAGGACGAATCCCCTGGCTCCGAGTTGGGTCCGGAGAGTGCGGCTCAGCAGGAGGTTCTCTCCCATGGCCTCGGCCTCCCGCATCCGCCCCTTAATGACCAGGCGGTACTCATCCCCGTGCCACTCCTGCTCCACGCAGACATCTTCCGCCGCCGCGTTGGAGATCCGGCCGTGCAGTCCGAAGGACTGCCCCTGATCCACGCTGGGAGCTCCGGCGTTGGTGATCCCGCAGGTGGTGAGCAGCCCGGCGTAGAAGCTGCGCAGCCAGGCCAATCCCTGCTCCTCGTAGTAGGCCGGGGAGGTGAGCCCGGTAGGGGAGAGAAAACTCAAGTTTATGCCCTGGAAGGTGGCGCCGGCGATATCCATGCCCCGGCCGGGAAGCACGGTGAACTGCAAGCCCCCGCCGGTGTTCACCTGCAGCGCCTGCACCCCCGCCGCCTTGCCCTCATCCAGGGTGCAGCGGGTGATGCCCGCGATCTGCTGGGGATCCCCGGTCAGGGAGACCAGCTCCTGTTTTTCCCACTTTCGTCCTAGATATTCAGCCACAGGACTCCTCCTTGGTTGTGATTGTATCGAGACTTCTAGTATAGAATATGTTCGGTGTTTGGAAAATGAAATATCGTTGTTCCGTCGTTGTGTTGGTTCTGCTCCTTTCCGGTTTCCCTGTCCGGGCACAAGGAGCCGAGCCGGGAATTCCGAAAGCGGGAGTGATGGTTGGTGCAGTAGTGGATCCGTATTTCTTCGGGATCGAGCAGGTCCATGCCGCAGCCGCCGTGCTCCTCGCATATCAGAAACGACTCGCCGTTTCTCTCAGACCGATGGTCCTCTTCAATTCCCGAAGCGTCTACTTTCGTGTTTCCGTACTGCTGGAGATCCCCCTGTTCCAGAGGCGATGCCAAGTTTCGCAGAACGAACCTTCGCTGAGGATCTCAGCCGTTGGCGGCGCCGGTGTGGGCAGCTGGGACGGGGGGACGGAATCCGGACTGAGACCGCTTATATCGGCAGGAGTGGAGCTTTCCGTCTGTTCCATCGTGGCTTCCGGCTTTATTACCGCGGTTGTTCGTGAAAACGATCTCGATCTGCTGGCGGACCTATTCCTGGGCTATCTGTGGGACCTGGATCGTCGAATCCATCCCTAGTCCTTCAGCCAGAGCGAGCCGGCGTTCCGATATCCCCGTTTGCCCGCCAGCAGGCTGTAGCTGACCACGGAGAAAACAACGTAGGCGGCGATGATCGCCAGAGTCACCCACAGGTACCAGACCTGGCCAGTGGTGTACCAGTAACCGGGGAGGTTGAGCATCAGAATCAGCGGAATGACCAGTACAAAGGTGATCCCCGTGCCGTACATATAGTCCGTGGCCACCGGCGTCTTGAAGTCCGGATCCACGACCCGCAGCAGGGCCAGTCCCGTGGACAGGGTCCCGGTGAGGTTGCCGTAGAACATGATGGCCCGCGTGAAGCGGTTGTCCGTGAACAGCCGGGACACGGTCCAGAAAATGGTGATGGTGCTGACAACGGCGCCCACAATCGCGATCACCAGGATCGGGATCCAAAAACGGGTCAGCAGCACGATGGTGATGGCCGCGATGGCGGCGGTGACCATGATGTCGATGCAGCCGCCGGCCAGGCGGGTCAGCGTACCGTTGTCCACGGCGTGATCGATGTTGAAAGCCCGGAAGATCCGCTTGACGAACATAGCGATGACCGCGGCAAAGATGAAGGCGATACCCCAGAGGTTGTTGGCCAGCTGCGTCCCCATATCACCGGCGAAGGACAGCAGGAAAGTCAGCAGCTGCAGAAACAGGTAGGCCAGCAGGTACACGCCCAGAACCAGAGCGAGGTTGAAGGAAAGGGTGTCGATGGCCTCGGTTTCGGTGGTCAGCAGACTTCCCACGGGTCTGTTTTCTTTTAAAGGAAGGATTCCGGTGCGCAACCGGCGCTGATCGATCAACCCGGCCAGCTGCGGATCCATCCACCCCTGCCTGCGGCCGATGGTGATCAGGGCGATTCCCAGGAAGCAGGCCCACAGGTAGCCTAGCGCGGCGAACACCAGGCCGAGATTCCCACCGCCCTCGAAACCGAAAACCTCCCAGCCCTTGCCGATGGCGAAGGCCTGTCCCGGTCCCAGTCCGTAGCCAAGGGGCATCAGGAGACCGAAGCTGGGAAACAGCTTCGGCAGGAAGGTGTAGATGAAGAGGAGGGTCAGGCCGAAGCCCACGATCACCTGCAGGGTGTACTGGATGATAATGATAACCGCGGAGGAAAAGATCCTCCTGCCCGCCCCCTTCGTGCCCATTCCCCGCAGGCTCATGGCCACGAAGGAGAGGTTCAGCAGATGGAACACCAGGTTCTCCAGCCCCTCGTTGCCCATGCCCAGCCTGGGAGCGGCATAGTTGTAGAAGGGCAGGAGGATGAAGCCTGCGATCAGGGCGTTGGGAATAAGGAATTTTTGAAAGAAGCGGACTTTGGAACGGATAAAGGTGGCGATCAGCAGGGCGGCGCAGATCAAGCCTAAATCGAGGAAGATAGACCAGGAGAAATTCATCGGTACACCTCCGGATTTCTGACACTATATCAGGGGGGTGCCCGGCTGTCGAGAACGGAAAATGTACCTTCCGTCTCTTGCTGACGTTCTGAACGTTAGCCTGCAGACAGCGCCCGTCTCAGGCCTCTTCGACGGCTGTCTGGTAGATGTTGTTATCCTTTCCGATCACGTCGCCCTGAAAGATATCCTCGTTGGCCTGTTTTTCCGTAACGAACTCATAGGTCTTGTAGCCGCCGGAGAGATTGTAGACCTCGGAGAATCCGTTCTGGCTCAGGATCCTGCAGGCCAGATAGGCCCGCAGGCCCACGGCGCAGTAGACGATGATCCGCCTGTCACGGGGAAGCTCCTTGAGGCGATCCCGCAGGGAGTTGAGGGGAATGTTTTCGGCTCCCTCGATCTTGCCGAGCTTGTACTCCTCCACTTCCCGGACATCTAGGATGAAAGAGCGGGAAAGCTCCTCCTCGTTCAGCTCGTGCCAGTGCACGATCTTCACCAGACCGCCTATGATGTTCTCCGCCACGAAGCCGGCGATGTTCACCGGGTCCTTGGCTGAAGAGAAGGGAGGGGCATAGGCATGCTCGATCTCCTGCAGATCGTAGACCGTGCCTCCCTGCTTGAGAACCGAGGCGATCATATCCACCCGTTTGTCCACTCCTTTATAGCCCACGATCTGGGCTCCGAAGAGCCGGCCGTCCTCGGGACTGAAGACGATTTTCAAACTGGTGGGCTGGGCATCCGGGTAGTAGCCGGCATGGGAGGCGGAGTGGGTGATCGAGCAGACGAAGGGGATGCCTTCGGCGCGCAGGGCTTTCTCCGACAACCCCGTGGCGGCCACGGTCAGATCGAAGACCTTGGCGATGGCCGTGGCTATCGACCCCCGGTAGCGCCGCTTGTTTCCCAGAACGATGTTGTCCGCCACGATCCGTCCCTGCTTGTTGGCCGGTCCTGCCAGATAGACGCTCATTGGTTTGCCCAGCACGGGGTGGGGGAACTCGATCGCATCTCCCAGGGCGTACACGTCGGGATCCGACGTCTGCAGGAACTCGTCGACCTTTATCCCGCCCCGCCCGCCGATCTCCAGGCCTGCCTCCCGGGCCAATGCGCTGTCGGGACGCACGCCAACGCCCAGTATCACCAGACCGACCTGCAGCTCCTTGCCGCCGGACAGCCGGGCCACCAGCCGTCCGAGCCTCGACTCGAAGGCCGTAACCGCCTCCTTCAGGTAGAACTCCACGTTCTTGGCTTTCAAATGCTGGTGAACCTCCGCCGCCATCTCGAAATCCAGGGGCGTCATGACCTGCTCGGCCATCTCCACGATCGTGACCAGGATGCCCCGGCGATGGAGATTCTCCGCCATCTCCAGCCCGATGAAACCCGCTCCGATGATCAGCGCCCGCCGCACCTTGTTCCGTTTGATGTACTCCTTGATCCGGTCCGTGTCCGGGACATTGCGCACCGTGAAGATCCCATCCAGATCGATTCCCGGGATCGGTGGTTTGACGGGTTCGGCCCCCGGGGAGAGCACCAGCTTGTCGTAGCTCTCCTCGTAGGTTTTGTTCGATTTCAGGTCGATCACGGTCACCCGCTTTGCCTTGCGGTCGATTCCGGTTACCTCCGAGCGGATCCGCACGTCGATCTTGAAACGGGCGGCAAAGCCCTCCGGGGTCTGAACGAACAGGCGGTCCCGGTCCGTGATCACATTGCCGATGTAGTAGGGAAGGCCGCAGTTGGCGTAGGAGATGTACTCCCCTCGCTCGAAGAGAATGATTTCCGCCAGCTCGTCCCTCCGGCGCAGCCGAGCAGCTGTGCTCGCGCCTCCGGCCACCCCGCCGACGATTACGATTTTCGCCATTTATCGCCTCCGCAACGTATTGCCGTTGTGTGGTATATGGGGCTAATATCCACAATTCAAATGCCAAGGTCAAACCTGGCGTTGGGCGCTGCAGAGGCAGCCCCTGTTCTTTCTGAGTGACCCGACATCGTGGTTGTTCATTCGAAGGAGGTGCTGAAAGCAATTGGGGAAAAGTCCTTCCAATTCGTATGTCCCTGCGGTTCCAAAAGCTGATCGGCATACTGAGAGAAGCCGGGTTCAAAAACATCGAAGGTGCAGGTAGTATTTGGACTTATACAATATGCGGCTACAGAGAGAGGAGTTTGAATCCATGAACGATGATGCAGTCGGAGCCCGGGTTTGGAAGGTCCTTGTTGTGGGTTTGGGCGGAGTCGGCGGGTACTTCGGAGGACTATTGGCGAGACACTATCGGGAATCCGAGGGCAAGGAGGACCGGAGGAAAACCGTCACCACCACCTTCGTAGCCCGGGGCGATCACCTCCGGGCGATTCGAGAAAACGGTCTGGTTCTCAATACCGCCCGGCAAAGCGGGCTGGTCTGCCGGCCCGATCGAGCAACAGATGCGATCGAACAGCCGGAGGCGCCGGATCTATGCCTGGTCTGCGTCAAAGGCTACGATCTGGATGAGGTGAGTCGCCGGCTGGCTCCTCTGGTCAGCGAAGCTGCAGTGGTTATGCCCCTGCTCAACGGCGTCGACATCCGTGAGCGGATCCGCCGCCACGTGAAATCCGGGGTCGTTCTTCCAGCCTGCGTCTATGTGAGTGCGAGCATCGATCGGCCGGGAGTAGTGACCCAAAAGGGCATGGCCGGCCTTTTGATCTGCGGCCGTGATCCGGACCGTAGCGAATACGACCCCTCCCGCGTGGTGCATCTTTTTGAGCAGGCGGGCGTATCTGTGGATTTTGAGGAAGATGCCTATCCAGCCATCTGGGAGAAATACCTGTTTATCGCCTCTTTCGGCCTGGTTACAGCTTGGGCCGACAAGCCCTTCGGAGCCGTGCTGCAGGATACGGAGCTGCACGGGCTTGTCCGGAGGATCATGGAGGAGATCGAGGCGGTTGCTGCGAAACGGGGAGTCGCCCTGGGTGAGGGGATCATCGAGAGTTCCCTCAATAAGGCCGAGAACTTTCCCTTCGAGACCAAGACCTCGTATCAGAGGGATGTGGAAAAAAGCGCGCGCAATGAGGGGGATCTGTTCGGGGGAACGATCTTGCGCCTGGGACGGGAGCTCGGCGTGCCCACGCCGGCTACGCAGCGGCTGTACCGGGAAATCGAAGACAGACTGCTGGGTAGCGGGCAACGCCCCGGCCCGTCGTAGACCCGGCACGCACCCGCCTTCGATCAATAGAACTTTCCCCAGGCCACGCGCATGCCGACCACCGGGGTGTAGACCAGGAAATCCTCGAAGGGCGTTCCGGGGGCCAGATTCCCGGCGATCTGGTAGCCTGCGTACAGGGAGGGCATGAACCACCGGTTGATTGGGATGCCCAGCTCCAGGGTGATCTCCTCCATGAAGGCGAAGAATCCGTCATCCCCGTCACCGTTTTCCTGGTTTCCCGTGGAGATCCCCCCTACGGCGGTCCAGCTGATCAGGGAAACAGTTACCGGCCAATCGATGAAGCGTACGCCGTTGATCACCCCGCCGAACCCCCCGGCGATTCCGCTGTCTCCATCGGTGTCGGTGATGGCGAAGCCGAAGCCGCCGGTGATGGTGTGACCGTGCACCCCGTAGCCGTAGCCGCCGTAGTAGGCCAGGCCAAGCGAGTTGTTGCGAACCGGATAATCCTTCAGAAATGGGTACTCCGATGTCTGAAGGCCGTAGTACATGCCGCCGGCGCCGTCGGTAAATCCGTTCACGCCCGCCAGGGCGATGAAGAGGGCAAGCAGAACCGCAAGCTTCCTGTTCATCTATTTTTCCTCCTCGATGTTTGCTTTTCACCTTCTGTAACACCCGAAGGAGGACCTTCTGTCACCCCGCGGAATACCAAAAAAAAGGCCGCCCGATGAACGACACCGAACGGCCGGTTTTATGCTGGTGAAGCGGACTACATGTGGAATCCGATGTGGAATCCGGTCACCGGTAAGATGGGCAGTCCAAAATCGTCCGCTATGTCTCCGTTGAAGAAGAAGCGTTCGATCCCGCCGTAGAACTGCAGGAACATACCCCAACCGCCTTCGAACTCCCAGAGATAGCGCCAGCCGATGTCAATGCCTGCGGTCATGTCTTGGTAGGTATCGTCCGTTGATGTAGCCGTGTCGACGTATCTGAAGTTCAGGAACATCAGGCGGCCGCTGATGAAGAATCCCGTGGCCATCTGGGAGGGGAACAGGTGCACGACCAGCCCCCCGGTCAGCCGTTTGGAATAGGAGTCCGTGTCCAAACCGAAAATTTTTCTCTGCGCCTCGCCGTCCACGTAGTCGAATTGGGCGGCCAGCTCAACAAAGCCGGTGAGAGGCATGCCCACCTCGACCTTGTACGCACCGTAGATCCAGCTGAACGGGTTGATGCCGACGTGCACGGTGTGTTTCTCAACGTCCTGTTTGGCGAAAGCACCTGCTCCTACCAGAACCAAGAGCAGAAGACTGACGATCAGAAACTTAGCCGTTTTGCTCATAGTTTTCCTCCTCTGATTTTTAGATAGTCTGTTGAGCATCCAAGCCCACTTTGTTATTAGTATAGCACGAAATTCCGATTTCTCCCAGCAGACGGAGGGGAAACAGGGCAAAAATTCGTTGGATCGATTCGGGTTCGATGCCCTGCTATTGACTGCAGGAATGATATCGCGGACACTGGCGAAGCGGAGTGAACATGAAACGGAGCGTTCTTGTGCTGCTGATGGTAATCCTCATTGTTGGAATCGTCTGGACGGAGGAGGGGGACCGACCCAAGGGAGCCGTTTCGCTTCAGGCGGGCGGCTCCCTGGTCGCCCCCTTTGGAGTTGAGCTCGAATTTTTGCAGGGAGCGGTCGGATTGAGCCTGGAGACCCGCCTTCTCGTTTTGAAAATGAGCGGCGATTGGGTCGGCACCCTGGAACCCGGTCTCAATCTGCGTTATTACTTCGGCGGTATGGACCGCAGTCTTTTTGCCTTCACGGGCGTCAGTTTCCTCTCCCTCTGGCGGCTGAGCTCCTTTACCCTCAATCAGGGGATTCTGAAGCCCCGGGCCGGTCTCGGCTACAACTGGCTGCTCGGAAACAATGACGGCTGGAGATTGGGGCTGGAAATCGGGGCGGCCTGGCTGCAGGAGATCTTGGAGGGCGATCTGTACGATATCCGGTTTCCCCTGGTGCCTCATGTGATGCTCGTCTTCGGCAGAATGTTCTAGCGTCCCAGCCGCTCGAGGATCTTCTCCGCCTCTTCCACTCCTTCCTCGATCAGCCGATCCAGTATCTCTCTAACCGGCAGTATCTCCTTCACCAAGCCGACGCTCTGACCGGCCATCAGCGAGCCCGCCTTCACATCCCCGTCGATCGCCGCCTTGCGCAGGCCGCCGATCCAGAACTCCTCGAGTTTCAGTCCCGCCTCCCTGGCCGTAATGGACTCCCGCTCCAGCTGGGCCACCAGACCGAGCTGCAGGGTGTTGAAGTCCCGGGTCCCCTCGTTGGTCAGAGCCCGGACCGGGATCACCGGCATACGGGGATCGAACTGAGCGGTGGGCACCGCATCCTTGGCCGCCGCCCGCAGCAGGGCCCGCTTGAAGTTTTTGTGAGCCACGGATTCCTCGGCCACGGCGAACTTGGTTCCCAGCTGCACCCCCGAAGCGCCCATCATCAGGTAGTGGACCATCATCACCCCGCTGCCGATTCCCCCGGCCACGAACACGGGCACGGCCTCAACACGGGGGAGAATCTGTTCGGCCAGCACAGCGGTGGAGACCGGGCCGATGTGACCGCCGGCCTCGTGCCCCTCGATGATCAGGGCGTCCACCCCGCCCTTGACCAGCTGCCGGGCGATCCCCACGGTGGGGGCGAAGCAGAGCAGCTTACTCTTGGTCTCCCTGATGCGGTTGATCGCCTCCCGCGGCGGAAGGCCGCCGGCCAGGATCACGAAGGGGAACTCGATCTTCAGGACGTGTTCCAGGTGCTTGGCGAAGTTGGGTGCTATGGTGATCAGGTTTATACCGAAGGGTTTGTCCGTCTTGTCCCGGGTCTTCTTGATCTCATCCTTCAGCATCACCGGCGGCATGTTTCCGCCGGCCAAAACCCCGAAGGCTCCGGCATTGGAGATGGCGGAAACCAGGGTCGATTCCGAGATCCAGGTCATGGCCCCGCCCAAGACCGGATACTCCACGCCGAGAAACTCCTTGCCCCGGCTCCACAATCTCTCGATCAGTTCTCGCGGCATACGTACCTCCTGCGCGCCCTCCCGCACCGTCGCCCTCCAGCGTCGTTGCGCGGTGGCGACCCGCCCGACTGCTGTGAGGGTAGTCACAATATGCTCATTTTAAGGAGAGGTTTCAATGGTGGGACTTTGACAAATCTCGGATATTGGCCCAAGATCTACGGGAGATGAAGTCCATAGTACTGGCGGAAAAACCGAGCGTGGGCCGGGAGCTGGCCCAGGTGCTGGGCTGCCGGAACAAGGCCAAGGGCTACTCCGAAGGGGATTCCCACATCGTGACCTGGGCCATGGGGCACCTGGTGGAGCTGGCCGATCCCCAGGCCTATGACGAGCGCTACAAGAGGTGGTCCCTGCACTACCTGCCGATGCTGCCCGAGCGGATGAAGCATCGGGTCATTCCCCGGACTTCCCACCAGTTCCGCACCATCCAGTCTCTGTTCCGCCGCAAAGACGTGAACAACCTGATCATCGCCACCGACGCCGGCCGGGAGGGAGAGCTGGTGGCCCGCTGGATCATGCGCCTGGGCGGCTGGAAGGGTCCCTACCAGCGGCTGTGGATCAGCTCCCAGACCGAGTCGGCGATTCGGGAGGGGTTTCGCACCCTTAAAGACGGCAAGAACTACGACAATCTGTTTCACGCCGCCGAGTGCCGCTCCGAAGCGGACTGGATCGTCGGGCTGAACATCTCCCGGGCCCTGAGCTGCAAGTACGATGCCCGGTTGTCCGCCGGCAGGGTGCAGACCCCGACCCTGGCCCTTATCGTGGCCCGGGAGCAGGAGATCAACAACTTCAAACCGGAGAGCTACTGGCAGGTACACGCGGATTTCGGTTCCTACACGGGTCTGTGGCGAAGCTCCGGAGGAGTGACGCGCATAAAAGAAGAGAAGCGAGCCAGGGAAATCGTGGACAAGGTTCAGGGAAAAGCAGGACGCATCGTCAAATTCGAAGCCAAGGACAAGAGCGAGCCGCCGCCCCTGGCCTATGATCTGACCGCCCTGCAGCGGGAGGCCAACAGCCGCCTGGGCTTCAGCGCTCAGAAGACCCTGAGCACCCTCCAGGGATTGTACGAGCGGCACAAGCTGGTGAGCTACCCCAGGACCGATTCCCGATACATCAGCAAGGACATCGTGCCCACCCTGAAAGACCGACTTCAGGCGGTGCTCGCCTCCCGCTACCGCGCCGCGGTGCAGCAGCTGCTGGCCGGGGAGATCAAACCGGGAAGCCGCTTCGTCAATGACGCCAAAGTCAGCGACCACCACGCCCTGCTGCCCACCGAGCAGAGGGCCGATCCGAAGAGGCTGGGAGCGGATGAGCGGGTGCTGTGGGAGATGATCGTGGCCCGCTTTCTGGCCGTACTTTCCCCTCCCTACCGCTACAAGAGCATCACCCTGATCACCGAGGCGGAGGGGGAGCAGTTCCTCTCCAGGGGTATCCAGGTGATCGATCCGGGCTGGAGGAGAATCGAACAGAGCGTCTCCGATACCGCCGAGGAGGAGGATGAAGTTCCCGAGCAGGAGCTGTCCGCCCACCGCCAGGGGGACACGGTGCAGGTGGTGGGCGCGGAGGTCAAGCAGGGGTTCACCAAGCCCCCGCCGCGCTATACCGAAGCCACCCTGCTCGACGCCATGGAGCACGCCGGCCGCTTTATCGAGGACAAGGAGCTGCGCGCATCCATCGCCCAGGGAGGCATCGGCACCCCGGCAACCCGGGCAGAAATCATCGAAAAACTGCTGTCCCACTACTACATCGAGCGGCGGGGTCGAACCCTCTTTCCCACGCCACGCGGGTTGGAGCTTCTGGAGCTGGTTCCGGGGGATCTGCGCTCCCCGGAGCTGACCGCCCGTTGGGAGCAGCGCCTGGCCCGCATTGCCCGCGGGGAGGAAAAGGCCGATGAGTTCAACCGGGATATCCGCAAGAATGCCACCGAGCTGGTGGAGCTGGTGAAAAGCTCGACCGCCACCTACCAGCCCCGCAGCGTGAGCAGCGAGCCCTGTCCGGTGTGCGGAAAGATGATGATGCCGGTGGCGGACAAGAAGGGGCGGAAGATGCTGGTCTGTCAGTCCCTCTCCTGCGGGTACGAGCAGACCGGGGGGGAGGGGGATTCCCTGTCCCGCCGGCCGTCCAGGAAGCAGAAGGCCCTGGACCGGCGTCTGATTCAGCAGTTCAGCGATAAAGCCAAGGAGACGGCGACCTTCGCCGATCTGATCAAAGCGGCCCAGGAACGCAAAGAGCACAAGAACTGACCCCGATTGAGGCCTGGGTGCGAATTCCGGGCGAAACTTCCAGGCGCGCGAAAAGAGCAGACGTACAGGGCGCAAGCACAGGGCGCACGCACAGGGCAGACGTACAGACTATGCGCACGGTGTAGGTGCATGGAGGTGCCCAGGCGCCCACACGAGGCGCCCCACTATCTTGACTTTTTCAGTCAATATCAGCTATGCCAATGGGAATGAGCAACGGTTTTCTCTCTTCCAGCGACAGCAGCCGCGCGGCCAGGCCGCTCCCTTATGCACGGACTGTGAGCTTTCCGCAAGGACTGGATCTCCAGCTGGGGGGAAGGTTGGAGGAGGTCACGGTCTGCTATGAGACCTACGGGGAGCTTTCCCGCCGGGCCGACAACGCCGTCATGATCTGCCATGCTCTGAGCGGGGACTCCCACGTGGCCCGGCATGAGGAGGATGATGATCCGGGCTGGTGGGAGACGATCGTGGGTCCGGGCAGGCCGATCGATACGGAGCAGTACTTCGTGATCTGCCCGAACGTGTTGGGCGGCTGCCGGGGCACGACCGGTCCCAACAGCAGCGATCCGGCCACCGGAAAGCCCTACGGCCGGGACTTTCCCAACATCACGATCTGCGACATGGTTAGCCTGCAGAAGAAGCTGGTGGAACACCTGGGCGTAGAGCGGCTGCTGGCCGTGACCGGCGGTTCCATGGGGGGGCAGATGGTCCTCTGCTGGGCGGCGAGATATCCCCGGGCCTCCCGGGCGTTTATCCCCATCGCCACCGCAGCCCGGCTGACCAGCCAGTCCCTGGCCTTCGATATCGTGGGTCGCAACGCTATTGTCCACGATCCGAGCTTCCAGGACGGACAGTATTACGGACAGCCCCAGGGTCCGGATATCGGGCTGGCCATCGCCCGGATGATCGGCCACATCACCTATCTGTCCCCGGAGTCGATGCAGCTGAAGTTCGAATCCGATCGCCACAGACCGCGGGAGGTATCCACGGCCTTCGAGAAGCGCTTCTCCGTAGGGTCGTACCTCGGCCACCAGGGCGACCGTTTCGTGGAGCGATTCGACGCCAACAGCTACATCACCCTGACCCTGGCCATGGATCTGTTCGACCTGGGGGACAGCCGGGAAGCCCTGGTTCAATCCATCGGCAGAACCGAAGGACGCTGGCTCATCCTCAGCTACACCAGCGACTGGCTGTTTCCGCCGGAGGAATCCCGACTCCTGGCCGAAGCCCTGATCCGCTCCGGCACGCGGGTGAGCTACTGCAACGTGCCAAGCCCTTACGGGCACGATTCGTTCCTGCTAGAGCACAATTTGGAGATCTACGGCGAGCTGATCCGCTCGTTTTTGGCCACAACCAACGGAATAGCTGTTGGCGGGTCGGATGAGGGGGTGCCGAGGGCAGCTGCCGGCAGCGAAGCCGTCTCCCTGCCCTCGGCCGGACGCAGAAAGCAGGTGCCGACGGATCCGGCCAGCATATTTCAGCCGGATCGGCTGGACTACGACCGGATCATCGACCTGATTCCTCCGGGTTCGAGGGTCCTGGACCTGGGCTGCGGCCACGGGGAGCTTCTCTACCGTTTGAAACAACGGGGTTTCGAAAAACTGACCGGTGTAGAGCTGGATGAGGAGGCGATCGTCTCCTGCAGCCGGCTCGGACTGGATGTGCTGCATCTGGACCTGAATCGGCACCTCGATCCGTTTCTGGACGGCAGCTACGACTGTGTGGTGCTCTCGCGGACGCTGCAAGCGGTCCTGGACGTAGAGGGACTGCTGGCGGAGATCCTGCGCATCGGGCGCAGGGGCATCGTGAGCTTTCCGAACTTCGCCTACAGCAAGCTCAGGCAGATGCTCTACCAGCAGGGCCGCGCCCCGGAGAGCAAGGGAGTGCTGCGCTACAAGTGGTACAACACGCCGAACCGGCGTTTCTTCTCCATCGCCGATTTCGAGGACCTCTGCAGAGAGCGGAATATTCGGGTTCACAGAAGGGTGGCATTGGACACTGAAGCTCAAGCGGAGATTGTCGAGGATCCCAACTACAACGCCGACCTGGCAATCTTCGTGATCAGCCGTTGACTCCGCCGGTGGACCAGGAGCCTCTACAACCCGGAGATTTTTGGAAGTACCCCGGCCTGTCGCTGGCGGCACCGGCGCTGGGTAATCTGCTCAACTTCATGCCTCTCGCGGCGCCCGACAGCTCGGGATTCATTCCTTGGGTGATCTACCCCAGCCAGTTGCTCGCCCACCTTCCTCTCTATGGGCTGAACGCATCCAAAGCCTTGGTGTACAGCGGGGTCGAGCTGGCCCTCCCCGCCGCCGGGCTCGGGTTGATGTTTGCTGCCGGAGAGAATGATTTCCTGCAGCAGGGTTCCGCCGGAGGATCCGTACCGGCGGGGATTCGCCTCTCATTCCTTCGGCCAGGTGCTGACCGGTGAGTTCCGTCTCGAAAACTTGAGCCGACCGATCGTCTGGATTCCCACGCTGGCCGGACCTGCCCTGCTTTCCGGCTACCGCCTGCTGGTTGAAGGGGACACGAGCTCCGCCGTGTGGAGTACTGGTTCCGGCTATGTCGGCGAGACTCGAGTCGCTCCGGCTGCGGGCGTCCTCTACGTGCCGGGCCGAAGCGTCGTTGCCATGTCCCTTGTCGGAATGGGGGAGGAGGCTCTGTTCCGGGGTGTGATCTACGAGGAGATCAAGACGCGCACCGATGTAAGTGTTGACCGATACCCGGGCAGGGGATAGTCTTGGGTATCATGATTCGCTCGGGGCAAGAGGCAATTCATCGTCGCCTTCTCGGGCTTTGCAGCACCGCGGTTGCGATCCTCGCCATTGGCGCGCTGGTCTCCTGCAGGAGTACCGCGGCCAGGGTTGACTCGAATCCGGAGTTGTTTCGCACATCCGTGCTGCGGCGGCGCATGTCTGCCGAGACCGAAACCCGCCGGGTTCGGAAGATCATGCGCGAAATGACCCTGTACCAGAAGATCGGCCAGCGTTTCATCTGCTGGATCGAGGGGAAGGAGCTCGGCGATCAGGCCGCCGAGCTGGTTCGTCAGGGAGCTGCGGGGGTCATCCTCTACCCGTGGAATATCGAAGATACCGAGCAGGTGAGGCAACTGACAGCTTCGCTGCAGCGCTCTGCCCGGGCCGGCGACCCCCCGGTCGGGTTTTTTGTCTGCGTCGACCAGGAGGGGGGCAGGGTAGCGGCCTTCCGATTCCGGGAAACCACCAAACTTGCTCCGGCCTTCTACTGGGGCCGGTACGAGGATCCCCGCTTCGTTACGGCCGCAGCCTACATCACTGGCCGGGAGATCCGCGAGCTGGGCTGCAACATGAACTTCGCACCGGTGCTGGACCTGTACGCGGCGGCGGACTCCACGGTCATCGGCGATCGCTCGATGGGGATCGATCCGGAGAAGGTCGGAGAACTCGGGATCGCTTACCTGCAAGGCGCCCGTCAGGCCGAGATCATTCCGGTGATCAAGCATTTTCCTGGACACGGTAGCTCCACCGTGGATTCTCACGGCCGTCTGCCCGTGGTCGACATCCCCGAGGATCAGCTGCTCGAAAGGGATTTCCTGCCCTTCCGGATGGCCGTTCAGGCCGGAGCCGAAGCGCTGATGACCGCCCACGTGCTGTACCCCCGGATCGATCCGGAGTACCCGGCAACCTTGTCCAAGCTCATTCTCAGGGACCTGCTCCGCGAGCGCTTCGGCTATGAGGGAGTGATTGTCTCCGACGGAATGGCCATGGGCGCCTTGGCTGAAAACTTCACGGTTTCAGACAGCCTCAAGCTCATGATCCAGGCGGGTCTGGACCTGATCCTGGTGCACAGCAGCTACGACCTGGTCGATCTGAAGCTGGAGATGCTCCGGCTCCTGCATCGCGGAGAGATCACCGAGACCCAGATCGACGAAGGGGTCGAACGGATCCTGAAGCTCAAGCTGCGCCACGGACTGCTCCCCTATTGAGTCGTATTCGGCTCACGGGAGGGGTCAGAGTCACCCCGGTACCTGGTGCTCATATATGCCTGATAAATTGGCGCCGCCGCTTTGCATGTTTTATAATCAAGAGTATAGGAGGACCTAATGACTCGATTCAGATTGATTCTGGGGCTGTTCCTGGTGGCGATCGCCGTGCTGATGATTCCAGGCTGTGCGGGATCGAAGAAAGCGTATCCGAAAGACGACCTCATGGTTAAGATCAGCGGCGAATGGAAAAACACGGAGTACGATCGGTCAAAATCGCCGGCAAGGCGGGTGATCGATGTGCAGGGCAATTTCAGACAGTACGACAAAACTTATGAGGATGCCGGTGAAAGAACAGGTACAATTACGATAAAAAAGGCTTGGACGGAAGTGGAAGGTTTGGTCTGGTTCGAGGACACCATCGATTACGATGACTCGGATTCGACAGCCTATGAGTTGTCGAAGCTGGATCTCCAAAAGATGGATTGGAGCCTCTTGTGGTCCGAGGAGGAATTTCCGGCCGAGTGGGATGCTGTCGAGTACCCGGCATACTTCTATAGAAAGTAGGGCGGCAACATCCGCCTCAACCACCCGTCCTAACCGTCGACGATGTTATTCTCTTCGACGATCAGCCGATCACGCTTGCTGACGTGGGCCATTGAATCGGCTGCTACCTTCCTGCCGATTTCCGATTGGTAGGCGGATTCAAAATCAGCGAGGGAATCGAACCAGAGCTCGGATACACCGTCGTACAAAATATCTTCATCTCCCTGAACCAGGTTGAAGCAGGCTCTTCTCAGTTTCGGCATCTGAGCGGCTAACTCTTTGTGCCGCCCCAGCCACCAATTCTTGAATTCCTCCAGGCTGAGGTGTTCTTGCCTCTTTAAAAGGATCATGATTTTTGCCACTACCTTATTCCTTCTTCAATAAAGAATATCGCTCAAGTTGATACACGCGCCAGAGGGCGCCCGCGATCCGCGACTACCACAGCCACGACGATTTCATCGGGTCGCGGAGCATCCGGTATGCTGATTTCCGCCGCATCCATATGATCAAAACTCCAGATGCTGTTCTTGTTGGTAATCGGCATTGTGATGGAAGATCCTGGCCCGCCCATTTTCTTCGTGGAGGGGATAATATCGTCACCTTTTTCGACGGCTTCGCGCACCGGCTTGCCAAATCTCGGGTGAAGAATGGCTGCCGCATGTTCAATCTCGCCATCCATGCCGACTATGGCGCCTTTACCGTAACTCTGGATATCGGCTGGTTTTACCCCGAGGGCTCCCACGGCCTTGCGTGCCAAATACCCTCCGATCTCCGCCCCCAAGTCGTACATCGGTTCGAGATCGTCGACATATTTCCCGGCAAACGGGTTGATGATCGCTGCAGCAGCGATCGCCTTGCGGGCAGGCGGATTGATTTGTTTTCCCATTTCGTAATGAATTTCATCGACCTGGACAATTACCCTTCGGATTTGCAGATTGGGCATGATTCCCTCCTGATTTTTTTCTCAACGTAGTTTTACCCGGATAGACACAACCATTTCAATAGCGCAGGGATCCGCGCGGGGGTATATGTTGCGTCATTTCGAGCAAGAAACACGATACGGAAAAGGGTTCGGTTTTTCCCTGGAAGAACTCGTTGTCGGAGGTGTAGGAGATCACCGTGGCATCGCCATTCTCACATACTGTCCTAGGCTCATCTGAGGGCTGTCGCAGGTACCTGTGTTTGGGTTGCGGCAGCGCGGACTCGTTCGCCCGTCGGCAGCTCACCGCGAATGCCCCACCGCCTGGCATCCCGATGGTAGCCGATATTGATAGGCAGGGTCAGGAAGAGGTTTCGAAACAGGTTGGGCTTGGAGAAATTGGTGAACACCCTCCTGGCGATATGCACGGTCGAGTAGAACTCCCCGGTGATCCAATCGACCCCGTTCTGAAGCTGCTCCGGGGTCATATTTCGGGGCCTGAACACAACGTGCCTGTAGTCGTAATGCTCCCAGCGGTAATCGATGATGCGGTTCTCCTTCACCATTTTTTCGTAGAGCCTGGTTCCGGGAAGCGGCGTGAGGGCCGACACCTGGATGGCGTCGATGTTGTGCTTCAGGAGGAAATCCAGCGTCCTCTCGAACACGGACACCTCGTCATGATCGAAGCCGAAGATGATCCCCGTTTCGATCCCAATGCCGGCGTCCTGCAGTTTCTTGATCGACTCCCCGTAACGTTCGGTTCTGTTGAAGCCTTTTTCGACTTCCTTCAGGCTCCGTGAGTTGATGGATTCGAGCCCGACGAACAGGCCGCAGCAGCCGGACCTGGCCGCCAGCTTCACCAGTTCCTCGTCGTCGGCGATCTTGAGGCTGGCCTGGGAGATC
The DNA here is from genome assembly GCA_964588525.1 of uncultured Spirochaetaceae bacterium. Classification (GTDB taxonomy): domain Bacteria; phylum Spirochaetota; class Spirochaetia; order SZUA-6; family DRHE01; genus JAFGQJ01. The sequence continues at coordinate 19,352 of CAZPQC010000025.1, forward strand.
CACTTCTTCCTCAGAGGGATCATGGCCCTGAACAGTTTCTTCGCGTATGCTGAGTCTCCGGTGATGTTGTCATCGATGAACAGGACGAACATGCCGGGTATGTTTTGTAGCTCTTCCATCACCTGGTCGATCGGACGAAATCTCTGCATTTTTCCGTAGAAAGGGCTGACGGAGCAAAACTCGCAGGCGTTGTTGCACCCCCGGGACGCTTGAACCGTGTTGACCGTGATATAGCCGTTTTGCTTCAGCAGATCCCTTGGAACGGCCTGCAAGGTTCCCAGGTCGACAGGGCGTTGGGATTGGTAGACTCGCTGCAGCCGGTTGCTTTCGATATCCCGGAGAATCCGGGGCCAGGTATTCTCCGCTTCTCCCACGACCACCGCATCGCAGTGCTCCAAAGCCTCCGCGATCATGAAGGTCGGGTGAAATCCGCCGAAGACCACGGTTTTGCCCCTTCGCCTGAACTCCTCTGCCAGCTGATAGGCTCTGGGCGCGTGGGCGGTCATGAAGGAGATACCGATCACATCCGCATCGTTGTCGAAGTCCACCGCTTCTATGTGTTCGTCGACGATTTCGACTTCATGCTCCTTGGGCGTGCAGGCCGCGACGGTCAGCACGCTCAGCATGGAGAAACGAAAGAGCTTCACCTCCTTGGACTTCTTACCCGGTTTGAGCAGGTACTTTTCGATACACGGGGTTATAAGCAGGATCTTCATTTTTCTCCTCCCCTCGATTCTCTACCCTAATAGAGAAGCAAACACCGTGCCACCAAGCGGTTGTACGTAATTCTATATCCTGTAGTTCTTTATCGGGTCGGGTTTTCCCAGAAGCCCCTCTACCCCCGTCGCGGGCTGCGTACCCTCCATGTTAGGTAAACATCTGCCGGGTATACAATTACGTTCGGAACATCAGGCGGGATGCGCGGACAAAAGTTGGCGGGAGTGAAGGATCGGCAGATATTGGCGGTCTCGGCGCCCTGCCGGCTTCATCAGCTCCATGAACGTCCCCAACTCGGTATCAAAGGTTTTAGAGACGGCGGCCATGCTCCATGACGGGCAAATTGTCGAGGCTGTCACGACCATAGCCGGCCGTAGCTGGCGGTAGCGGCCGCCAGCGGGCGGGATCTCCGGCTGCCTCTTCGAAGCGGGCTACGCCGATGATGTACCCGAGCGGACCGTTCGGATCATGGAGGTTAAACGTCATACCTCATCTGGCCCATTTCTTAGAAATCTGTTATTGTAGTTACATGTACAAAAGGATCTTTGCTCAACAGGACCTTACGCTCGAAGTCGCAACTCAGATCAAAGATCTCATCCGCGGGGAGAAACTTAAGCCCGGCGATAAGCTTCCCAATGAGATGGAACTATCTCGCTTGTTCGGAGTCAGTCGGCCTACCGTTCGCGAAGCGGTAAAAGCCTTGCTCTCCCAAAATATTATCGAAATCGTCCGCGGTAAAGGAACCTTCGTTTCCCAGATGCCCGGGATCGTCGACGATCCATTAGGTTTGGACTTCGTGATGAATCCGGATCTTCGTCTTTCCCTCGTCGAAGCAAGGCTCCTCATAGAACCCGGTGCCGCTCGCCTCGCCGCCAAAAATGCCGACGAGGCTGATGTAGCCCGGATCGAGAGGTTCATCGACGCCATGAGTGAAATCGTCCGGAAAAAAGAAATAAACATGGATATCGAGCTCGATTTCCATCGCAGCATCGCCGAAGCCACAAAGAACCCCGTCATCATTCGCATCGTTCCAGTCATCATAGATGCCATTATCAAAACATACAGGGACGCGCCACGGACGAGTGAAGACCATCGCCATGCCTCGGAAGAGCACCGGATAATCTTCAACGCAGTGAAAGCGAAAAATCCTTCCCGCGCTTTCCGTGCTATGCAGCATCATCTGGAAATGAGTTATCAAAGAACCCTCTTCCGCCTACAAGGGAAAAGCGTACCTCCATCCATTTGAAGCTGTAGTTCATCAATCTTACGCACAAGAAAAACGAAAGGATAAGAAGGGTCAGTGGAGTTTTACTGATTGACTTATTTCAAGAATCCCTCGTCGGCAAGTATTTCCGTGCTCCAACGCGACGCAAGGGCAACCACGCGCGTGCATTTTTCAGTATGGGCGCCCGCTTCATCGAATTTTTTTAGTTCTTCCGGGTCTTTGATATAAAAAGGTCTTCCCATTATCTTCGTATGTATGCTTCCACAAGTGACCGTCCCGTATTCTTCGATAAACTTCCGGTGAAGCTCTGATACGAGGGCGAATGTTTTATAACGGATTTTTTCCGGGTCGGTAAAATCATCCCGCACCCGGCCGATGAAGTACCCCAACATCATGGCTCCGGCCACATACGCCCCGCAACTGCCATCTGTCTGCTGAGCGATTCCGCCGGCGAAGCCGGTGGCGCACTTGAAGATGGCATCAGTGTCAGAGTTTCTGACCTCAAGAGCATCCTGAAGCGCAGCAAAGGTACACTGTGCACAGCCCTTGTATTCGCGCTCATACGAAAACCCCAGCTCGTAGGCCTTTCGTAAAGCATTTTCTTTCTTGCCTGTTGTCATGTCGTCGCCTCCTTACGAGCAGTGCCTAGTGAAAGGCTTCCAGATACGTTTTCCAGTAACTACTTTACGACTTTTTTCTACCGCGGCGGAATTGCAGAACCGAATAGGCAATCGAAGCGATACCCAGTCCATACAAGACCAGGGCAATAGGAGATTTTAGCAGCACCGTCCAATCCCCGTGGGAGAGCATCAAGGCGCGTCCCAGCTCCCGCTCGGCGATCGGGCCCAGGATCAGGCCGAGGATGATCGGGGCCGCAGAGAAGCCGTGGCGGCGCAAGAAATAGCCGATCAGCCCAAAGATGATGGACAACAGCATGTCATAGACGCTGTTTCCCAGGGAGTAGGCGCCAATAAAGCACAGGGCGAGAACCAAGGGGTAGAGGATGGGAATCGGGATCTTCAGCACCTGATGGTACAAGGGAAGACAGGCAAGACCCACGGCAACAATCATGAGCTGGGCCAGCATGAATCCGGCGAACAGGGCGCGAATGATGTGGGGTGTCTGGCTGAACAGAAGAGGTCCGGGCCGGACTCCGATCAGCAGCAGAGCCCCCAGCATGACCGCGGTGATCATGTCTCCGGGAATTCCCAGGGTCAGCAGAGGCACCAGGGCGCCCCCCGTAGTTCCATTGTTCGCCGCTTCCGGCGCCGCGACTCCCGCCAGATTGCCCTTTCCGAAGGTTTCCGGGTGCTTGGAAAATCTGCGGGTTTCGTTGTATGCCATGAAGGAAGCAATAGCGCCCCCCGTGGCCGGGATGATTCCGATCATCGTACCCAGCACGGATGATCCGAGGATGACCTTGATAAGACCTTTGAATTCCTTCCAGCTGGGAAACCCTCCGCCCGCTCGGTCCAGCTTCGGAATGGTAGTCTTACCCAGTTTTTCAATCTGAACGAAGACTTCGGAGATGGCGAAAAGGCCGATCAGGACCGGCACCATGGGGAATCCTGTCAGCAGGCGAGTGATTCCGAATGTGAAGCGGGGCATTCCCAAAATCTCGTCCATGCCGACCAGGGCGAGCATCAACCCGAAAAAGCCGGAAAGAAATCCCTTCAACAGAGAGGCGGCCGATACACTGGCCATGATGGTAAGTCCGAAGATCATCAGGGCGAAATAATCCTCCGGGCCGAATTTCAACGCGAACTTGGCGATGTGCGGAGCCAGGAAAATCAGGCAAAGCCCCGAAATGAAGCCGCCGGTTGCGGAAGCGATGGTCGATACCGCTATGGCCTTTCCTGCTTTTCCCTGCCGGGCCAGAGGATACCCGTCCAACGTCGTCGCTACCGCCGAAGGGGTGCCCGGCGTGGATATCAATATGGCGGATATCGAACCTCCGTACATGGAGCCGCAGAACATTCCGCTCATCATGATCAATGCCGCCGCCGGCTCCACGTAAAGCAAGAAGGGAAGCAAGAGGACAATACCCACCGAGCCGCCGAGCCCCGGGAGGGCACCGACGATGATACCTCCTACGACCCCGATGAACAAGAAATGAAAGTGGGATAACACATAGACCAAGCCGTTGATTGCCCCCGCCATATCAGTATCTCCCTGCTATCAATGCGTTCTCCGCTGTTTTTAAAAACTCCAGGTTGGAAGAGGGACCTTGAACACGATGCGAAAAACGAAAAATAGGATGCCCGTTGTGAGCACGGAAACGAGAATGATCCGCAAGACACGTTTCTCCTTGAAACAAAGCATCGTCCCTGCAACAAAAAACGGTGTGATCCAAAGGTATCCTACCCAATTGATGACGAGTACATAGATCAACCCCGCCGCGAAGAGCGTAAGAATGCGCTGGATCTGTGCCCTGTCGAGTTTTCGGGCTTCCTTCTGCTCGCCTTCCTTTTTGTCGGCATGCCACTTCCCGATTCCGCTCACTATGAGAATCACGGACAGGGCAAAGGTGCAGATGCAGATGAAGCGCGGGAAAATACGAGGATCCCAGCCTCGCTCCTTCTCCGGAAATGCCATTGTCGAGTAGAAAAAGACAGCCGCTATAAAACCCGTCAGTGCTCCATAGAGAACGTTCAGCTTTGCCATACTCAGCTTTCCTTAACGTATTACCGTTTCCACATGGCGGACCCTTGGGCTAAGGCATTATCCTCTCGATTTTTCGCTTGATCAAGCTTCCTGTCCGCGAGGCATTTCGCATAAACCGCCTTCGGTTTTCGGTCCCCCCGGTGATCGGTGAGGCCGAAAACCATTTCAGCGGATGATTAGTGCCCGCTCCGCCTCCGGATTTCGGGGGGAGCGGAGCTTCTTTTCAGATGCACCTTCCTTGAGAATATCCACGGGGAAAGCGCCCAGTCGATGGTGATCGAGAGCTTCCAGGACATTACTCTGTCCAGCAAGCCATTTCCTTCGGTGCCAATGAAAAGCAGTTATTTGTACTTGCTGCCCATGCCTGCGGAACGAATAATCTCCTCGTACTTTTTATTGTCCCTTTGAATGAGAGCCCTGAAGTCCTCGGTGTTTAGGTAATACAACGAGAGGCCTCCTCTTTCGGCCAGCTTCAGGAATTCCGCATCGTTCATGGCTGCCTTGAACGAGTCGTGGAGCTTCTTTATCACTTCGGGAGGCGTGCCCTTCGGCGCCGCCAATCCCCGCCATTGTCCCATGGAGAAATTTATTCCCTGTTCCTTGGCCGTAGGATAGTCCGGAAACTGCGGCAATCGCTTGTCTGCGAATATGCCGAGGCACTTCAACTGATTGTTCTCGAGCTGAGGAACTCCCTCCGGGGGTCCCACGGTGATTACATCCACCTGCTCGGCCACGGCCGCCGTAACGGTCGGAGCACCGCCCGCATGGGGAATATAGTTGAACGTAACCCCTGCTTCCTCGGCAAAGGCTAGAGCGATCATATGAGTTCCCCCACCGGATCCGGCGATTCCCATGTTGACCTGTCCAGGTCTTTTCTTTGCATCGGCAACGAGGTCCCGCAGATCATTGTAGGGAGAGCTCGCCGGTGCCAGGAACCACACCGGGTCCATAACAATGTTGATGATGGGATCGAAGGTGTTTGCATCGAACGGAGTTTCCTGCATGTGGGTAACTGCAATGGAAGGGGTGCACCAGGCCACGATGTGATATCCGTCGGGCTTTTTCCTCATCGATTCCACGTAAGCGGGGACGGTCGCCCCTCCCGGTTTGTTGGAGATGATGATCGGAACCCCCAGATATTTTGGGATCACACCCGTGAATGAACGGAATACAACATCCGTGGCTCCTCCCGCGCTCCAGGGCACCATGATTTCCACTTCCCGTGTAGGGAATTCCTGAGTGCCCTCCGCTTGAATCGTCATTCCGAAACACACCAGCAAGGCTGCGGCGATCATGACGATACGCAATCCTCTGATTCTTCTCCTGCTCATACCTTGTACCTCCTATAGCTTTTACAGCTCTAATATATCCGGTCGGCGGAATGAGAATCCCCCGACTTCCATGCATAATGACGGATGAACCACCGGCTCCGAAAGAATGACCGGGCCTTTGGATGTGGCGAGCATCGTATCCTCGCTTTTCGTTCCCGAAATGGAAGGATTCCAGGCAAAACCCTGATTCTCCTGAATAATGTCAGATGTTGCGAAACTGACTCGGTAGTCCCTTGGGGCATAGCCGACGGGTCCTCCTTGATGACGCAATTCAAACTCATCTGGATACCCCAAGGTCTTATATGCTTCCAGCCCCACTTTAAATGCTTCAACAGCGGGCCGGCCTGGAATGGTAGCCGCCATCATCACCGAGTCGATATATACGACGTCCCTGTATTGCTTCTTCAGTAAACCCGGAACCTTGCCCAAATGGACGAACCGGTTCAAGGACACGAGGAGTCCTTCCTTGCGAGCATTCACGCTCAACATCGCCCGCTTTTCAATTCTCTTTTCCGATGTAACCGGATGTTGAAAGTAAGTAATCCTTTCATCCGCCGCGCAGAAAGCAATTACGAAATCGATTCGATTCTCCCATAATCGTTTCGCTAAACGGCCCACTACGGCGCATTCCTTATCTCCCTTCCGGACCGTTTGAAGGGTTTCCTCCGCTGCTTGTGCTGTAAGCCGGGCGAGTTTCCGGTATCTCTCCACCTCCCATGGGGTCAGAGAATACCGAAGGGAACTGATTTCCGGAGATAGTTCCACCGCACCGGGCAATCCATAATCCGCTCCCAGACTCGATCCGCCCAGTTCCTGGACAATCGCCATCTCCCGGTCGTTATACCAAGGAAACCTCCGTATCTCGTACCCCTGCTCCTCAATTTGGCTTTCTTTTTCCATTCGAACGGCTTCTGTGTTGTTACAGACCGCATAGGCTTTATCCAGGGTTAATAAAAGACCGACCCTGCCCATCTCCGTATCGAAATTCACATAACTGATCTCCCCCCCGGTCAACCAGCTAAAATTGTTATGTTTCTTGATGTAAATACCGCTTATCTTGCGTTCCGTCATTAAACGACGTAATAATTCCTGCTTATGTAGTATTTCCTCCTGAAAAAACATTTCCTTGGTTCTCTAATCAAATCTCGAAGCATTATATATCGTATGACGTCTGGCGTCAAGGGATATCTATTACCTTTTATATGATCCTAAACAAGGGCGCATGCCCCAATGGATCCTATGCCCTGAAGCAGGTATGTTGGCGATAAAGAATATGTCTTTTCGATCCTCCTCACAGCAATTCTCAATTTGACTACGGGAGCTGAGATGGCAAGAGAGTTGCCTGATCTGGCGGAACATAGCAGGGCCGGCGGCACTTGGGTTTGGCTCGAAACCGGTGCGGGACAGGGTAGTTGATATCCACAGCTTCTGGTGATACAAAGGGAGCCGCAGCCGGGGCCTCCCTGGGCTTCCTGTACTATCGCTTCATCGGCTGCCACACCGGCGCCTTCCTGCTCACCTTCACGCTCCCGGGCACGCTCATCTACGGCGGTGTTCTCGGTACGCTGGTGGCGGGGATCTTCGTGGGCCGCTTGACTGTCGCGGCTCACGCGCGCCGCCAGCGCTGCAGCTCCAGGATGTTGCCCTCCGGGTCCCTGGCGTAGGTGAAGGTGATGGCGCCCGGCCCTTTCGATCGGGACGCTCACGCCAGTCACCAGGCTCAAGGAGTTTCTGGACAAGAAGAAAGTTAAGTTCGTGAGTATTCGGTACCCCACATGTGAATCGTCAGGTATAGTGACCCCCTTGGCAGGTATTTCATCATCAACGATAGCTATCCAACTGTTAACTCCAATTGATCTTGGGAAACCAAGAATCTACGGAGGTATTTCGATACCACCTTGCTGGCCAAGACGCGCCGTAGGCCCACCAGCGACGGGCTTTTTCAGGTGTCCGCATCGAAGAACGATCAATCATGGAAATCTGACACCTTTCACGGCTGGGAAGTAGTTGTTCCGGAGGTCGGCTGTTTGGATCGTTTGACAAAGCCGTCGACCCGGAAGCTCTTTCCCTCGACGGAGATCTTCACAGCTCGGTGCAGTAAACGGTCCATGGCCGTCGATTCCATCAGGGGTTGGTGAATACCATAGGCCATTCGATGAAGTCACGGTTTGAGGTGAGGATCGTAGAGTGTTTCTCGTAGCGCTCACAGATCAGCTCATAGAGATCGGCTTGTCGGGGTTCTGAGAGCGGGGTAAATCCAAAGTCATCGAGAATAAGCAGTTGGACCGAGCCCACTTGTTTGAGCCGTTTGAGATGGGCACCGTATCCAAGGCCGGATTGAATCCAGTCCATCGGCACAGCGGTACGACGATACAGCACCTCATAGCCTTTGCGACAGGCTTCATGACCGAGAGCTTCGGTCAAGTGGTTTTTTCCCCTTATGGAAAGCTTTCCATAAGGTGTTAGGACCAATGGGAATTTGCTTATAGAGGGGTCTCCGCTCGACTAGGGCCGGGCTCATCAGTCAGTTGTACGAGGTCGATCCACTGAAGTGCCCATGCTGCCACTCACCCATGAATGTGATTGCCGTGATCACTGATCCACACGAGATTTGCTAGATCCTGCGCCACTTGGTGAAAATCGGCCGATCCCCACCGGGATTGGATCAGAGCTTCGCGTAAATTCCTATCCTGTCTCCATCATCTCGGCTCCGGAGTAGCATTGGATCCTTCGCTGGTTATCGGCTGCTTCAGAGAGGCTCCCTCTTAACTCAAGCCTCGAATAGATTGTTCCGCCAGCACGATTTCGATTGGATTTCTGTCGTACAGGCCTTGGATGCCTGGAGTAGGCGGCTTGATCGCCCAATAGCTACAAAATCTGCTGCGTAACCGGCCTTACTCCGATTAAAAAAAACCCACTCATCCGCTGAGGTTAGGGAAGCCCTAGAGCACAGCCGTCACCCCGTGGATCACTTCCTCCCCAATATACACCGTGCTGATCCCTCAGGATGACCTGTCCGAGACCGAACAGAGACCGTTCCAATCCGGAGAGAACGCGGATGTGATGACCTCGACTCTCTAATTCTCCAACCGCTCGCGAATCAATACTGTCCTCCACAAGAACGTCCCCATTCGGCAAGCCCTCTTCCAGCTGAAAACGACCGCGATCCAGCGCGGCTTGGGGATCGAGCGCCTCATCCAACAGTGCGGAAACCACCTGCAGATGTCCTTGGGGTTGCATCATCCCCCCCATGACACCAAAAACCATGTGCAGCCGGCCGGTCTCTGCGTGTGTGCAGAGTCCGGGAATGATTGTGTGATACGGACGTTTTCCAGGGGCAAGTCCGTTGGGATGGTTTGGGTCCAGCACGAAGCCGTACCCCCGGTTTTGTATGGAAAACCCGCAGCCTTCGGGGACGATCCCGGTTCCAAAATCAAGGAAGTTGCTATTTATGAAGGAACAGGCATTTCCATCCTCATCGCTGACACAGAAGTAAACGGTATCACCCGCGCCCGGCCCCAGCGACAACGGATCCCCCCGCATGGGAGGCTCCATCGCGTGACTCATCGAGATTGCAGCGGCTCGATGTCGGGCATACTCGCGGGCCAACAGCTCCTCGACCGGAATTGAATTAAAATCCGGATCTGAAACGTAGTGTCGAGCATCGGCAAAGGCCAGCCGCATTGCCTCGATCATCAAATGGAGACGATCCACTGTTCCAACCGAAGCCTTGGTAAAATCGCAAGCCTCCAGAATGTTCAAGGCAAGTAGAACGGTCAATCCATGACCGTTCGGTGGGCATTCCCAGATGTGGTAGTCGCGATAGCGGGTGCGAATCGGTTCCAACCATTGGGACTCGTGTTTGGCCAAATCCTCGAGGGATAGCAACCCCCCGACCTCAGCCACGGCTGCGACGATTTTCTCGGCAATCGGGCCTCGGTAGAAAGGCTCTTTGCCCTGCTCCGCAAGGAGCTGAAGCGATCTGGCAAGTCTCGGTAGGCGCATTACCTCTCCGGCGTGGGGACCACGGCCGTCGATCATCAGCTCCCCGCCGTGGCGCGGTCGGCTCAACAATCGTTCGGCTCCAGCTTGCCACCAATTGGCCGTGAGCGGGCTTACTGGAAATCCTCTTTCCGCCAAATCGATTGCAGGCGCGAGAATTTGGGACAGGTCAAGCCGACCCCAACGCTTCTGAGCATCGAACCAAGCTGCGGGCGCCCCGGGAACCGTGACGGTGTAGGGGTGATGCGGCGGCAGGCGCTCCTGGAATCCGGAGTCTCGGATTAAATCGAGAGTGAGTGCGTGAGGAGAACGACCGGAGCCATTTAGAGCCTCTACTATTTTCCGTTCAGACGAATAGTGGAGAACGAAACAATCACCTCCCAATCCTGTAGAACAGGGTTGGGTAACCTGCAGGACGGCTGCAGCGGCAACGGCAGCATCGGCTGCATTGCCTCCGGCACGCAGAATGTCCAATCCGGCAAGGGTCGCCAGAGGCTGGCTGGTGGCGACCATACCGCGCGTAGACAACACCGGTGATCGGCGGGAAATATAGTCTTGGGAAGATTTCAGATTCATGGTTGATACTTTCACTCCTGCTTTTGGTTTTCGAGCTAATCAGCCTGCCTGACAAGGCGGGAGCTTTTCACTAATCCGGCCACCAATAGCTGCCAAGCGTGGTAAAACACGAGGGGAAGCAGGGCAATCCCCAGAATCTCAGGGGAGGCAGCGAAGTAGGTGGAAATCAGGGGAACACCCACGGCCAGGGTCTTCTGAGGTGCGGTATAAAGCACGGAGATAGTATTTTCCCTGGAAAAGAGAAACACCCGTGCGCCTCCGTAAGCGATGAACAGGAGGATGAGATGGGCTGCCGCTAAGTAGCCGAAGGGACCGATCAGGGAGCGGAGGTTGCTGAGAAAGTCGGGATTTCGGGCGGTTTGGGAAAAGGCAAAGAACAGGATGAAGAGGATGAAAATGTTGCTCGCAACGGATAGGCGTTTTTTATGCTTCACCGAGACTTCTTGGAAAAAACGCCGGAGGATCTGGCCGCAGGCTATGGGGACCAACATATTGAGGCTCAGACTTTTCAGAATGCGGATGATCTCGGATGGAGGGATAGGATTTCCTCCACCCCGCATAAGCAGAGATAGCAGGAGCGGCGAAACGATCACGCCGAGGATATTTGCCAGAGCTGCGTTGAACATCGTCCCCATTACATTTCCACCTGATACCTGCGTGAAGACGATGCAGCTGGAGACGGTTGTGGGCAGCACCGCAACGGCAAAGATTCCTGCATATAGCTGACGATCCCAAACCGAACGAAAGGGCAATGTGGAGAACAGAAAAAAGGCGGGTACCAGGACAAATACAAAACTTTGGATATAGAGATGTAGCCGGTAGTCTTTCAAACCTATCGTGATCGCTTCCGAGGGCAAGGTGAAGCCGGTGATCAGAAAGAGAAGTACAATCAGAACAGTACGAGTGATCCCCCGGGGATTGAGAATCAGTTCCGCTTCGGGGAAGAAAAACCCTAGGAGGAGAGCCGTCAGGATCCCGAGTAAAAACCAATTGCTCCTCAACCACGTCAGTTTCCTGTAGGGCATACTAATAATTCCCAACGTTTGTTAGCAACTGATAAGAGGAATACAATGTGCACATCTTGTTCACTCGTTCCGGCACCCATACCGAGGTGCTTCATTCTTGTTCGTGAGATTCCAAACTATTTCCAACTAGACCATCAAACTGCGCTCGATTTTGTATCTGCGTATCAAGAACTCGGTGTTTATACTAACCACGCCTTTGATCTGGGGTAGATACTCATTCGTGAACTCAGCGACTTTCTCCATATCGCCGAAGAAACCGTGAACGTGCAAAGTATTGTTGCCACTCATTTGGTAGATAATGCTGATATCAGGATGGTCGGAAAGTCGTTTAGCCGCTGCTTGTAACTTATCTGGAGCTACATGAATATCAAAGAACACCGGCAATGGTCTTGCCAAGTATTTCGATGGTACGAGTATCGTGAATTTCTCGATTACGCCATTTTCCTGTAATTCCACAATTCGGTGCTTTATGCGTGCTCTGGAAAGTCCTATTGTCTTTGATAGATCCGAATAGGAAATGCGAGAATCTTCGATAAGGGTTCTGAGGATTTTTGTATCTATTTCATCAATAATAATTTCGTCCTGGCGTCTAGTCATTTCCTCAATTCGTTGCAACCGATGTTTTCTTGAATTTCTATCATTATTGTATATTCTGATAGGTAAGTCAAGAATATACTTATCAATTTGCAACACTATCTATGGAATTACTGTACATATTTTAATTTTTTATTATTAATAGTTGACATTTTGTAGAAAGCTAGCTAAAATCAGTCACTGAATTACCAATATGGTCTACATGACTCTCACGGAATGTTTTAAGTGAGGAAATCGGAGAAAGGAGGAAGTATATATTTATGGTATAATGAATTATTTTGGAGTCAGGAGTTTGGGATCGTAGAATCTTTATGGAGGTAAAAAATGAAGCGAAGACTAACGATGTTAATGGTGCTTTTCTTGTTCATAGTCGCTACTGGAACCCTTTTTGCAGGAGGACGAGGTGAAGTCCATATGGAAGGGGAAGAGGCGGCATGGCAGCAAATCCGGTGGAACGAACCCGTATCCATGGCGAAAAGACTAGACGCTGATGAGTACATACTACCCGCTGGTTGGGAAGAAGCAACATCGGGGGTTAAGCAACTCGTCGCGGTCAATGTCGGCGGCCGTGCAGGCGATATTGCCACCGTGATCAATATGTACACGTTTGAACGGTTGACCGGGATCAAAGTCGTTCTTTCCGAAGTTCCCCCAGATGTATTGTACGCGAAAACAATATCGACACTTATTTCTCGAGATAAATCGATCGACTTGCCCGGTGTCGATGGTCCGGAAATGCTTCTCAGCTCATATGCAGCAGGCGATTGGCTGCAGCCGGTCGATGTGCTATATGAACCGGAATCCGAAGTGCTGGAACTATACAGTCCAGCTATAAAGGCTTACAAATATAATGGCCACTGGATGGGCTCACCCGGACCTGTAATCGGCTTTCTGTGGTTCTATCGCCCCAGTATCCTTAAAAAGGCCGGTGTCAGCGAAGTGCCTTCTACATATGCGGGGGTATACGAGGCTGCAAAAAAGGTTAGGGACTGGGCGAAAGCAAACAACGAAGACATTGCAGGCATTGTGTATTCGGGCGCTAGTGGCTCTGAGTTTATTTTCGACTTCCGGGCAGCTGTATATGCACAGGGCGGAAGACTTTACAAGGACGGGAAATACCAGTTTTTGTCTCCCGAGGTAAAGAATGCCATGAAGTGGTATACGGACTTAATTAAGGAAGGGATCGCGAGCAAAGCGGTCTTATCCACGGGTTCCTTCGACTCCGGCCGAACGTTTGGCGTCGGCAAAGCTGCTTTTGCATCGGTTCAAATATCCGCATACGCAATGCAATATCAGTCCCAATTTCCAGAAATAAAAGGGGACTGGGCGGCTTTTGCGTCGCCAAAATGGGATGACAGCACACCGGAGGAATACCGTGCTGGACCTCTTGCAACCTCAGGATTGATGATTCCCAACTACATCGACGACAAGAGGCAAGCCGCGGGTATGTTGCTGCTCGACTACCTGAGAAGCAAGCAAGCGTGTAGGAATGAACTGCTGGTCGAAGGAAATGAAACGTTTTATAAGTCACTCTACGAAGATCCGGAGATTGATATGCTGGATTGGGACCTCATTAAAAAGGTTGCAGCAGAACTCGAGCTGTCCTCTCCACCAGCGAAGTTGGATAGTCTTCCAATGCAGGAAGCAAGATCGCTAATGGTGGAAAGAGCTGTTTCAGAGGTATATCCGCCCGGTTTCACTAAAGTGGTTGACAAATTGATGGAAGTCTTTGATAAGACTGCTACAGGTGAGCTGTCGGTTGAGGAGGGTCTGAAACAAGTTCAGGAAACCGCAGAGACCGTTTCACAGTAGAGCTTAAGAGAACAAACAAACCGTACTGTTCCACACTCTGCATGAACTCTTTGTAGAGTGTGGGGCAGTCGTTTTTCTGTTGTCTGGCAACCGTTGCTGTGGAGGAAAGGTATTGAAGACAAGTAACAGCAGGTTTGGAGTTCTGGTCAGCGTCCCTGGTCTGGTTGCCTTAATAGCCGTTATTATCTTCCCTGTTCTATTCAACGTATACGTAAGCTTCTTAAGGTACGACAATATTACACCAATACGTTTCGTCGGGCTTAAGAATTATGCAGATGTTCTCTCTTCATCCGAATTCTTGAACAGCCTGGGAGTTTCCGTTACCTATAGTCTGGGTAGTACAACGTTAGCCTTCGTTCTAGGACTGATAATTGCCTACAGCTTGACACGCATCAAGAAAGGACAGACGCTGTTTCGTACGCTTGTGATACTACCCTGGGCAGTTCCCCTAGTGGTTTCCGGTTTTATGTGGCGATGGATCTTTGACACAGATATTGGAGTGGTCAATTATGTCCTCGTTTCATTGAATTTCATCGACGAAAAAATTGCTTTTCTATCACACCCGCAGCTGGCAATGATTGCCGGTATTCTATCTACAGCTTACGTTTACATACCCTTCATGATGATATACCTGCTTGCCGGCATGGAGAACATCCAAAATGAGTATTACGAAGCGGCCACGGTAGATGGTGCGGACAATGTCCAGCAATTTTGGTATATCACCGCCCCTCTGATTCGCCGACAGGCCGTCTTTGCGTTCTTGCTGATTCTAATGATTACGGTTCGAGCTCCAGACATTTTTTTTGCGCTGACTGGGGGAGGACCGGGGAAATCAACTTATCATATTGGCCTGTTTCTCAAAGACACGATGTACAAGTTCCTCAGATTCGGCCACGGCTCGACGGTCGGTGTAGTCTTGACAGCGTTGACGTTTGCCATCGCCTTTCCACTGTTCTATTTCGCATTGACCGGCCGAACCGACGGTGGCGAATAATGGTGCTCAGCAGAATTAGAGGCGGCGTCAGCAAGATACTGGGGTGGCGCATCACTCCGTACCTTACGCTGATCGTCATTCTCTTGTACTTGCTCTTTCCGATCTATTGGCTCTTTATAACTTCTTTTAAAACACAGAGTGAAGTTTTCCAGTGGCCTCCAACCTTCGTTCCTGTTCATTTTACATTTTCCAATTACCTGGTGGCCCTTGCCCAATCTCCGGTTCCGATCTTTGTTCTTAATTCCCTCATCTACTCACTGAGTGCCACGGCCTTCGTTGTAACTATCGGCACGCTGACGACCTATGGGCTGAGTTTCTTCCGCTACAGGGGAAGCGAAAAAATTACATTTACTTTCTTCGCAACCAGGTTTGTTCCACCTCAGGCTTTGTGGTTGCCGTTCGTAATCCTTTTCATCCGACTCGGACTGGGAAATACACGGACTGCCGTAATAATTTTCGAAACGATGCTCGTTTATCCTCTTTCGATCATCATGTTGAAGAGCATCTTCGATTCCTTTCCGCGTTCTTTGATTGATGCCG
>CAZPQC010000026.1:0-19119 GCA_964588525.1 uncultured Spirochaetaceae bacterium
TCTTCTCCATCGGACCGGCGGGAACCGGAAAAACCTATCTGGCGGTAGCTCAGGCACTTAGAAGCGTGCTCTCCCGCAATCGTCGGAAACTCATTCTCACCCGGCCCGTGGTGGAAGCCGGGGAGAATCTGGGATTCCTGCCCGGCGACCTGGAGCAGAAGATCAGTCCTTATCTGCGGCCCCTCTACGACGCCATGGAGGCCTTCATCCCTCCGGAGGCTCTTCGCCGCCTGGAGGAGAACCGGATCATCGAGATTGCTCCTCTGGCCTATATGAGGGGACGTACGCTTTCGGAGTGCTTCGTTATCCTTGATGAGGCGCAGAACACCACCAGGGAGCAGATGAAGATGTTCCTGACCCGTCTCGGGGAAGGTACTCAGGCGGTGGTCACCGGAGATATCACTCAGATCGATCTGACCAAGCGCAGCAGTTCCGGGCTGCTCGATGTGATTTCCATACTTAAATCCATTCGGGAGATCGACTTTACCTTCCTCGGGGAGGAGGATGTGGTTCGAAATCCCCTTGTCCGCAAGATCGTCCGCGCCTATGAAGCAAATCAAGAAGAATAACACCCCCTTCTCGATTCTGCGGAAGCGGCTGGCGGCGGATCGACTCACCTGGACCATCCTGGGAATCACCTTTGTCGCGGCCGTGGCGATTGTGTTGGTGACTACCCAATTCGGAAGCGTCTTTTCCCTCCTGCGGGTAACGGACTACCAGATCGGCAGCGTAGCGGAGCGAGATTATGTGGTCGAACGGGATATTCTCTACCTCGACGAGGAGGCAACCCGGCTGAAAAGGGAGGCGGCGGGAAAGCTGGTTCTGCCGATCTTTCGAGTCAATGAACGGATCGGTGAGGAGCGTTTCCAGCGGTTCTCCGAGTTTCGAGAACGTCTGCTTGCACTCAGCCGGGAAGAAAACGCCCTGGACACGATCTTCCTGCGCCTGCAGGTGGGTTTCCCAGGCGTCCTCTCCAAGGACCAGCTGGCCCGGCTGCTGGATACGGGTCAGCTTTCAACGGTATTCACTCAGGCCGAGATCGTTCTGGAACAGGTTTTTGAAACGGGTCTGATCAAACTGCCCGAGCAGGATAGCGGGCTGCTTTCCTCCGGTGCAGTCGAAGTGTGGCGCTGGAGGGGAGGGAAGCTCGTAAAAGAGGAAACGTACGTGGAGGAGGTTCTGACCCGCAACAATCTGGATGGGTGGATCGAAGAACGCTTTCCGGAGATCCCGGCTCGGTTGCTTCCGCCCACCATCGACCTGGTTCGGGCGTTTGCTATCGAAAACGGCTTTTTCGACGCGGAGGAAACCGAGAAAAGCAGACAGAAGGCGATGGAGGAGGTGGAGCCGGTCCAGGCGAAATTGGTCAAGGACCAGGTGATCGTCAGACGCGGGGATATCGTGGACGCCGAAACTGCGGCCCAAATAAAAGCCCTTGGCGAGTATTCGGTTACCGTGAATCTTAACAGCATCGCCGGCAACGTACTGTTCCTCCTGATCGTCTTTCTCTTTTCCCTGTTTCTGTTCCAAGAGCGAGTCGTCGGCACCTCCTTGAAACGAAACCAGATCATCTTCCTGGCCGCCACGGTACTGATCTTCCTGCTGGCTGCGGGCCTGCTGTCGCGCTTCTTTACCCCCCACGAGGGTATTCCCGTATCGGTGATCCTGCCCACGGCTGCCGTTTCGATTCTAGTGACGCTGATCGTATCCACCCGGGCCGGAATTAGCCTTTCGGTGATCCTGGCTCTCCTGGTCCTGCCCCTTACCGCGATGGATCCGTATGCGTTTCTCTTCGTGCTGCTGACCGGTGTGGCCGGCAGCATCGTGGTGCAGCGAGCCGAGCGGAGGATCGACCTGATCAAAGCCGGCCTGTACCTGTCCGCTCTCAATGTCGCCCTGCTGATCCTCTTCGTGTTGCTGCAGACCGGGGCACGCGGGTGGCTTGTACCGGTCCTGGCTTGGGGTTTTCTCAACGGATTTGCCTCGAGCATGATCAGCCTTGGTTTTCTACCGATTCTGGAGCACGGTCTGAACACGGCCAGCCGCTTCCGGCTCATCGAGCTTTCGGATCTGAACGCGCCAATCCTCAAAAGGATGCTCTCCCTGGCTCCCGGAACCTACAATCACTCCATCAGCGTCGCCAATCTGGCGGAATCAGCCTGCAGCACCATCGGAGCCAATGCCCTGCTTGCCCGGGTCGGGGCGTACTACCACGATATCGGCAAGATCGAACAGGCCCAGTACTTCATCGAAAATCAGACCTCCTACAACAAGCACGACGATTTGAAACCCAGCCTTTCGGCAGCGGTGATCAAATCTCACCTGAAGATGGGAATCGAGAAAGCCAGGGAACTGGCTTTGCCCCAGGAGGTTCAAGAAATCATCTCCCAGCATCACGGCCGGGGAGTCATCAAATACTTCTACCAGAGAGCGGTGGAGAACGGTGAAAAAACGAACGTGAGCAGCGATGACTATTCTTATCAGGGCTACCGGCCCAGCAGCAAAGAGGCCGCCGTGGTGATGCTGGCCGACACGGTGGAGGCGGCCACCCGAACGCTGAAAAAACCCACAATCGCCAAGCTGGAGAAATTCGTCTGGGATATCATCATGGAAAAGTTTACCTCCCAGGAGCTGGGAAACAGCCAGCTCACCTTCCGCGACCTGGAAACCATCAAGAAGAGCTTCGTTCAGGTGTTGGCGGGCTACTATCATTCCCGGATCGAATATCCGAAGATCAAAGAGGCTGCCCGGTGAATGATGTGGAGGTTGCTTCGGCGGGGATCGATGATCCGGGATGGCTGCAAGGCTGTAAGCGCTTCGCAAGCATCGTGCTGAACACACGGGGCATCGACAACTGGGAACTTTCGATTTTGCTGACGGATGACGGCACGATTCGGCAGTTGAATCGACACTACCGGGAGATGGATGCACCAACCGACGTTCTGTCGTTTTCCCAAGACCCTGACACCACCATAGGAGAAGGAACGGTCCCGGCGGGAGATATCGTGATATCCGTGGAAAGTTTGAGCCGCAACGCTCAGGCGCGGCTGATTTCCGAAGAGGAGGAATTGAAGCGTCTGCTGATTCATGGCATTCTGCATCTGGAGGGAATGGATCATGAGGACGAGGAATCCGAGATGATTCGGCTGCAGGAGGATATTTTGACCCGCCTGAAAAAGGAGAGGATATTTTGAAAAAAAGAAGCTTCATCGACAGGCTTCTGCGGAAGGTCTCCGTCGAGGAGAATCTGGACAGCATCGATACGAAAGCCTTGGAAATGGTGAAAGGCATCATCTCCCTCTCTGAGTCCAACGTAAAAGAGATAATGGTACCTCGCATCGATGTGGTCTCGATCTCCCTGGATACTCCGATTCCGGACATCGTCACCATCATTTCCGACTGCGGGCACTCCCGCTTCCCCGTGTACCACGATACCGTCGACAACATCGTGGGCATGCTTTACGCCAAGGATCTGCTGCACTACATGGTAAAGGAGGAGTCGGAAATCGACCTGGAGAAGCTGATCCGGCCTGCCTACTTCGTGCCGGAGAGCAAAAAACTCGATTCCCTGCTCATGGAGTTTCAACGTCGCAGGGTGCATATCGCCGTGGTCGTCGACGAGTATGGCGGAACCTCCGGCATCGTCTGCCTGGAGGATATCATCGAGGAAATTGTCGGGGAGATACAGGACGAGTTCGACAACGAGACCGAAGAACTGCTCAAGGTCAGTGAGGGCGTGTATCTGTGCGATGCTCGGGTGAACCTGGAGTGGTTGAACGAGCAGCTTGGAATCGAGCTTCCCAGCGATGATTTTGACACCCTGGGGGGCTTGGTTTTTCATCTTTTTGGAAAGATCCCAGTCCGCTACGAAAAGATGAGCTATCGTAACATCGATTTCATCATCCAGAACATGGAAGGACACAAGATCGATACGATAAAAATCGTGCTTCAGCAAGAAGGAGCCTAAAGCCAATACAGATGAAAATCGTTGCAGCCCTGGCGATCGTGCTTTGCACCCTAACTCCGCTCATCCCGGCCCAGTCGGGAACGGACGAGCAAACGGATCCCAGGATCCTGTATCAGCGCGGCCGGACGGAGCAGGCCCGCTCGAACCTGCTGGCGGCGGTGGAGCTTTATCGGGCGGCCCTGATCGAAAATCCGGCCTACGACGAACCCCTCATCGGTCTGGCTGAGAGCTTCTTCGCCCTGGAGGAGTACGAAGAAGCCCTCGAGTATCTCGAGGAGGCCCGAAAATACGACCGGGGCAACCTGGACCTGATCGTACTGGAGGGGAGAATCGCCATAGCCCTGAACCAACCCGCCCGGGCAAGGAGCCTGTTCGAATCCGTTCTCGAGGAGGAACCCAACAATCTGGAGGCGCGCTTCGGATTGGCGGAGCTGGACATCGCCCAGGGACGGACGCGCAACGCCAGCCAGCGGTACATAGAAACCCTGAAGATCCGTCCTGAAAGCCAAAAGGCGCTGTTGTCCCTGGTCCTGCTCAGCGAAGCGCAGGGGGATCGTGCCGCGGCCCAGGCCTATCTGGAGCTCGCCCTGAAGTACCACAACTACGATCCCCGGGTTCACTACGCCGCCGGACGTTTTTCCATGGAGGAGGGAAACTTCGATCGGGCCGAGAGCTACCTGCTCACCGCTATCGCCCTGGACAGCGATTACTCGGAGGCAAAACGCCTGCTCGCCCAGGTTTATCTACTTCAGGAGAAGCCGCAGCAGGCCATTGATGTCCTGCGGCAGATCCTGACGACCGACAGGAACATTCCGCTGGTCTGGTACTCCCTGGGGCTTGCCTACGATCGCAGCGGAGATCCCGAGCAGGCTATCCGCAGCCTTGCCCAGGCCCTGCGCCTGCAGCCGGACGATGAAATCGCCCGGATCGTCCTGGAAAACATCGCCTTGAACGAGCTGCCCATCGATGATCCGATCCGGGAGCGATACGCCGCCTACCACCTGGAACGAGGCACCCTGTTCCGGGAACGGAATTTTCTGGAAAAAGCCCTGATGGAGTACCGCAGAGCCGTGAGGCTGCAACCGGAGGCCAAGGAACCACGTCTGCACTACGCGGAGCTGCACCGGCTGATGGGATTTCCGGAGAAGTACATGAAGGAGCTGGAGGTGCTCCGGAATCTGGGCTATACGGATGCGCAGATCCTCGACGATATCGAAATCATCGGCAGCACCCGCTACGACAGCGTTTCCGCCCGGTGGGGGATCGACCAGTACGGTCTGGATCGCAAACGTTTTTCCCTCGCCCTCTACCACCTGATCCCGGCCAGCCGGGAGCTCCACCCCTTTGCCGGAGAGGCTGCGGCGGCGTACCTCCACGATTTGTTTCAACGATACCCCACCCTTGATATGCTTGAGACCACCCTGGACGTGGCCAGCTACGAATCCGCCTTCCGGGAGGCCCGCAGCCTCGGTTCCGACTACTTTCTGCTGATGCACATCGAAGAGTCCGAACGAAGTTTCACGACCGTATTGGACCAGTATCTGACCGGCACCGGGAAACTATTGCGTACCTACCGGGTTTTCCGCACGGGAAATGATCGGGTCCAGGATAACTTCAACATACTGGCGGATCGCGTTTTCGAGGCCTTGCCTCTGCGAGGCAACCTGCTGGCCCGGCAGTTCGATCGCGGAGTCATCGATCTGGGCAAGTACGATGAGATGGAGGCGGGGCAGGAGCTGGCCATCGTGCGAAAGGGCAAGGTTCACCTGAGAAACGACCAGATCGGCGTGACGGCCGATGAGGGGGATGTTCTGGGAAGCTTCTCCGTGGATGCTCTGGATGAGATCATAAGCGCAGGAACGGTGACCAAGCGCAGTTTTTTCGATCTGATCAACGCCGGGGATGAGATCATCCCGGTTCTGCCGCCCTCGGAGCCCCCGCAACCTGCGGAGGCGGGTGAGCCCGGATTGCTGCGGCGCGTATTGAACTTCATAGGCCTGTAGGCGCCCGGCCAGGGCTGCCATTGACACGGGTCGTGTTTTTTCCGTATATTCAGTTGCGAGAAACACTCAATCACAACAAGTGCGATACGGGGGACTTATGAAGATTGCTATCAATGGATTCGGCAGAATCGGGCGCAGCGTGTTCAAGGTGGCGATGGAGCGAAAGAACATCGAGGTGGTGGCCGTCAATGACATCACCGACGCCAAGACCCTGGCCCACCTGCTCAAGTACGACTCGAACTACGGCAAGTATTCCAAGAACGTGGAGGCCAAGGACGATTCGCTGGTGGTGGACGGCAAGAAGATCGCCGTTCTGGCCGAGCGAGATCCCAAGAATCTTCCCTGGGCCAAAATGGGGGTGGATCTGGTGATCGAGTCCACCGGGATTTTCCGCCTTCGCGAGCAGGTGGCCTGGCATCTGGAAGCCGGAGCCAAGCGGGTTATTCTGACCGTGCCGGCCAAGGACAAGGTCGACAAGATGATCGTCCTCGGGGTGAACGACGATGATCTCAAGGACGAGGATCTGATCGTATCCAACGCCTCCTGCACCACCAACTGCCTGGCCCCCGTCGTCAAGGTGCTGCACGACGAGTTCGGGATCGTGGAGGGTCTCATGACCACGGTGCATGCCTATACCAGCGACCAGCGGTTGCAGGATGCTCCCCACTCCGATCTCAGGCGTTCCCGGGCCGCCGCCGTCTCGGTCATCCCCACGACAACCGGGGCGGCCAAGGCCGTGGGCAAGGTCATACCCGAGCTGAACGGCAAGCTCAACGGTGTCGCCCTGCGGGTACCGGTGACCACCGGATCGATCGTGGATCTCACGGTCAAGCTGAAAAAAGACCCGAGCGTGCAAGAAATCAACGCGGCCATGAAGAAGGCCGCCCAGGGTCCGATGAAGGGCATCCTCGAGTACACCGAAGACCCGATCGTCTCGGTGGACGTCATCGGCAACACCCACTCCTCGATCTTCGATGCCCTGGCCACGATGACGCTGGGCAACGGGTTCGTCAAGGTATTTTCCTGGTACGACAACGAGTGGGGATACTCCAACCGCGTTGTCGACCTGGCCGAGAGGATGGGGTAGAAACGAAAGAGCCATGGGGAAAAAAACAGTAGAAGACGTCGACCTGCGGGGCAAACGAGTCCTGTGCAGGGTGGACTTCAATGTGCCGATCAAGGATGGGCGCATAGGGGATGACACCCGCATCCGGGCGGCCCTGGATACGATCAACTACATCCTCGATCAGGAAGGCAGCTCCCTCGTCCTGATGAGCCATCTGGGCCGTCCCAAAGGCAAGGCGGCAAAGGAATACAGCCTCAGGCCGGTGGCCGTCCGTCTTGGCGAGCTTCTCGGCCGGGAGGTGATCATGGCCGCCGACTGCGTGGGACCGGATGTGGAGAAGCAGGCGGCGGAATTGAAGGCGGGACAGGTGCTCCTGCTGGAGAACGTGCGCTTCCACGAGGAAGAGGAGGCCAATGATGCGGCGTTCGCCGCTCAACTGGCCCGCCTGGGCGAGATCTACGTGGACGACGCCTTCGGAAGCGCCCACCGCGCCCATGCTTCCACGGAGGGGGTGGCTCATCACCTACCGGCCGTGGCCGGTTTTCTGATGGAGAGGGAGATCCGCTTTCTGGGCGGAGTGCTTGAGAATCCGGAGAAACCCTTCGTAGCCATCATCGGCGGTGTCAAGGTCTCGACCAAGATCGCGGTGTTGGAGTCCCTGCTCACGAAAGTGTCGAGCTTCATCATCGGCGGGGCCATGGCCTATACCTTTCTGAAGGTCCAGGGGCATCGGGTCGGAGCCTCGATGGTGGAGGAGGATCTGATGGATACCGCGAAGGATCTGTTGGCCATGGCAAAAAAGCAGGGGGTGGAGGTGCTGCTGCCCGTTGATCACCTGGTAGCCTCCGAGTTCTCCGAAACCGCCAAAGCCGAGTACGTTGCCGGGGTCGATATTCCGGAGGGTAAGATCGGTATGGACGTGGGCAAGCAGACCTTGTCACGGTACGGAGAGGTAATCGCCGCGGCCAAGACTCTGGTCTGGAACGGACCGCTCGGGGTTTTCGAATTCCCTGAGTTCGCCAAGGGAACGCTGGAGACTGCCAAGGCGGTGGCTCGGTGTGGCGGGACCACGGTGGTCGGCGGCGGGGACAGCGTGGCCGCGGTCAAGCAGTTCGGCCTGGATAAGCAGATCAGCCACGTGTCGACCGGAGGCGGAGCCTCCCTCGAGTACCTGGAGGGAAAAACCCTTCCCGGAATACTGGCCCTGCAGAACAAGTAGAGCGAGGTATCTATGCGTACACCTTATATAGCCGGCAACTGGAAGATGCACAAAACCCGGGCCGAAGCGGAGGAACTCACCCGGGAACTGGTACGATCCCTGGATCGGGAGGCCAAGAAGGTCATGATCGCCCCCGCCTTTACGGCACTGGGTCCAGTGAAACGTTGCCTGGAGGGCAGCCACATCCTCCTTGGAGCTCAGAACATGGGACCTGAGGAACAGGGCGCCCACACCGGAGAGATTTCGGTGCTGATGCTCGAAGACCTGGGCGTAGAGGTGGTCATTCTGGGACACTCCGAACGGCGCCACAAGTACGGGGAGGGAGACGAGCTGATAAACCGCAAGGTCAAGCTTGCTCTTGCCCACGGATTGGAGGTCGTCCTCTGCGTCGGGGAGACCCTGGAGCAGAGGGAAGGGGGGATTACGACCAAGATCGTAGAACAGCAGATGCGAGGCGGTTTGGACGGAGTAGGGGACCTGGGGCGGGTCACCATCGCCTATGAACCGGTGTGGGCAATCGGCACCGGGAAGACCGCTACACCGAAGGACGCCGATGATACCCACCGCTTCATCCGGGATATGGTGGGGCGGCTGTACAGCCGGAAGGCAGCCGCGGATACAGTTATCCAATACGGCGGTTCGGTGAAGCCGAACAATGCCAAGGAGTTGATGTCCATGGAGAATATCGACGGGTTGCTGGTTGGAGGAGCATCTCTGGCCGCCGATTCATTTGTGCCGATTGTGCGCTACGATGCAGGGGGTTGATAAATGGGATTGTTGAGCATCGTTTTACTGGTGATTTTTGCCATAGCCGCTTTACTCATGATTCTGGTCATCATGCTTCAGGATGATCAGGGCGAGGGCATAGGCGGATTATTCGGCGGAGGCAGTTCTTCGGCCTTCGGGTCCAGATCCGGGAATATCCTCACGCGATTTACCTCGATCTTGGGAGCCATCTTCATTGTCGGCGCTTTTGCTCTAGCCTGGCTGAACAGAACGCCTGAAACCACGGATATCTTGGAAAAGGCACGGCTGGAGCAGATGCAGAAAACGGAAGAATCGAACTGGTGGGTTGAACAGATCCAAAAGCCCGAGCCGACGATGCAGCAGCCGGAGAGTGCGCCCCAGTCCCAAGAAGAGTCGGATCTGCCGTTGGGGATCAACCGGTAGGGAAGAATAACTAACACAACATTCCCTCGTGCAGCAGAGTAGCTCTCTGATAATATCAATAAAATATTAATGATTTGACGAAAGAATGTTGCTATACTATCCTATAGCAACGGAAACCTTGTATTTCAGGTTCCGCTGTATTAGGTTTTCATTGTGGATGCTACAGGTAGGGTAGTAAAGCTCTTCGATGAGCTGATCGCCGAAGGCGAAACGATCAAGCAGTCCTGCAAGAAACTGTACTTCTCCGGACAGAAAAAAGCAGTCTCTCCCGAAATGTTCACCGAATGGAAGACCAAGTGTCTCAGCCTCTTGAAATCCACCTTCGGGTCCTCCAGCCCTCAGTTCGACAGCTTCACTAACGCCAAGTTCTTCGACTACTACAACACGACCCAGGTGTTTTTAGGTATTCTCAAAGCGGCCAGTCTGGATGTGCAGAAGGGATACTTCTTCCACAAGGACCTCATGTTGAGCGTCAACATCTACGTTTCCCTGATAGGCCGTGCCCGGCAGCAGATCGAAAGCGGCCAATTTCGCAAAGCTCAAGCGATCCTGGAGGCTGTTCTTCAGGAGGTGCTTGGTAAAATTTGCCACAATAAAAAGATACCCTTTGGACAGGATGATGCAGTCGGCACACTTGCCGAGCTGCTGCTCAAAGCGGAAACGATTCCCGAATCCGTACGAAACGAGCTAGTCGCTCTACAGAAGCAGTTCCGCCGGACCAACACCAATGCGGAAGAACTGACGGCCGGCACCGAGTGGATACTGTCGTTCTTGAACGAGTATCTTGGCGGGCAGATTTTGATTTTGAACTAAGGCGAGCGGACGAGCTTCTCCAGAGATCCGGACAGCAGCGTGAGGGTATCCGCTCTCAGGTACAGAACGTAGAGGGTATCTCCGGCCTTGAGGGCGGTGAAACCCTCTATTTTCGCCTCTCCCTCCACCAAGGCCAGCTTCTCATACTCCGCGCCGGAAGACTCCGGGTAGAGCAATGACAGCTGATAGCTGGTTTTTTTCTGCTGATCGGTTACCCGCTCGTTGAAGAGGAACAGAAGTTGTCCGTTGAAGGTCGTCAGGTAAACCGAGGTCGTTCCTTCACAGAGGGTCACAGGCGCAACCGCGAAGGAGCGTTGATCCGCGGCTTGATCCCAGATCGACGTTCGCTCGAGCAGCGCGATCGTGGATTTCTCGGGCTCGAACAGCAGAATGTAGAGGCGGTCTTCCAGAATCGTGCTGTAGTGTACCTCTCCTGAGGTGTATACCGGTTCGATTCTGAGGGTGTCTTGCCTCGGGTGTATGAGGTACAGCCTCTTCGAATGATCATCAAAAACACTGCACGCCCAGTATTCCCCCTGGCGCACGAGGCAGGTCCTCCCCGTTGGTTGGAGCGGTCCTGAGGACAGGTGCGCGGATGCCAGCTGCATCGGCTGTCCCTCCGGCTGGAGTCGGTACAGGGATAGCGATGTATCCTCGGAAACCAGCACCTGGAGTGCGCCGTCTTTCTCGGGGATGGCGGCCAAAGGCTCGCTCATCCCCGGAAAGGCATCGATCCACCAGGTATCATCCGTTCCGGATCTGCTCAGCCACTTCAGTACCGAATTGTCCTCGCCCTCCCGATCGATGTAGAGAATGTGTTGAAAGCGATCGTCGGATAGGAAGAGGTGTCTGCCGAAGCTCTCACCGATGTCCGGACTGTAGCTGATCCGGTCCAGGTACTTGGTGTCCTCCAGGTTCGGACGCAGCGGATCCCGGGAAACCTCGGCAGAGATCAGGTTCAGGGACAACGCGTCCAGGGAGGGATAGATCATGTACAGCTTTGCATCCCTCAGATGAACGGAGAAATTGAGACCCACCGAATGATCGGAAACAGCGGTTTCCCGGATTTCGGGCTTTTGATCGTCGGACCCGGAGAAACAGGAGCACAACAGCAGACACAAGGCTGTCACGGGCGGGAAGATGGACGCTGTGATTCGCTTCAAATACTGTAACCTTGACCTTTCCTGGGACTGAAACGTATACTAACCCATTACAGCGTCAGTGCATAGGCAGGTGAGTTATGAGAGCAGCGGTTGTCTTCTTTGCTACGCACTCCAGAGATCGAATCCTGAATATCACCCGATCCCTGGCCAGAGGGATAGAGTCCCAAGGTCATCAGGTGGATATCATCGATGGAGTTCACGATGTCAATGCCAAGCTGACCATGTACCAGTACATAGCGGTGGGCAGCGAAACGCTTTCGAATTTCAGCAGCAAGATCCCGGACAAAGTAGGCTATTTTTTGGGTTCATCGGGCATGGTGTCGGGGAAGCGATCTTTCGCCTTCGTAACCAAGAACGTTTTTGGTGCAGCCAAGGCCCTGGTCCGGTTGATGAAGAGCATGGAGAAGGAGGGGATGTTCCTCAAATACTCCACGATCCTCAACAGTCCGGCCGAAGCCGAGGAAATCGGCAAGCGCCTGCACATAAAGTAGACGCCCCGCCGCGAAGCGCTCATTCCTTCCAGGGGAAGATCATTCCTTTGAGAGTTCTCTTTCCGACTCGTTCTCTATCCTCGGTAAGCAGGGCATCCCAGGGTATGTTCCGGCGGCTTTCAGGATTCTCTTCCAGATAGTCGTACTTGTACAGCCGCAGCTTGAGCGCCGCGTTCCACCAGAGAAAGATCGAAGCGATTCCCGGCAGGAGGAAGGCGGTAAACACGGAGACCGCGAAAGTGATGAGGGTACCGATCAGAAGACCAATGGTGAACAGGGGATTGTCCAGGAGCAGAAGAAACATCTTTTTTATGACCTTGCCGAACTTTTTGTCCAGCCTCGCCTGGATGGAGAAGAAGTATTGAAAGGCCAGAATCCAGAAGATCAGCACCCAAAAGAGAAAGGAGGAGGCCAGGGGGCCGATAAACGACTGAATCCTCCCGTACACCTGAAAGGCAACCTGAAAGAGAATCACCAGAACCAGGTTCACCAGGGCGAAGAGCAGGCTGGTGGGGTAGGTCGCCTTGAGGGAGGGGAGGAAATCCTTGAACTCCGGCTTCGCGTAGTCGGCGATCATCGAGGTCATGGTGCTCACCACTCCGGAATAAACGAACAAAATGCCCATGCCGATGCCGAGAGCCGTGAAAAATAGCACCGGAACGTCGCGAAACAACAGGGGAAAGTATATAATAACGGCAAAGGCGAGAATAAACCCCAGGTTGAGGATTACGATACGGATCAGGTTGTCCCACATATCGAAGAAGGTCTTCTTGATCAGAAAGCCGAACATGCCGAACCGTATCATGAAACTGTGTCGTATGTACACACCCACGGATGTGTAGAGGATTTCTTCTTGACAATACTATCATCATCACGTATACTTTTTTGAAATAGTTAGTCGATTTACAGAAGGGTTGAGCGTTTCAGAATTGGTAAACTACTACGAGGTATTGGGTCTCGATCCAGCCTGCTCAACAGACGAAATTAAACGCACCTTTCGCAGACGAGCGAAAGAGCTCCATCCGGACCTAAAAATATCCAATCGTCAGTATTCCGATGAGAGCATGCGGAACCTGCTGGCCGCCTATGAAACGCTCAGCAATCCGCAAAAACGAAAGTCCTACGACCGTGCCTTTGCCATCCACTTTTCCAAACCCAAATTCGACTACCGGGAGTACCTCAAGAACCGTCCGGATGATCTGATTGCCCAGTCAAAGCTCATCTTCTACAGCTTGCTCAACTCCGAACCGAATGAGGCGCTTCAGCTGTACGACTCTTTATCGCAATGCCGGCCGGACTTCTCACTGGAGCTCTGCCTGGGGCGGGAAGACTACATGGACTGTATTTTTCTCCTGGCCGAGGCATTGGAGAAGAACGGCGAATACATACGCGCCTGCCATCTGTACAAACATCTGTGCGTACTGGAAATGGAGCAGCCCTACTTCCATCATTTTCTCGACGAAATCATAGAACGGCTGAGGAGCATCACCTGCTTCAAGATGGTGACCAAGCTTCCGCCTCAAACATCGATCAACTATATCAAAGAGCTGATCGGTTTCGACTTTTCCCGCAAGGATAATGCCTTCTTCTACAAGAAAATCGCCGAAATCTACTGCGGGTTGGGTCAACGGGAGCTGGCGCTCAGCTACCTCGACAAAGGATTGAAGCTGGATCAAAAACTACCCGGAGTAAAAAAGCTGAAGGAAAAGATCGGCTACACGGATATTCCCGTGAGTCGATGCTATACTTGACAGTACCTTCGCAGGTGATTACTTTGGGTGGGATGAAACGCATATTCCTTCTTGCAGCAGCTCTTCTCCTCGTTACTCCGATTGTTTTTGCGCAGCTGATCGACAAACCCGTCGCAACCGTGAAGCTCTCCAAGTTCGAGGTCATTTCGGTCAAACAGTTCCGCAAACAGATCGAGGATCTGGAGGCCAGGACGCAGAATCAACTGTCCATGGATGACCGCAGGAAACTCCTCGATCTGCTGATCGGTGAGATGCTGATCAGCCAGGCCGCGGCCATGGAGAACATCACGGTTAGTCAGGGCGAGATCGATTCGCGAATTGCAATAGCCCGCCAAACCGGCGGATTGGGACTGAATCTGAACCGGGAGCTCACCGAACAGGAGTTCAGGCAGCTGCTCCAGCAGTCGGGGCTGAGCTGGGAAGAGTACATCGACCAGTTGAAGAAGGCGATACTGCAGCAGAAGTACGTCATGGAAAAAAAGAGGGCGCTGTTCGAAAAAATCGCCCCCCCGACGGAGGCGGCGATCGAAGATTTTTACGATGCCAACAAAACGGCGTTCGTGGCTCCCGACATGGTGCGCTTCAAGCACATCTACATCGATACCCGCAATCTCGCCTCGGCGGATGAGAAAAACAAGGCCAGAATCCGGGCGGAGGAGATATCCCGGGAGCTTCGAAACGGTGCGACCTTCGACGATCTGGTGGTCAAGTACTCCGACGATAAGAACTCCCGCTACAAAGGTGGAGATTTCGGGTATTTGCGCCGGGACGATCAGGCGCGGCGACAACTTTTGGGGAAAGAGTTTTTCGAAGCACCCTTCAAAATGAACGTTGGTGAGATAAGCGGCGTTCTTCAGTCGAACATCGGTTTCCACATCATCCGGGTGACCGAGAAAATTCCCTTTCGGTTGCTTGCTTTGGACGACCCCATACCGCCTCAAAACAACAGCACGGTACGAGAACAGATCAGCGCTCAGCTTCTGCAGCAGAAACAAGCGGAGTTCTACCAGCAGGCGCTGATGGATCTATTGGCTGAACTGAAAAAGAAAGCGGAGATACGCATCTTCGAAGATAATCTCTCCTGGTAGCATGGGCGCCAGAAGAAGAGGGCGGATTCTAGCATTTCAGACTCTCTACGCCTACGAGCTTTGCTCACTGTGTTCGTTGGGTGCGCAAAGCAAACGTACCCTGCAACCTGCGGACAGCCCGATCGAAGAGGTCCCGGATTTTCCTTGGATCGATGAACCAAGCAGGGAAAAAATCAATCAGGAGAGCATCGATTTTGCTCGCCTCATTGCCGGGGGTACGATCCAAAATCTGAAAGAGATCGACGAACAGATCAAAATCCAGCTGGAGCACTGGGATTTTTCCAGGCTGAACAAGGTCGATCAGGCCCTTCTGCGGATAGGTGTGTACAGTCTTCTGTTTCAAAAAGATATTCCCGCCTCGGTTACCATCGACGAAGCCGTGGATATTTCAAAAGAATACGGTACGGATGAATCCTACCGCTTTGTCAATGGGGTGCTGGACGGCATACGTAAGAACCTGGAGCGTTGAAACAAAGTAGTCGACGGTTTCGGAATGTCCTTCTCATCCTAGTAGCGGCTGTAGTTATCGCCGGCGGCACCATCTATCTTGTCTATGCCACCGTAACGGCTCGCCGGAGCACAGCGCTTCGTATCGACGACCTGTTGGTCGAGGCGGACTATGAGATCTCCCTCGGCTATTACGACAAGGCCTTGGAAACCTTGGACGCAGCCCTGGACCAGGCTCGGGGGGCGTTCAACAGCCTGCGAATTCTCAAAAGAGTGTATCAAATATCATACAATTTAAACGACTTTTCTATCCTGCATCGTTTCGCCCGGAGCGCAGCGGATAGTATCCCCGGCAGCCAAGAGTTGAAGGAGATCTACCTGTACGCTTCGATCCGCGCTTCCGCGGAGGACAGCCAGAGGGCTGTCGAGCTGCTCAAACGTAGCCACGGAGATTCGGCCGGAAATTTAGCCTATCTTCGAGCCGAAGCGTATCTAGCCGGTTTTCTGGACACGCCACCGGAAACGAATAGCGATCCGGAGTTGACGAGGATCATGTCGCTGGTCACCCAGCCGTCGCTCGACCCCTACCAGCTCCAGCGTCTGGGCACGGATCTCGACGAACCCAGGATCCACCTGGATGCCGCTCTCCTGTGGATGGCCGAGGGGGATGCCGAGAGCGCCTTCACAGTGGTGAATCGTCATATCGAAGATCCCGCGTTCCGGGAACCGAGCATCTACATTTCCTACGACGCGGGTCATGAGCAAACGGCTCTGTCTGTTGTTCAGGAGTTGAGGGAGCAGGGCAGGATCGCCGATCGGGTGGATCTGCAGGTCATGGAAGCGGATCTGCGGCTGATCCTCGGCGACGGGGGGGAGGCGACCCGGCTGTACCGGCAGATCATCACCTCGCATCCGGCCTATTCCTGGACTCCTTATCTCAACCTGGCGCTGATTTACGAGCAAAACGCCGACAGGCAAACCGCCTATGCCCTCCGGGAGAGGGCCCACGCTCAATTCCCCACCGTCGGAGCGGTGGTCATGTCACACGCCCGGAGCCTGACGGAAATCGGCGATCGGGAGCGTGCTGCGGCAATTCTGCAGAGCTATCTTGCAGAGCATGGGGAGGATTACCAGGCTCAGCTGGCTCTCCTGGACGTACAGAACACCGCCTCGTCCCCAGTGCTGTACCAGGCGGCGCTTTGGAAGCTGTACAACCGGCACCCGGAGAGCCGAATGCTCTGTGAGCATCTGTTTCTCTATCTTCTGGAGTTCAACGACCTCTCCGGGGCCGAGTCCGCGCTGCGGCACTACCAGTTGGCCACAGGCAGGACCCAGGAACCATGGTTTCTGGATTACAGAGCCGTACTCGCCGCGTTGCACCAAGACGACGCTGAGGCCGTCAGGCTGCTTCAGGAAAGGCTTGCACGGGAGGACAGCTGGCAGGCCCGATTCAACCTGGCGGTTCTTCTGGGAAGAGCCAACAGACCCGATCAGGCCATCGAGCAGCTGATCGAGGCGGAACATCTGCTGCCGGAGGAGCAAAACAGGACCTTTAGATCCCGCATCCGATCTCGCATCGGAGAGCAGTACCTGCTCCTCGGAGATGTGGAGGCTGCGCGCCGGGAGTGCGAGTACGCGATCGATTTGGATGTCAGCAACTTTCACGCTCATCGGATCCTGCGAATCCTTGAACGGGAGTAAGAAACGTGATAGGGTTGCCTCAACAAGGAGCGATCAATGGCCACACGGAACGATATACCGAACAACAGTGTCATCGGAGAGAACTCTGTTTTCGAGGGTAAATTCTACGTCAGCGGATCGATTCTCATCGAAGGCAAGTTCGACGGGGAAATCAAGACGGAGGACCATCTGACCGTCGGTCCGACCGGAAAGGTGAAAACCGATATCTATGCCAGGAGGGTGACGATAAGCGGAACCCTGATCGGCAACATTACGGCCACCGAAGAGGTCGATCTTCTGGCCAACGGCAAGGTGCTCGGCAATGTCGTCACCCCCAAGCTGAACGTGGAGAACGGCGTGCTCATCCAGGGGATGGTCACCTTAACCGGCGGACAGACGGACAATGTCCCGCAGGTGATCCGTCAGTCCTTCGGAGAGGAGGCGGAGAGCCTGATTTCCTCTTCCGAACCGGCGACGAAAAAGGAAAAACCTAAAGAGCCCAAACCCGAATAGATGATAAAACTCAAAAATCACGCCGAGATTGGGAAGATCCGGGAGGCGGGTTTTATCCTGTCCGAAACCCTGGAAAAGCTCAAAGCAATGGTGGAGAACGGGATTTCCACCGCGGAGCTGGACAACTTTGCCCGCGAGTATATTCGAAGGCGGGGAGGGGAACCCGCGTTCCTCGGGTACATGAATTTCCCCGCTTCTCTCTGTGTATCCATCAATCATGAGGTCATTCACGGAATTCCGGGTAAAACCCGGTTGAAACGCGGGGACATCGTCGGTCTGGATTTAGGGGTAAACGTGGGGGGATATTACGCCGATGCCGCCGTCACCGTTCCGGTCGGCAAGGTTTCCCCGGCCCGGGAAGAAATAATCCGGGTCGCCAGGGAATGCCTGGAGCTGGGAATCGAGCAGGCGGTTTGCGGCAACCGTATCAGCCACGTTTCAGAGGCGATCTACAATCACGCCAGATCCAACTCGTTCGAGGTGGTTCGCCAATACTGCGGTCATGGAGTAGGTTTTTCTCAACACGAGGAGCCTCAAATCCCCAACTACGTTTCCAGCGGACCGAATCCCCGAATCAAGCCGGGGATGATCCTGGCTCTGGAACCAATGATCAATCGGGGAGACTGGCAGGTGCAGCTGCTCCAAGATAAATGGACGGTGGTTACGGCGGACCACAGTGATTCCGCACATTTCGAGCACACCATCGCGGTTCTCAAGGATCATACCGAGATACTGACCCTGCATCCTGCCCCGGAGCGAGTGTAAGCGATGACCAAGAACTTCCTTCCGTATCGGACATTTCGCAACAATGCCATCAAGCTGGCCTACCAGATCTACAAATCGGGTTTTGTGCCTGATGTGATCTACGTGTCCCTGCGCGGCGGCGCCTATCTGGGCAATGTGATCAGCGAGTATTTCAAATTCATCCGCCTGGAGGACAAGCCCGTGTACTACGCCGCCGTGGTCGCCCATTCCTATGCGGATGTGAAGGTTCAGCAGCGGATCAAGGTCGAGGGGTGGACCTACAATCCGGAGTATCTCCGGCAGGGCGATCGGGTTTTGCTGGTGGACGACATCTTCGATACGGGACGAACCATCAACCACCTGGTCGACATTATTTTGGAGAAGGGGATACCAAGAAAAGACATCCGCATCGCGGTCCATGACTACAAGATCCGCAAGTACACCGGCAAGGCTCTTCCCCTGCAGCCCGACTACTACTGCCGAAAATACGTTGTGGAGAGGGAGCAGGACGAATTTTGGATCCACTATTGCAGCCACGAACTGGTGGGTTTGACCCGGGAGGAGCGGGAGACCATGTACTACGCCGAGGACGAGGAGCTTCGCGAGGCCATGGAGTTTCTGTTCCAGGATGCTGGGCAGGGTGCCGCCCGGGACGGCGCCCGGGTAGCCGGCAGCGACCACGACGCCACGGCCGAAGCCGGCCAACCAAGCGATGAGCGCACAACTACGCCAAAATGACCCATAGGATCTTTTTGACCCAATCCGGTTTATAACCTACCCGGAACCCTCAGATATCTAGCAAAATTTAAACCTAAGACTTGAGATTTTCCATTTTCATCCATTGGTGGGTACCCTAGTTCGAGTAAGATATCAAGAAAATCTTTCGATTTTCCTTTTTTACCTTCAGCATACGTGTAACTCGGAGTATGTGTAACTCGGAGAAAATTTAAAGTAAACCAGAAAGACTTTAAATATTGCCAGTTTCCTGAGTGTTTTCAGGGTCG
>CAZPQC010000026.1:19219-33671 GCA_964588525.1 uncultured Spirochaetaceae bacterium
AAGTAAACCAGAAAGACTTTAAATATTGCCAGTTTCCTGAGTGTTTTCAGGGTCGACTCGGGAAAATTCTACTCCTGCACCCACACCCACTTGGTTGTGTCCCAATCCCCCCGCCATAGCCCCGCTCCGGCGGTGCAGGCGAACAGGACGTCAGGATCTTCGTCCGTATTGAGGAGAAAGCTCGTAATTGCCCCGTTCACCAGTTCGATTGGCGGGTATTCGTACAGCGATTGAGCCGGTTGCCGTGTGAGATCCGCAGCACTCACCGGACCGGGCAGGGAGTCGGAGAAGCTGTAGTAGCCGTATGTGGAACTCCCTACGAAAATTTGGCCGCTCGGAACAGATTCCACAAAGCCTCTGAACTGCACGGTATAGTCCCTTTTGCTGACTGTCACGGTTTCGGGATCACCGTTCCAGGTGCTCCAGGTTCCTGCTGTTGGGCGAAAGAAAATCCTGCCGTGCCACCCGGAGAGATACAGTCTACTTGAGGCTGAGGCGAAGTAGAGGCTGTGCGGCGTGTATAGTGTGCCCTGTGGATCATCGCTGTTGTACGAAAAATCGGGGCTTCCAGCGCCGAAATCTGAGAAATCACTGGGATCACCGGAAACTGTATTCTGGTAGAGGTATACGCCAGAGGCATCAGGGTTGGTGATCAGCCAGTAGTCTGAACCATCCCACTCCACGTCCAGTATCGTGCTGTCCAAATCTGTGCCGAAACATGGATAGAAATCATCGATTCCGGTTATGCTGCTAGCGTAATATAAGTTGTAGAAGGTTTCCTTGTAATCGGGATCGGATTCATCGGCATGGTATACCGCAGTTGATACGAACAGCTCGGTGCCGGCTGCTTTGACAAAGTGGATACTGAATCGCAGATCGGGCCAATCGTTATCGGTGGGCCAACTGTCGTCTGTTATCTCTGTCCAGGGGTCTCCTGGCGCACTGCTGGGATCCCTGCTGTATAGGCCAACAGGCTTGCGGTCCGAACTGTTGTAGAACCAGGCGACGATGTCGCCATCGAAATACTCCAGCCCGCCACAGAGCGCGCCGCTTGCAGGCGGCGTAACGAGCTGCCAGTTCGCCGTTGTTCCCGGATCACGCTGATATACCGATTGAGCGTTGATAAAATACTTGCCCCCGGCTCCCGTATACACGATTTTCAAGACACTAGCTGTATCGTCCAATCCGCGATCGTCGGATGTTTTGTATGCCTTCTCCAGGGTGTAGAAGATTGCCGTGTTGTCACACGCGACGAGGACTATACATAGCAACGATAGGATTAGAATCCCGTGTAAATATCTATATGACTTCATTCCACGATTTCCTCTAGAAGTTGTACTGAGCGGTAAGGGTCAGTTCTAGGAAATTCCCCATCCGGCCCTTGTCACGATCATCCGACCAGAACTGGGGAACCCACCAGTATACCACGTTCAAGCCGAAGCCCCAATTGATATTGTACTTCCAAATCGACGAGAAACCAGGCTTGATAATCCAGGTCAGGTTGAGAACATCTTCCAGCTTGACGATATTCAATCCGGTCCCTACAAAGATCGGGAACTCGAAGGGGAAGAAATGAATGATATACGCCGCCTTGGCCGTGATCGGCAGCATGAAAAAGGATGCGTCATTGATATCTTTGCTCAATACCCCGCCGACTTCGAGTCCGGTCATCCAGTTGTTGCTGAGATGAATGCCCCACTGGAGGGAACCCACAGCTCCAAGTTTCAGATTCGTCTTTGCATACTCCCAGTCGAAGGACTGAAAGAACAGGGGAATAAACAACCCCGCGCTTATGGACAGGGTCTGCTGGCCGAGAGAGTACACTATGAAAGGCTCCTCCGGCGGAGCCTCCTCCGGAGCCTCCTGTGTAAAGACCGGGCCGGCGGACAGATAGAAAAACAGAAGAGCAGCAAGTAGTACAATAATCAGCTTCTTGGGCAATTCGCACTCCTCTCATACCTTGGCTATTTGCGAGCCTCGAGTCTATCACCCTCATATTTTTTATTCAAGAAGAGCAAGGTAATAGATATTTTCAAACACATAGTCTATACTACACCAACTCGTAAAGGTTTACATGATCAATGACAAGATGGTTTTTTTGTATTGTTGTAGTAATCGTAGTGCTGTTGTCATCCTGCATCGGGATTGAAAGCGATCTCCGTATTCGCCAGGATGGTTCCGGAGTCTTGACACTCTCCTACACGGTCTCTCAATTCATCAAAAATATCGATGCCGGGAGATCGGAGAAACAGCTTCCCCTGCCGGTAAACGAAGAGGAGTTCCGCCGCAGCGCCGAGAGGATCGAAGGCTTGCGCCTCACGGATCTGGTGGAGCGTGAGGATGAGGAGAATGTCTACATTCGGGCGGAACTCGAGTTTGACAACGTGGAAGCGGTGAACGCCCTTGGGCGGGAAGGACAACTAGGCATCACTTTGGAAACCCAAGGTGGCACGACCAC
Organism: uncultured Spirochaetaceae bacterium; assembly: GCA_964588525.1. Lineage (GTDB taxonomy): Bacteria > Spirochaetota > Spirochaetia > SZUA-6 > DRHE01 > JAFGQJ01. The sequence continues at coordinate 21,678 of CAZPQC010000026.1, forward strand.
CTTCCGGCAGCTGATCTACGAGGGACAGCAGGGGGAAGAGGTTACCGAAGAATCGCTCAAGATGATCCAAACCTTCTTCGAGGGATACGAACTGGTATATTCGGTTACCGTGCCGGCCCAGGTAAGGGACCATACCTTGGGTGTTCTGGCGCCGGATGGCCGAACCGTAACATACACCACGACGGTTCCGGATATCCTCAGAACTTCGGAGCCTCTATTTTTAGAAGTAGTCTGGTAACCGGAGGGGATTGGATGAAAGCCGGAGTATCGAAGTCATTGCCGGTCTTTTTGGCAGCAGCTGTTATTTTCGGCTGTCTATCGGGGCCTGCGCCTGTTCAACAGCCACAAATGACGGGGATCAGTGACGGCGAACTGGCTCAACGACTGAATGAATTCCTGGAAAACGGGATAGCCAAGGTCGAACGGGGTGCAATTTCCGAAGGGATCAACCAGCTGGTGACGGTCCTGGCGGAGGCTGAAGCCGCGGGCAGCACCTCCGGGGATATCAGGGCGATCGTCGATACCGCTGAAACCGAGCTCACCAAGATAGCAGCCGGTTTGGAGATGGAGGCCGGGACGGAATGGGTCGATGCAAACAAGAATCAGATCAGTGCCGGGTCGATCGATGTCGGTAGCGAATATGCCCTCAATCCGAGCATAATCCTGACCTACAACTTCGGATCGGGTAAGGCCCTGATCACGGGCGCACCGATTTATTTCGAGTTCGTCCAGGGTTCCGGTTTGTTGACGAACTTCGTGGCCACGAACGACTACGGTCAATCCAACTGCGCCATCGCCCGCCTGGACAATCCCAACGGTGAGAATATCGTGCGGGCTTCCCTGGTGTACCGGGTGAAGGGCTATTCCTATCCCTTTCAGGGTATCACCAAGGACTTCGTCTACGTCCCGCCGGCCCGCAAGGCCACGATTTTGGTGATGGAGAAGTCGGGAGAGAGGATCCAGGACGATCCTGTGATTCTCGACTCCGTGTACAATCGTTTGAAGGACATGGCCTTCGATTTCAGCCAGTACAACGGCGTGCTGCTGGGAGATGCGTTCATGAAGGTGTTTGGAGGGGAGCCGAACGACATCAAGAGAATGGGTCTGGAAAAAGAGGTCTCCTACCTGGTCATGGTGCTCAATGACGGGTACTACGTGAACCAGGTCGAGCTGGGCGGGAAAAAATACAACATCTTCAAGTCCCAGACCACTGCTACCACCCGGATTATCCGTGTTTCCGACGGTAAGATCATGTACTCCGGTACGGTACAGGCGGTAGGAGGCCAGGGGGGAAGCGAAGACAAAGCCATCCTCGACGGATTCCGGAACGCCGCTCAGGCGATGGCGGACAAGCTGAATGCGGATTATCCCGAAATCGACAGAGTTCTGGCCGGACAACAATAGAGGGTAGCAGTAGAGGGGGGAACGCCCTATGCCGATGCGTGCAGCGCTGAACAAGTTTATCAGCATTTTCAGGATCGAATTGGAGGACCTGGAAGAGGATTTCAATGATCTTCTCGAGATTCTCGAAAGGAGAAGGGACAGCCAGGAAATCACCAACTACGTGTACATTGCCAACAAAGGCACCCTGTTGAATGAAATATCCTGTGTTCACGAGCTCCTCGACAGCATCGGCGCCATCGATGCCTACCAATACGAAAGCGTCGAGGCGATGATCGCAGACGTAAAAAAGATGTTGGATAAAAGGATCGAGGACTGTGCCTTCCCGGAAGTCCTGCACAGCCTGGTACGGAGGAAATTCGAAAAAGTCTGCACGTACGTGCTGGGTCCTGAGAAGGCGCAGCGTTGATTTTTTGAGCGCCCTTGATTATTATATCACTCAACAATCACTAACAATTATGAGGGTACGATGGACGTACAGCTTCAGGAACTGATCGATAAGATCAAATCGGAGGGGATCAAGTCTGCGGAGAAGGAATCCGCCAGGGTTCTCAAGAATGCACAGCACAAGGCCAATGACATCATCGCCAGCGCCCATGACGAAGCATCGGGAATCATCGGCAAGGCCAAGGAAGAGATCGATCGCTTCGAACACACTGCCAAAGAAGCCGTGAAACAGGCCGGCAGAAATACGATCCTGAGCCTCCGTACCCGCATTACCGAGCTTTTCGATGTGCTGATTGCGGAGCAAACCAAGGAAGCCTACACGCCGAAAGTGCTCGAAGAGGCGATCGTATCCTTGATCAAGTCGTGGAGCAAGGAACAGATCCCGAATCTACGGGTGCTCCTGTCCCCTTCGGATCTCAAGAAGATCGAAAAACAGTTGAAGAGCCGTTTGGCTGCCGAGCTTAAGAAAGGGGTAGAACTGAAGCCCTTCCCGGAACTCGGGGCCGGGTTCCGTATCGCCATGAAGGACGGTTCGGCCTACTACAACTTCACGGATCAGGGCATTGCGGAGATCCTGGCGGAATATCTGAACCCGAAGATCGCTGAGATTGTTCAAGAAGCAGCTCAAAAGGAGAATTAAGACGGTTGGCCCAGTACTACTACCTGGTAGCCTCGTTGCCCTTGTTTTTCTACGACAGCGAGAGGATTCCCTCTCGTGAAGATTTTTTAGATACCTGCAGGCAGCACATCAGCCCACGGCACTACAGCTTGCTCGTCTCGGCCAGCACGACCGATCTCCAGGCCACGGTGCCCGGCTGCAAAATCCTCGATCTCTGGCGGCACTGGGAGATCAATCTTCGCAACGAACTGGTTCGGCTCCGGGCCAAAAACCGGGGCCGGGAAGCCCAAGCCTATCTAGTCGATTCTCCCGGTGTGCTGGCGCCTCAGGCAATCGCCAGGGAGGCCTTTGATCAGGAATCGCCGCTGCAGGCGGAGGACACCTTGAATCGCGCCCGGTGGAAATATTTGGATGAGCTGGAGGTCGGGCATTACTTCGATATTGAGAAGATCCTGGTATACGCCCTGCGTCTTCAGATCCTGGCGCGGAGAGCCCTCTTTGACGAAAAAAAGGGGAGGGAGATGTTCGACAAGGTCTATTCCGAAATAATCAGCCCTGTTGGGGAGAATTGAAATGGCGAAAAATGTTGGCAAAATCGCCGGTGTAAACGGCAACATGATAACCGTGGATACCGACGATGACGTGTTCATGAACGAAGTGGGCTACGTTGTGTTGGACGACAAGCGGTTGAAGTCCGAGGTCATTCGTATCAAGGGACGGCGGGTCGAAATGCAGGTGTTCGAGATGACCAGGGGCATCGGTATCGGAGATCCGGTGGAGTTCGCCGGGGATCTGCTTTCGGTTCGCCTGGGACCCGGTCTGCTCGGAAAAATCTACGACGGGCTGCAGAATCCCCTGTCCCTCGTGGCCGAAAAATACGGTTTCTTCCTGGAACGTGGCGTGTATCTGTCCCCGCTGTCCGACGAGCAGAAGTGGGAGTTCACCCCGATCACCAAGGTGGGGGATACGGTGAGCAGAGGGGTCACTCTGGGTACGGTTCCCGAAGGGATCTTCAAGCACCGGATCATGGTACCGTACAACTTCTATGACACCTACCAGGTCAAGTCCGTGGCCAAGGCGGGATCCTACACGATCACGGATAAGATCGCCGAGCTCGAGGATTCACGGGGCAATACCGTTCCCGTGACCATGGCCTTCGAGTGGCCGGTCAAGCGCCCGATCGACGCCTACGATGAACGGTTCAAACCAGCCGAACCGCTGATCACCAAGGTCCGCATCATCGATACCTTCTTCCCGGTTGCCCGGGGCGGTACCTATTGCATTCCCGGTCCATTCGGAGCGGGTAAAACGGTTCTGCAGCAGATCACCAGCCGCAACGCGGAGGTGGATATCGTGGTCATCGCCGCCTGTGGAGAGCGGGCCGGCGAGGTGGTGGAGACCCTGCGGGAGTTCCCCGAGCTGATCGATCCGCGGACCGGTAAGTCCCTGATGGAGCGGACCGTCATCATCGTCAACACCAGTTCCATGCCGGTGGCGGCCCGGGAAGCGTCGGTGTACACCGGGGTAACCATCGCCGAGCACTACCGCCAGATGGGCCTGAACGTCCTGCTGCTGGCGGATTCCACCTCCCGCTGGGCTCAGGCAATGCGGGAGATGTCCGGCCGCCTGGAAGAGATCCCGGGGGAGGAGGCGTTCCCCGCCTATCTGGGGTCGGTAATCGCCGGATTCTACGAACGTGCGGGGCTCGTCCGCTTGAAGGACAAGACCACCGGCTCGGTCACCATCGGCGGTACGGTCAGTCCGGCTGGAGGAAACTTCGAGGAGCCGGTCACGCAATCGACCCTGAAGGTCGTGGGTGCGTTTCACGGGTTATCCCGGGAGCGATCGGATGCCCGCAAGTACCCGGCCATTCACCCCCTGGACAGCTGGAGCAAGTACACCGGCGCTGTGAACGAAGACAAGGTGGCCTACGGCCGCCACATCCTCTTCCGGGGAAACGAGATCGACCAGATGATGAAGGTCGTCGGGGAGGAGGGCACCAGCCTGAATGACTACATCGTGTACCTCAAGGCCGATTTCCTGGATGCGGTGTACCTGCAGCAGAACGCCTTCGACCCGGTGGACGCGGCGGTCAACACGGAACGGCAGAGATACATCTTCGATCTGCTGCTGGAGATCCTGTCCGCCAAGCTCGATCTGTCCGAGAAGGGACAGGCCAGAAGCTATTTCTATCAGCTACGACAGAAATTTCTCGATTTGAACTCGACCCCCTGGAACACCGAGGCCATGAAAGAATTGGAAAAGGAAATCAGGACGATGTTGGACGACAAAAAGGTCGGCAACCTGGACGCGGAGCGCGAGGCGGAGCAAGGCAATGCGTAAGGTATACAGCAGGATCGACGAGATCGCCGGGAACGTGATCACCGTGACCGCCTCGGACATCCGCTACGGCGAGCTGGCAGTCGTGAATTCAGTTCACGGGAATTCCCTGGCCGAAGTGATCAGGTTGGCGGAGGACAAGGTGGTCATGCAGGTGTACTCCGGTACACGCGGCGTTTCTACGGGAGACGAGGTCCGATTCCTCGGACATCCGATGCGGGTCTCCTTCTCCGAAGATCTGCTGGGACGGGTCTTCGACGGCGGGGGACAGCCAAGGGACAAGGGTCCCTCCCTTACGGAAAATCTCATTGAGATCGGTGGACCTTCGGTGAACCCGGCCAAGCGGATCATTCCGCGCAACATGATTCGAACCGGCATCCCGATGATCGATCTGTTCAACACGCTGGTGGAATCGCAGAAACTGCCCGTGTTTTCCGTTTCCGGAGAGCCCTACAACCCCCTGCTGGCGCGCATCGCCATGCAGGCGGAAGTGGACATGATTATTTTAGGCGGCTGCGGGCTGAAGTACGATGACTACCTCTACTTCCGCGATACTCTGGAGGAGGGTGGGGCGATGAGCCGGGCCATCTTCTTCGTGCACACGGCCGCGGATCCGATCGTGGAGGCGCTTCTGGTGCCCGATATCTCCCTGGCCGTGGCCGAACGATTTGCCCTGAAAGGCCGCAGGGTTCTGGTCCTGTTGACCGACATGACCAACTTCGCCGATGCGCTCAAAGAGATCGCCATAACCATGGAGCAGGTCCCCTCCAACCGGGGCTATCCCGGCGATCTGTACAGCCAGCTGGCTTCTCGCTACGAGAAGGCCGTGGACTTCGAAGGGGCGGGCTCCATCACCATCCTGGCGGTGACAACGATGCCGGGAGACGATGTTACCCATCCGGTTCCGGATAACACCGGCTATATCACGGAGGGACAGTTTTACCTGCGCAATGGCAGAATCGAACCCTTCGGCTCTCTGTCCCGTCTCAAGCAGCTGGTCAACAAGGATACCCGGGACGACCATCGCTCTCTGATGGACGGCATGATCAAGCTGTACGCGGCCTATCTGGAGTCTATGGAGAAGAAGGCCATGGGATTTCGCATGTCCGAGTGGGACCAAAAGCTCCTCAAATACGGGGACATCTTCGAGAGGGAGATGATGGACCTGTCGGTAAACATCCCATTGGAAGAGGCTCTGGACAAGGGTTGGGAGATCCTGGCCGACTGTTTCACTCCGGAGGAAACGGGCCTGCGCTCCGAGCTTACGAAAAAGTTTTGGCCGAATGGGAAAAAAGCACAAGGCCAGGAGTAGGTACCCGTGGCCAAGATAAAGTTCACGAAGAACGAGCTGAAAAAGCAGAAGGATTCCCTCAAACGGTTTCTCCGCTATCTGCCGACCCTCATGCTGAAGAAACAGCAGCTGCAGATGGAAATTCGGAAAATCGAGGCCCAGCAGGCTGAATTGCAACGGAATCGAGAGGATCGCTTCCGGGAGGTCCTCCGCTGGATCGCTGTATTCGGAGAGGATGTGGCATTTTCTGAGCTCCTGGCCGTGAAATCCCTGGAAACCGAGATCGGCAACATCGCCGGTGTGGATATCCCGGTGTTTCAGAATATTCAATTCGAGGCAGCTGCGTACGACCTGTTCGAACTTCCTCTCTGGGTCGACATGGCGATTGAGGAGGTGAAAGAGCTGGCTTCGCTGGACGCCAGAATCAACCTCTTAACGAAGCAGGCCGACCTTTTGGGGGAGGAGCTGCGGATTACCAGCCAGCGGGTGAACCTGTTCGAAAAAGTGAAGATTCCCGAGACTCGCGAAAATATCCGGATGATACAGATCTACCTGGGGGACGAGCAAACGGCAGCGGTAGTGCGCGGGAAAATCGCCAAAAAGAAACTGGTAAGGGTCTATCGATGATCGTCAAGATGAAGAAGGTCTCCATCGTCGTATTCGATCGTTTTCGCGAACAGTCGTTGAAGGCTCTGCGAAAGCTCGGATTAGTCCATATCGAATCCCGTCCCTCCTCCAGTGACGAGCTGGCCCTTTTCGCCGAACAGAACACCCAACTGGAGCGAGCCTGGTTGCTTCTGCCCGAAGAGACCAAGAAAGAGAGAAAGCGGCGAGAGAAGAAGCAGAAGCGAGACAAGAAACGAAAGAAGGATAAGAGGCTGAGGCGGAAACGAGAGCGTACCCCGACCGCGACTCGTGCCACCGAAGAAGATGTGGACGGCTGCGTGGAGATTGCCCAGGAGGTTGTCGAGCTGACGGAGAAGATTCGGGTAATTCATGAAAAGATCGAAAGACTCATCCGGGAGCAACAACGGTTAGACCTGTGGGGCGGCTACGATCCGAAGGAGATCCGGGAGTTGGCTGAAAAGGGTGTCTATATCTCCCTGTACCAGCTCAGCCCCGAGGAGTTCAAGCAGCTGCCGGAGGATCTGGACCGGTTCGTTCTCGAGAGAACAAAGAGCTTCGTTCGCCTGGCCGTGGTTTCTCTGGGATCGGAGCCGTCGTTGGATTTCGAAACGGCGGCGATTGGTGAAAAGGGGCGTGCGGAGCTTCAGCAGGAGTTGGACGGTGCCGGTAAGGAGCTGCGGGGTTTGGAGCACCGTTTGCAACTCCTGGCCGGGGAACGGTCCAGAATACAGGACGTGATGCGGCGCTTGAACAATAAGATGGAGTTCGAGCAGGTGCGGGCGGGCATGGTCGGAGAAGGCCAGCTCAGCTACCTGACCGGGTATGTGCCGGCCAAGCGTGCGGATGCCCTGAGGAGGGCGGCTTCCGAAAACGGTTGGGCTCTGCTGGTCGACGAACCTGCGGAGGATGATCCGGTTCCCACCCTTGTCGAGAATCCCCGCTGGATCCGTATCATCCGCCCGATGTTCCAGTTGATGGAAACCACACCCGGCTACAGGGAGTTCGATATCAGCTTCATCTTCCTGCTGTTCTTCAGCCTGTTTTTCGCCATGCTGATTGGGGATGCAGGTTACGGGATCATTCTCTTCGTTCTCACCCTGGTAGCCCGCCTGGCCATGCCCAGGCGTCCCGGAGGGGTGTTTTCTCTCCTGTTCGTGCTCAGCGCAGCCACCATCGTGTGGGGAGCTCTCTCGGGCACCTGGTTCGGCGTAGAGGCCCTGGCCCGCCAGCCGCTTCTGTCTAGGATCGTTATTCCCCAGATAGCCAGCTTCGGTGTGGAGAATACCAAGAAGGTGATGTTTCTCTGCTTCGTGATCGGGGCGGTTCATCTGAGCATCGCCCGCCTGATCAACTTCTTCCGCGGCCTGCCCGGGCTGGTTGCGTTCAGCGAGCTGGGATGGCTTTCAATTCTCTGGGGAATGTTCTTCGTAACCCGCTACATCGTGCTCCAGGAAGCGCTGAATCCCATGGGGATCTGGTTGGTTGGCGCGGGCATCCTCCTGGTGGTGGTGTTCGGGGAGCAGAAGGGCAAATTTTTCAAGGGCGTCGCCTTCGGGCTATTGCGCCTGCCCTTGAGCCTCCTGGACAGCATCAGCTCCTTCTCCAATATCGTTTCGTACGTGCGCCTGTTCGCCGTGGGTCTGGCAACGGTGGCCGTGGCCACCAACTTTAACGCCATGGCCGCGGAGGTGGGTTTCGGGATCCCTTCCGGATTGATCTCCGCTTTCATCCTGTTTTTCGGCCACACCTTGAACATCATCATGGGCGCCATGTCCGTCATCGTGCACGGCGTGCGCCTGAATATGCTCGAGTTTTCGGGGCAGCTGGGTATGGAATGGACCGGCGTGCCCTATAAACCATTTCAAGAAACAGAAGGAGAAGAGTAAATGGATATCGGACAATTAGGCTTTGCAGCAGCAATCTCCCTGGCCGCTATCGGATCCGCCCTGGGTACCGGGATTGCGGGAATGTCTACAATCGGCGCCTGGAAGAAGTGTTTTGCCCAAAACAAACCGGCTCCCTTCCTGGCCGTGGCCTTCGCAGGAGCGCCCCTTACTCAGACGATCTATGGGCTGATACTGATGAACGCGATCATCGCCTCATCCGCCGCGTCCATGACCAAGCTCGGAGTGGGCATCTTCGGGGGCGCGGCCATCGGCTTTTCCGCCCTACTGCAGGGTAAAGCCGCGGCATCGGCTTCGGATGCACTCGGAGAGACGGGCAAGGGTTTCGTCAACTACTTGATGGTGATAGGGATCATCGAGACTGTGGCCCTCTTCGTCATGGTATTCCTCATGGGGACCCTCTGATAGGGGGGGGAGCAGCGAACCCGGGTTGCCTAGTCAGCCCGTTCCCGCTGGACAGCTCCACAGATCCCTGGAGGATGCACTCGGGTAATCACACGATGGCAGAGAGGCGAAAAAGCAGATCCATTTCAGTGGGTCGGATGCGGATAGGTGGAGGTGCGCCCATCAGCGTGCAGTCCATGTGGAAACAGCCGCTGGGTGCATTGGGTTCGACCCATTCGCCGGAACATACCCTGGCTGGAATCCGCGGCCTGGAGCAGATCGGCTGCGAGCTGTTGCGCTTCTCCGTCCCGGATCTGCAGTCGGCGGAGCTTCTCGGTGAACTCGCCTCCCGAACCGACCTTCCCCTGGTCGCGGACATTCATTTCGACCACCGCCTCGCCCTGCGCTGCCTGGACTTCCCCATAGCCAAGATAAGGATCAATCCCGGCAACATCGGACGGGCAGACAAGGTGGAGGAGCTGGTTCGCAAGGCCGAGGATAAAGAGGTGGCTCTGCGGGTCGGGGTAAACGCCGGTTCCCTCCCCAAACGCTTGAGGCGTGAGAAGAACGTGGCTCGGGCCATGGTGCGGGCGGCGGAGGAGGAGCTGTCTCTGCTGGAGAGGCTCGGCTACGATCGGGTTATCTTCTCGCTGAAAGCCGCGGACGTGGAGACGACCGTAGAGGCCAACCTGCTGTTTGCCGAGAGCCACGAGTATCCGCTTCATATCGGAGTGACCGAAGCGGGGCCCTTAGTCCAGGGAACCGTGAAGAACACCCTCGCCATCGCCCGGCTGCTGGAAAATGGGGTAGGGGATACGGTCCGGGTTTCTCTTTCCGACAGCCCGGAGAATGAGATTATTGCCGCCCGCTCGATCCTTCAGAACCTGGGCTTTCGCGCCTTCGGGCCGGAGGTGATCTCCTGTCCGACCTGCGGCCGCACCGCCTTCGACGTGACCGGCTTCCTGGAAAAGGTGCAGCCCTTCATGCGGAGGATACATAAAAATATCACGGTGGCGATCATGGGGTGCCCGGTCAACGGTCCCGGAGAGGCCAAACGGGCCGACCTGGGGATTACCGGCTCGGAGAATCAGGTGGTGATTTTCAAAAAAGGGAAAATCATTCGCCGCGAAAGCGCCGATCATGCCATTGAGGCTTTTAAAGAAGAACTGGAGAAATTTTGAGATTTCGTAACAGTGTAGTAACCCTGACGGCGTTTGTGCTGCTCTCAACTTCCCTGCCATTCCAGCTCGCAGCCCAGGAAGACAACTTCGTGGAGTCTTGGCAACTCTATGAGCAGGGTAAGGCCAAGCTCGAGGATCCGGACGGCCCGGAGCTCGGGGAAGCCCTCCTGGCCTTCCAGGAGGCTATCGACAAGCGGGGAGGTGCGTTCCCGGAGGCGGAGATGGGCATTGGCGACATCTACTTCCGGGAAGGAGCCTTCGCACTTGCCAAACGCCAGTACGAAAAAGCGTTCGAGCTGCGAACCGGCATGGAAATCGCCGAAGAAAAATATACGGTTCTCTATCGCCTGGCCGACCTGCACGAGATGCAGGAACTGTACGCGGATATGGAGAGCTATCTGAGGAAGGTACTGCAAGACCAACCCTACTTCGCGGACGACCGGTATCGAAATTTCCAGGATGCCTTTCTGTCCACGTATTACGACAAGGGATTGGATCACCTGTTCAAGCTCTACCGTATGGACGGTGTAGCCTTCGCCGTACCGGCACACGCCAAGCTCGGGTGGTTCTACTACCGAACCGGCCGCCCTTCGGCGATACTTCACGGCCTCTTCGCCCTGGATATCATGATTACGGAAGCCGTCAAGGAGCTGCGCCGGGTAGAGCCCGGTTTCGTCTTCACCAATTTGGAGGCTTTCCTGGATGCCGCCCTGGAGCGGGACAATATCGAGCAGTACCTGGTTGCCGGAGAGTTCTTCAAGACCCTGTACTACCTGGCGGCAGCCACCTACGCCGCATCCCACCCAAGTCTGGCTGAGCCGATATGGCGACTGCTGGCAACTTATCCCCTGCAGGCCTTGGGACCCAGTGCCACTACCTATGCCGACCTTGCAGCCCGTCAACTCGAATCCCCCTGGATCGATCCGTATATAAACCCGTCGGTTCGAAAGATCGAGTATCCGCTCCAGTAATCGAACCACCGCCAGTCGACATCCCCATCTGATCGCGATACTCTCATTCCATGGCGACGAACACATCCGATCCTGACGATTTCACGATTCGGCCGGCCCGGACCAGGGATATTCCGGACATAACCCGCCTGAACGCCCAGCTTGGTTACCCTGAATCGACCCGGACCATCGGCCTTCGCTTTCGCAGGATCCTGAGCGATCGACGCAGGCACCGGCTATTAGTGGCCTTTGCCGATCCGGCAGGTTCAGCAAATGCTCGTTCGCGTGGGGCGGTAATCGGCTGGATCCACGTGTTCATCGACAAGCTGCTGACCGTGGGCCCACGGGCTGAAATCGGCGGGCTTGTCGTGGATGAGCAGTGGCGCAGCAGGGGAGTGGGCGCTGCCCTGTTGCGCAGGGTCGAGCAGTGGACAAATCAGAAGGGATTCGCCCAGGTTGTGGTGCGCACCAATGTCGTACGCACCCGTGCCCACCGATTCTACGAAAACTGTGGCTACAAGCTTATAAAACAGTCCAGGCTGTATATCAAAGATATCCGTTGAGCATGTATAGTTTTTATCACATATATTCCAGACTCCTGTTGCTTCTTACGACTTTGCCATCGAGCTTGAAGGCTGCTTCTTGTCCGGATTGTAGTCCAGGACCGTTTCCAACGCTGCCCGTTGGATGTATGTATATTCTTGCCGCGTTCCTCCCACCAGAACGTACTTCAGTCCAGATTGAATTGTCAGTGCATCAGCAGGACAGTAGATCTTTGCGATTCTTTAACTTGGGCTCGATCCAAAATATTCAATAAGTAGACAGAATATTTATTATACGAAGTAATATG
>CAZPQC010000027.1:0-33665 GCA_964588525.1 uncultured Spirochaetaceae bacterium
CCCGCTTCGTGGACACCCGCATCCGGGCCACCGACTTCAGTGCGGAAAAGACGATTACCATGGATACGGTGCCGGTTCACGTGGACGCCCTGGCCTTCTGGATGATCTGGGACGCCACCAAGGCGATCCTGGAGGTGGAAAACTTCCTGGAAGCGGTTGTGCTCTCCGCCCAGACAGCGTTGCGGGACGCCATCGGCCGTCATGATCTGGCCGACCTCCTGGCCGAGAGGGAGCGGATCGGCAAGGAGATCCAGGAAACCCTGGACCGCAAGACCAATCCCTGGGGAATAACCATCCTCTCGATCGAATTTACCGACATCGTGATCCCCAAGGAACTGGAGGACGCCATGTCCAAGCGGGCTCAGGCCGAACGGGAGCGCCAATCCCGGGTCATTCTGGGCACGGCGGAGATCGAGATTTCCGACAAGTTCGTGGAGGCCGCCAAGCGTTACAAGGATGACCCAACCGCCCTGCACCTGCGGGGCATGAACATGATCTACGAGGGGATCAAACAGAGAGGCACCATCGTACTGCTGCCCTCCGGGAGCCTGTCCTCCATGTCCCTGGGATCGGTGCTGGATGATTTGGCCAAGGGCAAGCTGCCTGTTGCAGATGCCGGTACGCCGGCAGCACAAGCGCCGGAGCAGAGCCCCCAATCAACAGCCGAGCGCAGAGGAGAACAGATATGATCAAAGTCGAGAAGGTAACCAAAGACTACACGGTCGGGCAGACCAAGGTCCACGCCCTGCGAGGGGTGTCCCTGGCGATCGAAAAGGGGGAGTTTCTCTCCATCGCCGGGCCCTCCGGCTCGGGCAAGACCACCCTGCTCAATCTGATCGGCTGTCTGGACAAGGCCACCAGCGGAGAGATCTACATCGACGACGAGGCGGTTTCCGGCAAGAACAAGAAGGAGCTGGCCCTGCTGCGCCGGCAGAAACTGGGCTTCGTGTTCCAGTCCTTCAACCTCATCCCGGTGCTCAACGCCTACGAGAACGTCTCCTTCGCCCTGTCCCTGCTCGGGATCAACGGCACGGAGATCAAGGAGCGCACCTGCGCGATCCTCGCCGAGGTGGGGCTGGAGGGAATGGAAACCCGGCTTCCCGGTGAGCTTTCAGGCGGGCAGCAGCAGCGCGTGGCCGTGGCCCGGGCTTTGATCAAGGAACCGGACGTGGTGCTGGCCGACGAGCCCACGGCCAACCTGGATTCCGACACCGGCGGGGAGATTCTCGATCTGATGGCCGCCTTGAACCACAAACACGGTACCACCTTTGTGTTCTCCACCCATGACCGGATGGTGATGGACTTCGCCCGGAGACTGGTGCGGCTGCACGACGGCGAGGTCACCAGCGACGAGAGGAGGGCGTCATGAGATTTCTGATAACGCTCGCCTGGAAAAATCTTTCCCGCTACCGGCGAAGAACCATGATCACCGCCGGAGCGCTGGCAGTGGGGCTCCTTTTCTTCATATTTCTTGACGGCTGGCTGCAGGGGGCGGCGCGGGAATCGGAACGCAACATCATCTGGTATGAATCCGGATCAGCCAAAGTGATGACCAGCGAATATCTGGAGGATCTCAAGAGCATGCCCCTCAAGTATGCCATCGAAGATCCCGCTGCCGTGGAGCAGGTCCTGGAAGGAGCCGGTGTAACCACCACCCGGCGCACGGTTTTTGCCGGAGAGATCTTCTACGGCGAGGGTTCGCTGTTCGTCAAAGTCGTGGGCGTGGATCCCCAAACGGATGAGACGATCTACCGGCTGTCCGAAACCGTGGCTCAGGGCAGATATTTGAAAGAGGGAGATCAGGGCGTTCTGCTTGGAGAATGGTTGGCCGAGGACCTGGGAATCCAGGTGGGGGAGGAAATCACCATCCGAACCCGTACCCGCTATGGAGCGTTTCAGACCCTCGATTTGATCGTAGTCGGGGTGTTGAACACTCCCAATCCGGTGGTCAACAAGGGCACCGCCTTCATCCCGCTGGAGTTGGCCGACGAGGCCCTGGAGATGGAGGGGGCGGTTACCGAGCTCACCCTCTACTTCCCCGAATGGCAGAATCCCGAGGACAAGATCCAGAGCCTGCAGGAGCGGTTGTCTGTGCTTCCCGGGATTACCGTGGAGAGCTGGAGAGATCTGGCCCGGGATTTCCTGATGATCGCCCAGGCCAAGAGCGCCGGCAGCAGCATCCTGCTCATCCTGGTGTTCATCATCGCCGCTGTGGGCATCTCCAACACCATGCTCATGGCCGTTTACGAGCGGGTGCGGGAGATCGGCATGATGCGGGCCATGGGCATGAAGGACGGCGCCATCCGTCTGACCTTTCTCTTCGAAGCCGGCGGAATCGGACTGATCGGGGCCGTGATCGGGGTAGGTCTGGGTGTGATTGCCAACTGGTTCATGGTCAGGTGGGGTATCGATATGAGCACTCTTATGGGGCATATGGATATCGGCTACCGGGTGGTCGGTTCGTTTCGTAGCGCCTGGCACCCCCAGGCCATTGCGGGCGGATTTGTATTCGGAGTGATCGCCGCCATGCTGTTCTCTATCATCCCGTCCTCCCGGGCCCTGAAGATGCAGATCACCGACTGCCTGCGCTACCAATAAAAAGCGAGGAGCGATCAATGAAACTGGCAAAAATAGCCTTCAGGAATATCCGCCGCAACCGCCGGCGCAGCCTGCTCTCCGGCACGGCCATCGTCGTAGCCACCATGGCCATCACCTTCCTGTTCTCCTACATCACCGGTTTCCTGGGCGACTACGAGTCCAACGTGGTACGCTACCTGACCGGCCACGTCCGTATCCGCCACGTCGAGTACGATGAGCATGAGCAGCTCAATCCGCTGCACCTCAGCGTGGCCAATTATGAGGAGGTGGTGCGGAAGCTGGAGGCCGAAGACGGGGTCGTGGCGGTGGTACCGAGAACCCGCTTTTTCACAGCCATCTACCGAAACGACCAGACCTTCGGGGGAATAGGATTGGGAGTGGATTTCGAGAGGGAGAAGGAAATGATGAACATCCAGGACTCCCTGGTGCAGGGACGCCTCCCCCGCACCGGTGAGAGGGAGATGATCCTGTCCGCCGGTCTGGCCCGGGATCTGGACCTGGAGGTTGGAGAGAAATTGACCCTGCTCACGAAGAACAAGTACATGGGCATGTCCGGAATGACCTTCCTGGTGACTGGAATCGTGCGCTTCCAGGTGGCCGGTTTCAACGACAGTTTCTTCCTCATGCCTATCGATACGGCCGCACGCTTTCTGAAGATGGACGACGAGGCCACCGAGGTGCTGGTCATGCTGAGGGATCCCAAGCAGGTCGATGCCTTTGTTGAAAAAACCCGTGTCATCCTGTCAAATTCGGGCTGGAATGATCTCTCCGTTCAGGCTTGGACCAAGGTGGGCATAATCTACGGTATGATTCGATACGCCCAGAATATCTACGATATATTCGCCCTGATCTTCTTCCTGCTGGCATCCACGGTCATCGTCAACACCACCATGATGGTGATCTACGAACGTACGCGGGAGATCGGGACCGTGGCCGCTATGGGCATGACTCCCCGGGAAATCGTGCGCCTGTTCTTCCTGGAAGCCTTCTACATCGGGGCCATCGCCGCCTTCATCGGGGTTCTCATAGGTGTAGCGATCACCCTCCCTCTGGCCAGAACGGGGATCAACGTCGGCGGAATCATGGAAGGGGTAGACATGGAACTCAGCTCGGTATTGTACCCCCAGCTGAACATCCGCTCGACGGTCTTCGTGTTCTTCTACGCCACGGCCATAGCCAGCCTGGCCTCCTTCATTCCCTCCCGAAGGGCGGCCAAGATCGAACCGGTGGAGGCTCTGCGGGCGGTGTAGAGAACATTCCGGTGAATTTGCAGAAGTGACTTTGTGAAAAGAGGAGATGTATTATGACTCGATTGAGTTTCCTGATACTGGCCATGGGCCTTACCGCAGCCCTGAGCGTGTCGGCGATCACCGCCGAGGAGATCATCGCCAACGTGGAGCGCAACGAGATCAACGAGGAGGAGCGGATCGACGGATCGATGATCATCAGCGACCGCTTCGGCTCCAGGGTGAAGACCTTCATCAGCTATGCTTCGGGAGCGGACAAGATGCTGCTGGAGTTCACCAACCCGGAGGAGAAAGGACAGAAGATCCTGCGCCTGGAAGACGAGATCTACCTGTACTTTCCCGAAGCCGAGGAGGTCATCCACCTCCAGGGTTCGGCGCTCAAGGAGTCGGTGATGGGCTCGGATTTCTCCTACGAGGACATGACCGGCGAAGGGGATCTGCTGGATCAGTACAAGGTTACGCTGCTGGGGGAGGAGACCATCGACGGGCGCAGGCACTATCACCTGGAGCTCGAGGCCAAAAAGCGGGGCCTGGCCTATCCCAAGCAGGAAGCCTGGGTGGATGCGGAGTACTGGGTGATGACCCGGGCCAATTCCTACTCCCTGTCCGGCCGCCTGCTCAAGGAGATGGAGCTCGGCGATATCCGCAAAGTAGCCGGAAAGTACGTACCCCACTACATCATCATGCGGGATGCGATGAAGAAAAACTCCTCCACGGAGATGCGGATCGAGAAGATCGATCTGCAGGCCGATCTGCCGCCCAATGTCTTCAGCCTTGAGGAGCTGACCTGGTGAGGGCGCGCTGCCTGGGATCCACCGGCTTTGCCGCACTGCTGATTCTTCTCGCCCTTGCTCTGGTTCCCGTGAACCTGGCCGCGGAAGTGGCCTCCTCGGTGACCATTACGGGATACAACACGCTGTACTACTCCGGAGATCCCGAAGATCCCGTCGCTGTAGCGGCGGTTCTGAAGAGCAGCCTCAATGTGGATTCGGTGGGCAACAAAAACGTCAAGGCCTACCTCCAGTTGGATTCCTGGATCACAGACACCGTTAACTTCGACGTTCCCAGGGCCTATATCAAGGTTCGATTCCCGTGGTTTCGGCTGACCCTGGGAAAGACCCGAGTCTCCTGGGGCGATGGGTTCGTGTTTAACGCCGGAGACGTTGTTTTCGCCAGCATGGGCACGATATCCGACGACCTGTTCGCCGAAACCTTGCGGGATGAAACAGCCTGGTTGGTGGCTCTAAACCTTCCAGTGGGTCCCTTCTCCTTTTTTGAGGCGGTATTCTTACCCTACGACCCGTTAGGACTCGGCGACTCCAGTCATCCGGTATCCGGTGGGGTGCGGGGAGCTTTTAAGCTCGACAGATTGAAAACGACAGTGGAGGCTGGTTATCTCGTCTCCAGACCGTATTGGGAGCATCGTCCCTACATAAGCCTGCACGGACACCTGTTGGTGGACTGGAACCTGTCCGCATCGATGGCCATTCCCATAGATAATCCCCAGTGGCGGCAGTGGGACGAATGGATCGGCATTTCCGCCGGGATGTTTCACCTGGTAAATTTAGGTCTGAATCGGACTTTGTCTTTTCGGCTGGAGGCGGCGATTCGTCCCGGCGCTGAATGGGAAGAAGCATCGGCTGGTACGGACTACGGCCTGTTTCTCTTCCCGGAGATTGCCTTCTCCCCTACCGACACGCTGTCCCTCCAGCTGCGGTCCTTTGTTTCGCCCGTGGACCAGTCCGCCCTTTTCATGGTCGGTGGGAACTGGAACGTGTATCAGGGGCTGGATGTATTCAGTTATTTGACCTTTATGGCCGGGGAGTGGAAGAAGGATTTCTTCAGCTTGGATCAGGAAGGCAGCGTAAGCTGGACCGCCGGGCTGGAGTTCGTCTACTAGGCGCGACAGGCTCCTAATCTCCGTACACCACCGTACCCGCCCGGATGGTCTTGAGGATCTGCAGCCGCCCCCCGACGGACGGCCCTTGCCCGGGTGTGTTCCGCTGCCGCTCACCCCACCGGAAGAGCACCAGGTTGGCCGGTGCCCCGGGCTCCAGCGTGCCGTAGTTCTGCTCCAGGCCGGAGATGAAGGGCCCTTCGATGTGGATCCCTGGGATCGCGCTTCTCAGGTTTCGATCCGCGGCCAGTGCGCCGAGGAGGGTGCGCAGATTGCGGAGAATCCGCTCTTTAGGACTCGTAGTGATCATTGCCCCATTCACCTGCATATCGAGGAACCCGGGAGCCAGGAAAGGGAGGTCCCGCCCGGAGGGCAGGTCCTTTTGGTCGGGCAACCGGTCGGGCAGGGTTTGGACCTCTGCGATGCGATCGCCCTCGATTCGAAGCGCAATGGGTTTTTGCGTGCCCGGGAAAACACCTTTTAACGTCATCGGGTTCCAATCTACCGTAAAAACCGCTGTCGGGAAACAGCTCAGCCGGTGTATAACTGAGGTACCGCTGCATCAGGTTGGGAGGCAACGATCATGTTGGAAATTCTGGAAATCTCTTATAGGGAACACAAACTGATCGATGAGTTCATCGATCTCCCCTTCCGTCTGTACGAGAATACGCCCCAGTGGGTTCCTCCGTTTCGTTCCGAGATGCGGAAGATCCTCACCCGCAACCACCCCTTCTTCGACCATTCCGAAGCCGCCTTCTACCTGGCCCGCCGGCAGGAGCGGCCGGTCGGGCGGATCGGGGTGTTCGAGAACCGCAGATTCAACAGCTTTCGGGACCGTCGGGAGGCGCGCTTCTACTACTTCGAGTGCGCCGATGATGACGCCGCGGCGGCCGCGCTGATCGAGGCGGCTGCGGGTTGGGCCTCCGGCCGCGGTCTGACCGAGCTGCACGGTCCCCACGGGCTCAGCGGGATGGACGGAAGCGGGATCCAAATCGACGGCTTCGACCATCGGGCTACCATGACCATGATGCACTACAACCAACCGTACTATCGCCGGTTTTTCGAAAACAATAATTTTTCGAAGGTCCGGGACTACTACACCGCCGAGATCCAACGGCAGGGTTTCAGCATGCCTGAGAAGATCCGAAGGGTGGCGGAGATCCATTACAAGCGAGGGCATTTTCGCGTGCCCCGCTTCCGCAGCAAGCGGGCGCTCAGGCGGATCGCCGGACAGATCGGTGATGTTTACAACCGATCCTTCATCGTCCACGAAGACTTCTGTCCGCTTGAGGAGGTGGAGATCGAGAGACTGGCACGGGAACTGATGCTGGTCTCCAAACCCTCGCTGATCAAAATCCTCTACTACGACGATCAGGTCGTCGGCTTCCTCTTCGCCTTCCCCGACCTCTCCGCGGCCCTGCAGAGGGCTGGGGGCCGGCTCGATCCCATCCGCATCATCGATCTGCTCGCCGAAGCCTCACGGACCGATACGCTGATCGTAAACGGCGCCGCGATCCTTCCGGAATACCAGAAGCTGGGAGGCAACGGCCTGATGTACTACGAGCTGATCCGCACAATCCTGGATTCGGGCTATCGGCGGGCGGAGATGGTCCAGATCGCCGACACCACCAACCTGATGCTCGCCGACATGCAGACCCTGGGTGGTCGGGTTTACAAGACCCACAGAATCTACAGGAGGGAGCTGTAAGCCGCCATGATTGTGGAGTTCATTCTGTCCGCACCGGCCCTGGCCAAAGTGCTGGGAACCCTTGCCTTGATCCTCATCCTCAACGGGATCTCCCGCAATCTGGTGGCGGCGATTGCCGCGGGCGCCCTGGTTCTGGGATTGTGGTCCGGCCAACCCCTGGCGGAGGTCGGACGCATCGCCTGGAGGCGCTTTTCCTCACTGGACAACCTGCTGCTCATGGTCGTGATCTGCCAGATTATCTGGCTGAGCTCCCTGATGGCCAAAACCGGGGTGATGCAGGACATGGTGCTGTCGGTGCGGGAACGAGTTCCCCACCGCATGTCCTTTGCCGCTCTTCCCGCCGTCATAGGGCTCCTTCCCATGCCGGGGGGCGCCATGTTCAGCGCTCCCATGGTGGACAGCGCCGACCGCGCCGGGCAGCTTCCCTCGCTCCTCAAAACCCAGACCAACTACTGGTTTCGCCACGTGTGGGAGTACTGGTGGCCCCTGTATCCGGGGGTGATTCTCACTCTGGATATGACGGGTTTGGAGATCTGGCAGCTGATCCTGGCCCAGCTTCCCGTGTCGCTGCTCGCCATCGGCACCGGATACCTGTTCCTGCTCCGCCGGATTCCCCGCAACGGGGAACCCAGGACCGCCTCACCGGAGGACGAGCGGTCCTTCCTCGCTCTGGCCGCCCCGATCATCACGGTGATCGCCACCTACGCCGCGATCCTGATAGTGCTCCCCGCTGTCAAGAACATCAGCCGCTACATTCCCATCATGGTCGGACTGTTCCTGGCCCTGATCGTCCTGCAGCTCCAACGCAGGGCCGGCTGGTCCGGCTGGAGGGAGGTGCTTCTGTCCCGGCGCACCCTGTATATGACCATCCTGGTGGCGGTCATACGTATCTATGGTGCGATGATCGAGGCGCGTCTTCCGGGGGGAATCCTTCTGGTCGAGCAGATGCGCGCCGAGCTCGCCGCGATCGGCCTGCCCGAGGGACTGTTCATCCTCCTCATTCCGCTGATTGCCGGTCTGTCCGTAGGCATCAACGTCGGAACGATCGGAGCCAGTTTGCCGGTGGTGATGACCCTGCTCGGCGCTTCCCCGCCGTTGATGCTGCTGCTGCCGACCACGGTGCTGGCCTACGCCGCCGGATTCATGGGGCAGATGCTCTCTCCGGTGCACGTCTGCCTGGTGGTTTCCAACCAGTACTTCAAAACCCCGCTGCTGCGCAGCCTGGGCGGATTGATCCTGCCCGTGCTGTTCGTGCTGGGCGGGACCTACGGGTATTCCCTGCTGCTGCGCCTCGTAGTGGCGGGATGACCGTACTGTGTTGTTTTCCGGGCGCAACTTCCGTTATACTGCTCCAATACGGAGGGAAAGATGGAGATCAAGAGTATAGGTTGGATAGGAACCGGGGTGATGGGCCGATCGATGTGCCTGCACCTGGTAAAGGGGGGGTACAAAGCCTTTGTCTACAACCGGACCAAGAGCAAGGCCAAGGATCTGCTTGATGCCGGAGCGACCTGGTGTGAAAATCCCAGGGAAGTCGCCCGGCACAGCGACTGCGTGTTCACGATCGTAGGCTATCCCGCCGATGTGGAGGAGGTCATACTGGGTGAGCAGGGCGTGCTGGCCGGAATCAAGCCAGGATCCATCCTGGTGGAGATGACCACCTCCGAACCGACTCTGGCCAAGCGCATCTACGAAAAGGCCAAGGACGGCTCCGTCTCGGTTCTGGATGCACCGGTGTCCGGGGGGGATGTAGGAGCCCGCTCGGGCAAGCTGGCCATCATGGTCGGGGGGGATCGCAAGATCTTCGACCAGGTGATGCCGCTGTTTGAGCTCATGGGGGAAAACATCGCCTACATGGGTCCGGCCGGGGCGGGGCAGCACACCAAGATGTGCAACCAGATCCACATCGCCACCACGATGATCGGAGTGGTCGAATGCCTGCTGTACGCCTACAAGGCGGGAGTCGACCTGGAGGAGATGATAGCCGTGGTGGGAAGCGGGGCAGCGGCTTCCTGGAGCCTCAACAACTACGGACCCCGGATTGCCAAGGGCAACTTCGATCCCGGGTTCTTCGTCAAACATTTTGTGAAAGACATGGACATCGCGTTGAAAGAAGCCCGGCGGATGAGACTCAGCCTGCCGGGGCTGGCCCTGGCCCATCAGTTCTACGTTTCGGCCATGGCCATCGGTCTGGAAAACATGGGCACCCACAGTCTGTACAAGCTTTTCGAGCGGATGAACCGGGAATGAGTGATCGGCAAGAGCTCCCGCAACGGCGGAGCGTAGTAGGGCTGCCGGCCCAACGGGAGCGAACCATCAGGATCTTGAGCGAGTGTTTTGCCAAGAACATCCTGGAGATGGAGGAGTTCGAACGGGTTGTCACCGTGCCGGAGAGCCTCCCGGTGCAACTCGAGGTGGTCCCGATCCTCGGGGAAGTGAAGGAGGGCAGGCGGGTGAAGACGGCCCTACCCAGGAAGGGGCCCGGGGTTCGCGTCACCGGATTCGTCATGATGGGGGACGTGAAGGTGCGGACTCGTTGAGCAGCGACACCTTCGACACCCTCATCCTCATCGGCAGGCCGGCCTCGGGGAAGAGCGAGATTATCGATTATCTGAGCTCTCTAGATGCCGAGGGTCGCCGGCGGGGCTTCCACCTCGGAGAGCTCTTCGTCAGCGATGATTTCCCCATGCTCTGGACGTGGTTCGAGGAGGACAAGCTGCTGACCGAAATGGGCAAGCCCCGCCTGCATACCGATGAGCAGGGATACTTCAAGGAAGACTACTTCTGGGATCTGCTGGTGCACCGCTTGTGTCTGGAATACGAGAAACACAGGGCGGAGAGGCCGGCGGGCAGCACCGGGATCATCGAGTTTTCCCGAGGATGCTCGCACGGCGGGTACAGCCGCGCCTTCCAGCAGCTGAGCAGCCGGATTCTCGAATCGGCTGTCGTGCTGTACGTGAATGTAACCTTTCGGGAATCGATGCGGAAGAACCGTCGGCGCTTCAACCCGCAAGCGCCCCACAGCATCCTGGAGCACAGCCTGCCGGAGGAAAAGATGCGCCGCTTGTACGAGAGGGATGACTGGTCCGAGCTGAGCGGCCGGGATTCCCAATTCCTCTCGGTTCGGGGAGTAGAGATCCCGTATTGCGTGTTCGAGAACGAGGAGGATTTTACGACTGCGGGGGGAGCGGAATTGGGCCGTCGTCTGGGCCTCTGCTGCGAGCAGCTTTGGCGGTTGGCCTCTACCGGTTGAATCGACGGTACCGCCCGGTTGAACGCCCGAGCCTGGAAACAAAAAAAAGGCCCCGAGGGATAACCCCCAGGACCAATGACCCCTGTTTCAGTTACTATCATTATCGGAAACGAAACCATCAAGTAAAGTGAAAGTTGACAATTCTACACCTGGGTCTACACTCTATATAGGAAAGGGAGCTTTTATATGGGGCTGATCGAGGTACTGCACTATCTCGAGGAGGAAAAGGAGCGGCTGCTCGCCGGAACGGAGGACGTCAGAGATCTGTACCGATCTCTGGCCGAATCGATCCGCACCTTCTCGGTTCCCTTCCGACGGTCCTTCGCTCCGGACAGCGGTATCAACGTAGCTATAGATCCTGAAAGCCGGAAGATCACTTTCGGTAAGCACGGACTGCAGAGCACGGAGGGGGAGCTGCAGGACAACACCCGCCGTCTGAGCGAGTTGATCAACAATGTGTATGCAATTCGCAACTCCTTTTTGGGTAATGCTCATTTTGTGGAGCTGAGAGAGATCGCCGACATCCGGAAGGTTCATGCGGATATACGCCAGTTCCTCGAGGAGTTATACATGAAGAACACGGTTTGGATCCTTCAGGATCCGAACTCGGAAGCCTCGGTCCTGGCCCGGCAGAAGCGCAAAGATGTCGAGGAGCTCCTGAGAGAGAGGATCGACCCCTTCTTCGAGCGGCTCGAACAGATCAGGATCGACGAGTACTCCCTGCGCCTGAGAATGGAGATCCGTGATGAAATCGGCAATCAGCAGAACTACAGGAAAAGTCCGGAGAAGTACGACGCGTTGATCAAGGATCGCTGCAACCGCCTGGGCGTCAGATTCGACCCACGGTTGGTCAAGATGGTGCTCCAGGATCTGGAGCGCAGCGACGAACATCTGGAGAACAGGCTGAGGGAAAAGTACGCCGAGGCGGACAAAGCGACCGACTCGCCCTCGCTGCGTCGGAAATACATGCGGGTTCTGCACCGCTACCTGGCCCGGACCAAGGATGTGGCGGCGCTTCTGCCGGTACTCGAAAACGTCTATTTCCTCTTTCAACCGAAGCCCTCGTTCCTCGCCAGGGTTCGCACTTTTTTCGCCCGTCTGGCTGGACGGGAGGAGAAGAGCGTTCGCAGGGATATCGAGTACAGCTTCATCAGCGGCGGTGAGAGCATCGAGAGAAAGGAAGCCTCTCTGGAGAAACTGATCGGAGAGGTTAACCAGCTGGAAAAGGTTCTTCTGCGAACCCGAGATACCATCCGTACGGCTCAGATCAACAAGCGGATCAACTCCATCTCGATAGACAAGATCGGAGATACCATCGACTCGATCCGAGGTTCCATGCGTCGGGTTTTCGAAGAGAGCTTCGGACTGATCCAGTGGCTGGGGAAGAAGAGCAACCAGAACAAGCTGGCGAAGCTTCCCGAAAACATGCAGCGGGATCTGAACGTCCATCTGGATGCCATCTATGCCACGATCATCATCAATGCCGAGCGGCTGAAAGAGATCGATCGCAAGCAAGAGGAGCCAAAGGGTCCCTGGAGGTGAAGGACAAGGTCGTGTTGATCACCGGCGGCAGTGCCGGTGTAGGCCTGGCCGCCGCCCTCGGCTTGGCTCGGCTGGGCGCTCGGACCGTGCTGCTCAGCAGAGACGCGCAGCGGGCGGAGCAAACACGGGGGGAACTGATAGCCGCCACGGGAAACGAGCGGATCGAGTGTCTCCAGGCCGATCTGGCCGATGGGAGCTCGGTCGCCCGATCCGCCGAGGAGTTCAAGGAACGTTACGACCGGCTCGATGTGCTGATGAACTGTGCGGGCGTGCTGTACCCGAGACGTAAGGTCAGCGTCGGGGGAGTGGAGATGACCCTGGCCGTCGAGTTCCTGGGACACTATCTGCTCACCAACCTGCTCCTGGATGTGTTGAAGCGTAGCGCCCCGGCCCGGATTCTTACGGTGACCGGCAACGCCGGCCCCCTGCGTTTCGCGCGTATTCACTTCGACGATCTGCAGCTGGAGAAAGGCTACAACCCCGCCAAGGCCAAGCTCCAGGCGGAGCTGGCCAAAGCCCTATTCTCGATCGAGCTGGCCCGCCGTCTGCAGGGTAGCGGTGTGACCTCCAATGCCTTTCACCCCGGCCTGATCCGATCGCGGATAACCCGCAACCTTCCCTGGTACCTGCGCATTCCCGCTTCCATCGGCACGGCTGTGCTCGCTCGGGAGGCCGGCACCGGCGTGTATCTGGCCACCTCGGCGGAGGTCGAAGGGGTCAGCGGACGATACTTCGAAGGAATCGGAAAGGAGCGGACGGTTCCCGTCGATGGAGAGGCGGCCCGCCGTCTCTGGGAAATTGCCGATTCTCTGGTCGGCGGTGCGCCGCCCCGATTGTAGATCTACCATACCCCCAGTGAGACCAGCCGCTCCGTGGTTTGGCCGGCCCAATCCTTGTTGGCAGCCGGGCTGGCGGGGCTGGGGTGGAGAATCCCGGCTACCTCCCCCTCTCGGCCGCCCGGTTCTTGGTTTACGGCCCGAAGACGCTGCTCCGTGAATCTGCCGATCCCGATCAGCCACTCCGGATCCAGTATCCGGATCGTAGCCCGCAGGTGCTCGTCGCAGCAGCGAAACAACGCGTCCCTGTCCCGGGAGCGGAGTTTGTCCGGGGTGAGGTTTTTTCCCGCGGAGTCGAGAAACAGCAGCGGGCAGTAGTTGCCCACGAAGTGTTCACGGAAAAACGCCTCCGCCGTGCCGAAGCGCTCTCTCATGAGACCCCAGAGTCGTCTGCCGCTGACCTCGCTGCGGGTTGTAGCAAACCCCAGTATGGGGCGGCGGGGATGTTCGGCCGCGGGCCGTCCGATCGCTTCCTCGATGCCCATCCACTTCCGTACCGTCTCAATCTCTCCGAAGGGCACCCCGGTCTGGGCCATGCCCCAGGGCCCGGGGTTCATGCCCAAAAACAGCACCCGTTTACGCCTGTCCTTGCTGCCGGCGAACAGCTCCAGGTAGCTGCGGTAGGCGCTCCAGGCGTACTCCAGGGGGTTATACACGTAGGCGATGGGGTCTTCGAAACGCAATTTGGCGAGGCAGCGGGTGAGTCGTTTCGCCGCCCGGATGAGAGCTTGGACCGATTCCTCCATGAAGCCATTATTCCCGATAGGCCGGACTTTGACAAATCATCGGCTCGAGGATCGTACCGGCAGACCCTCTGGACAGCGTGAACGAAAATCCGTACCCTCACCAGGGTGAGCAGCGGCATAACCTATCTGCTATTCGATCTGGATGAAACCCTGTACCCCTCTTCCAGCGGGATGGTAGAGGAAATATCCCGCCGGATGACCCGTTACGTGGCCCGCTACCTCAATCTGGATGAGGATAGTGCCGCCCGGATTCGCCGAGCCTTGAGCCAGAAACACGGCACGACCCTCACCGGCCTGATGAGCGAATACAACTTCAAAGACCCGGAGAGCTACCTGGAGTTCGCCCATCCCGTCGACGTCGAGCGCTATCTGCACAAGGATCCGGAACTGGTTGCCGCACTGAGCTCGATCAACCTGCCGAAGTCGATTCTCACCAACGCCCCGGCCGAACACGCCCGGCGTATCCTCGAGTATCTGGAAATCGAGCGTTTCTTCCAGCGGATCTTCGACATCCGCATGAATGATTTCCAGGGCAAGCCGGAAAGAGGGGTGTACCTCCGCGTGCTGGCCGAGCTGAAGCGCGATGCCCCGGAGGTGCTGTTCATCGACAACCGGCTCGATTATCTGCTCGCCTTTCGAGATATCGGGGGCAGGGTCGTGTTGGTGGCTGACAGGGCCGTGGAGGCGGAAGCGGGTCACGAGGTACCCCGGATCGCCCACGTCAAAGAGCTCCCGGAGTTTCTGGAGCGGCTTTGAGGAGGGGAGCCGACCGAACGAGGCGCCGTCAACCTCTCCGGCCCTCGAAGCGCTCCCAGAAACCCTCAGCCAGACGGAGGTTCTGACCCTCCCAGCGGATCTTCTTCTCCTCCCTGAGGCGCAGCAGCAGACGGGAAAAGGTCTCCGGGATCGTGCCGATCGCCGCCGCGATATCCTTTTTGCTCAAAGAGATCCGGTACTCCTCCCGGCGGCCGAATTGCTCCTGCAGGAAAAAGAAAAAGCGGTCCTCCACATCATGCCCGGTCAGGTAGAGGATGCGGTTGGCCAGATAGCGCTGCTTGCGCATAAGCATGCCGATGAAGTCCCGGCGGAAACTGTCTGAGACCAGAAGGCAGTCGATCTGCTGCCGGGGCAGGCGCAGCAGGAGGCTCTTCTCCAGGGCTACGGCACTGACCGGGTACTCGTTTTGCTCGAAGAGCACCACCTCTCCGAAGATCTCCCCCTTCCGGATCGTCTTGATCACGATCTCCCGGCCCTCGGAGGCGGTCTTGTACAGCTGCACACCCCCCTCGGCCAGGATGTACATCGACTGCCCCTCCTCCCCCTCCAAAAAGATAAGCTGGCGTTTGTCCACCCGTTTGGGGATGCAGATCGTCGCCAGGGAGCGGATGCTCCTGTCGGAGATTCCGTTGAAAAAATCGGAATCTTTCAGGATTTTGGTTGCATCGAAGGGCAGTGCCGCCAAGTACGGGCCTCCTCTACTATAATGTCAGTACCTGATCGGAATAATCAAGAAAAATCCCCCTGCTCTTGACCCAGATCAAGGAACGATGCCCGGTTTCGGATTAATCTCAGTGTACCATCAAAGGTGCGCGGAGGTAGACATGAAACGTAAGATTATTCACATAGATGATACGCTCTGCAACGGCTGCGGTCAGTGCATCCCCAACTGCCCCGAAGGGGCCCTGCAGATGATCGACGGTAAAGCCCGCCTGATCAGCGACCTGTTCTGCGACGGCCTGGGAGCCTGCATCGGCGAGTGCCCGGTGGGGGCCATTACCATCGAGGAGAGAGAGGCTCAAAGCTACGACGAACGGCGGGTCATGGCGAACGTGATCGCCCAGGGAGAAGGCGTGATTCGGGCTCACCTGGTTCATTTGAAGGAACATGGCGAGGAGGAATACCTGCGACAGGCGTTGGCCGTGCTGGAGGAGAGGGGAATGGATGTTGAGCTTCCGGAGGCCGAGCCCGTGGTGCAGGCCGGCTGCCCGGGCGCTCAGGTCCGGGAGTTCCATGTTGAAAGCGCCTCGGCGGAGTCGGCGGAATCTTACGGACCTGAAGCCGCTCCCTCCCGCCTGAGCCAGTGGCCCGTGCAGCTGCATCTGGTGCCCCCTTCGGCCCCCTACTTCAAGGACGCAGACGTGCTTCTGGCCGCAGACTGCGTGGCCTATGCCCACGGGGACTTCCACAGGCAGTTCCTGCAGGGCCGGCGGCTGGCCATCGCCTGTCCCAAGCTCGACTCCAACCAGGACATCTACCTGGACAAGCTGAAAGCCCTGATCGATTTTGCCGGTATCCGTTCCCTCACTGTGTTGACCATGGAGGTTCCCTGCTGCCGCGGCCTGCTGCAGCTGGCCCGCAGAGCCGCCGCCGAATCGGAAGTTAAGATCCCGATTCAGTGGCTGGAGATCGGAGTCCGGGGGGACGTGCTGCAGGAGGAGGCGGTCGGCTAGCCGACCGGGGCGACGATCCGCGCTCGAAACCTGAGCAGAGCTGACCGGGCTATTACGGTTGGAGCAGTGAGGGCAGAAACTCACAGGGGCATGCCAGGCGTCCGGTGTTGCTTGACAAGCGGGCATGGTATGTCCTAATCTGCCAACGGACGCACAAATTCGCCGAGTGAAGCGACCTAATCCGATCCCGGCAGGGTCCTTCACCGACAGGGTATGTCTGGAAACGGGCATGCCTCCCGTATTTGGAAAGGCGAGAACAGGATCCCTACAATCCTAGTCTCTTGCCTTCAATAAACATCCTTATTGGAGGTACAGGTATGAAAAAGGTAATCGGAATCGCTCTGGCTCTCTGTCTGGTGGCGGTGCTTCTGCCCGCCCAGACGGGGAGGCTGCGCCTGTCCACGACCACCAGCACCGAGAACAGCGGCCTGCTGGCGGTGCTGCTGCCCCCCTTCGAGGCCAAGACGGGTCTCAAGGTCGACGTGATCGCCGTGGGAACCGGCCAGGCCCTCAAGCTGGGGGAGGCCGGAGACGTGGACGTGGTGCTGGTGCACGCCCGGGAGCTGGAGGACAAGTTCGTGGCCGACGGCTACGGCGTGAATCGCCGCGACGTGATGCACAATGACTTCATAATCATCGGACCGCCTTCCGACCCCGCCGGGGTCAGGGGCATGCGGGACGCCGCGGCGGCGCTCAGGCGCATTGCCGACAGGGGGGCCGTCTTCGTTTCCCGGGGGGACAACTCGGGCACCCACGTCAAGGAGCAATCCCTGTGGAAGGCCGCCGGTCTGAGCCCCTCCGGCCGCTGGTACCGGGAAGCGGGGCAGGGCATGGGGCCGGTGATCACCATGACGAACGACCTGCAGGGCTACACGCTGGCCGATCGCGGCACTTACCTGTCCATGAAGGACAAGGTCCAGCTGCCGATCCTGGTGGAAGGGGACCCGCGGCTGTTCAATCCCTACGGCATCATCGCCGTGAATCCGGACAGGTTTCCCCACGTAGCCTACTTCGAGGCCATGCAGCTGATCGCCTGGATGACCTCGGTGGAGGGACAGGGGATCATCGGGGAGTACAAGGTCGGCACGGACGTGCTGTTCTTTCCCGATGCGGTGACCAAGTAATCTGCGGATAGGGTGGAGATGCTCGGGGCATTCGGACAGGCGGTGCGGCTGCTGGTCTCCGGCGACAGGGAGCTCTACTTCATAGCCTGGACCTCACTTCGGCTGTCGCTGGTGTCCGTGGTGATCGCCTCCGCCCTGAGCCTCCCCCTGGGCTTCCTGATCGGACTGAAGAGCTTCCCGGCCAAGAAGCAGCTCATCGCCTTTCTCAACGCCCTCATGGCCCTGCCCACCGTGGTGGTGGGTTTGCTGGTGTACTCCTTCATATCCCGGGCCGGCCCACTCGGATTCCTGGGCCTGCTGTTCACCCCGGCTGCGATTAATATCGGACAGATCATTCTCTGCTTCCCCCTGATAACCTCCATGGTGTACAGCGCGCTGAGCCGGCTGGACCGGCGGCTGCCGGAAACCCTCATCACCCTGGGAGCGAGACCCTCGGAGGTGTTTCGCATGACCATCTGGGAAGGGCGCATCGCCATCCTCTCGGCGCTGTTGTCCGGCTTCGGCCGCGTGGTCGGAGAGGTGGGGGTGGCCATGATGCTGGGGGGCAATATCCGCTGGTATACCCGCACCCTGACCACGGCGATCGCGCTGGAGACGAGCAAGGGGGACTTCGAGCTCGGTCTGGCTCTGGGCATCATCCTGATGGCCATCGCCTTCCTGGTGAACTTTACCCTCCACGGGGTGATCAAACATGAGCGCTGAGCCCCTGCGTCAAACCGAGCCCCTGTTCCGCGTAGAGTCCCTGCGCTTCGCCTACGACGCCGATCCGGTTCTGGACCTCGCCGACCTGGAGATCCCGAGCGCAGCGGTCGCGGTTCTGATCGGTCCCAACGGATCCGGGAAGACCACCCTGCTGAAGCTGTTGAACGGTCTTCTTCCCCTCTCCGGGGGAAGGATCCTATACCGGGGGCGGCGGCTGAACGCCCAAACTCTCCCCCGCCTCCGGCAGGAATCGGTACTGGTCCATCAGGACCCGTATCTATTCGACGGAAGCGTCTACGGAAACGTGTCCTATGGGCTGAAGGTTCGTCATATTCCGACCCATCAGGCACGCAAAGCCGTAGCCCAGGCGCTGCAGAGGGTGGGCCTCGACGGGTTTGAACACCGAAAAGCCCGCGCCCTTTCGGGGGGGGAGCGGCAGAGGGTGGCTATAGCCCGCGCCCTGGTGCTGGATCCGAAGGTGCTGTTTCTGGACGAACCCACGGCCAACGTGGACACAGACACGATCGAGCTGCTCGAAGGTCTGGTTCTGCGCCTGAACGAGGGAGGGACCACGGTGATCATCAGCACCCACCATCCGGCCTTTGCCTACCGGCTCGGCAGCCAGCTGATCTTCATGGAGGAGGGGAGGCTGGTTCCGGGGCGGGAGAATATCTTCAAGGGAACGGTGGAGTCGAGGGATGAAAGTTTCATTTACTTTCGAACCGGCACCCAGGTCCTGCGCTGTCCCGCCCAGGAGGGCCGTTTCACCACCGCCGTGCTTGCCCTGGATGACGTGATCCTCTCTACGGAGCGGATCCAGACCAGCGCCCAGAACCAGTTCCCCGCCACGGTCAGGCGCGTGGAAGCCGTAGACCATACGGTTCGGGTGAGCCTGGATTGCGGTTTTCCCGTGCAGGCCCTGATCACAGAGTATTCCGTCGATTCCTTAAAGGTCGTGCCGGGGGCGGAATTTTATGTTACCTTTAAGGCATCGGCGATCCGCCTTTACTAAAGAGAGAACGGGAGAGCGCCATGTTGGATCCGGATGCGGCACTGAAAATTCTCGAGGATTTCGAGCTCACACCCCGGGTGGAGGTGGTGCCGACGGGGGAAGCACTGGGTCGGGTTCTGGCTGAAGACGTACCCGCCCGGGTGGACTCCCCGCCCTTTTCCAAAGCCGCCATGGACGGCTACGCCCTGCGAGCTTCGGATGGTAGCGAGCGTTTTCAGATTCTCGAGATGATCGCCGCCGGGGACGTACCTAAGAACAAGGTCGGTCCCGGACAATGCAGCAAGATCATGACCGGCGCCATGATGCCCGAGGGCGCGGACAAGATCGTGCGGGTGGAGTTCACCCGGGAGTCCGGGGGCTGGATGAGGGTGACAGAACCGGAACCGTATGCCAACATCATCGAGAGAGGAGAGAACCTCCGCGCCGGGGACCCGCTTCTCGATCCGAAGGTTCTGAGGGCCCAGGATATCGGTGTGCTGGCCTCCCAGGGGTACGCCTCCGTCTCGGTTGCTGCCGTGCCAATGGTCGGTGTGATCACCACGGGCAGCGAGCTGCGTTCGGCGGGACAGCAGCTCGAGGCCGGCGAGATCTACAACTCCAACGGTCCCCAGCTCTGCGCCCAGGTGCAGGCCATGGGAGCCCGCTGGCGGAACTACGGCGTGGTGCCGGATGATCCAAAGCAGCTCGCCGGGGCGATCGATCATGCTCTTGGGGACTGCGACGTGCTGCTTCTCTCCGGTGGGGTGTCCATGGGGGATCTGGATTTCGTCCCCGGCGTGCTGAAGACTCTCGGCGCGCAGGTCGTATTCCACAAGCTGGCGGTGAAGCCGGGCAAGCCGACCCTGTTCGCCCGCAAAGAGCGCTCCTTCGTGTTCGGGCTCCCGGGAAATCCCGTGTCCACCTTCATCATTTTCGAGGTGTTCGTGAAACTGTTCCTTTACCGCTGGATGGGAATAACCGGCAAACCTCGCGTGGTCAGCGGCACCCTGGCCGAAGCGATCAAGCGGCGGGACGCGCAACGGCTGGAGTACCGCCCGGTCAGGCTGGAAGGAAGGCGGATTATTCCCCTGGCCTACCACGGGTCCTCCCACCTCAGCGCCCTGCGGGAAGCGGAAGGGCTGATCCGCATAGCAATCGGGACCGCCCGTATCGAGGAAGGAAGCGAGCTGGATGTACGACTCCTTTAACCGCCGCATTGACTACCTGCGCATCTCGGTGACGGACAAGTGCAACCTGCGCTGCCGCTACTGCATGCCCGAGGAGGGAGTGTCCATCCGGCGACACGAGGAATTCCTGAGCTTCGAGCAGATCACCGCCGTGGTGCGGGCCGCGGTGAGGCTGGGCGTGACCAAGGTGCGCCTCACCGGCGGAGAACCGCTGGTGAAGCGGGGCATCGTGGAGCTGGTCGGCATGCTCCGCGGTGTAGAGGGTTTGCAGCAGCTGGCCATGACCACCAATGGAACCCTGCTGACCCGCTATGCCGGAGCGCTGAAGGCCGCCGGCTTGGACAGCCTCAACATCTCCCTGGACACCCTGGATCCGGAACGTTACCATCGTATCACCCGCGTCGGGGATATCCGGCGGGTCCTGGCAGGCATCGAGGCCGCGGTAGCGGAGCAATTTCCCGTGAAGATCAACATGGTGGTGCTGGAGGATACCGCGGAGCCGGAGATCGGGCGGATGCGGCGGTTCTGCTCGGAGAGGGGGTTGACACTGCAGCTGATCAACCACTACACCCTGGCGGCGGAGAAGGTCGATGACTACCGCTACGACAGACCGCCACGCTGCGAGGAATGCAACCGGATCCGGCTGCTTGCCGACGGAACCCTCAAGCCCTGTCTGCACTCCGACGTGGAGATCCCGATCGATTTGAACGACATCGAGGGCAGTTTGCGCAGAACCGTGGCCCGCAAACCACAGAGGGGCTCGGTCTGCACGGGTAGGAGCATGATGGAGATCGGGGGATAAGAAACATGAAAGGCGAGAACAAGGGCTTCAGCCATCTGGACGATTCGGGCAAAGCCCGCATGGTCGATGTGTCGGCCAAACCGAGGGTGCGCCGCGCGGCCCGGGCGGCCGGAAGGATCTTCCTGTCCCCCGAAACGGTACGTAGAATCCGGGAAAACCTCATCGAGAAGGGGGACGTCCTGGCTGCGGCCAGGATCGCCGGCATCGCCGGGGCAAAACGCACCGCGGAGCTGATCCCGCTGTGCCACAATATCGCCATCGATTGGGTCGACGTTCAATTCGAGCTCGAGCAGGACTCGATTCGCATCACCGGCACCGCCGTGTGCACGGACAGGACGGGGATCGAGATGGAGGCCCTGACCGCGGTCTCGGTCGCCGCCCTGACCATCTATGACATGTGCAAGGCAGTGGACAGCGGCATGAGCATCGGGGAGATCCGCCTGCTGGAAAAAAGCAAGGAAGCCCCGGGGGATCGCGATGCGTAAGCTCTTTTCGATCCTCTCCATCAACCTCTCCGACCGCAAGGGGGTGCAGAAGAGACCCGTGGAGGAGGCGGTGCTGCGCCCCGGGCACGGCATTGAAGGGGATGCCCACGCCGGAGCCTGGCACCGCCAGGTGTCCCTGCTCGCCAATGAGGATATCCGGACCATGCGGGGCAGGGGTGTGGAGATCCACTTCGGCGATTTCGCGGAAAACATCACCACAGAAGGGATCGAGCTGGCCGCCCTTCCCATCGGAACGCGTCTGCATCTCGGGGAAGCGATCCTCGAGGTGACCCAGATCGGAAAGGAATGCCACCACGACTGCGCGATCTTTTCCGCGCTGGGGGAATGCGTGATGCCCCGGCGGGGCATATTCGCCAGGGTAACTCACGGGGGGAGGATACGCAGTGACAGTGAGTGTTATTACGATATCTGACCGGGCTTCCCGGGGCGAGTACCCCGACCGGTCCGGGCCGGAGATCGTTTCGATCCTGCTCGAGGCCTTTCCCGAGGCCCGGGTCGCCACGGAGGTGGTGCCGGATGAGGCGCAGGCCATCGTCGCGGCCTTCCGGCGGCATCGGCGGGCGGACTTCATCCTGACCACCGGAGGAACCGGCGTATCCGACCGGGATGTGACACCGGAGGCCACCCGCGGCTACTGCGAGCGGGAGCTCCCGGGAATCGCCGAGGCACTTCGCGCCGAATCCTACAAACAGACACCCACCGCGGTTCTGTCCCGGGGAGTCGCCGGGATCAGGGGGGAGACGATCATCGTCAACTTCCCCGGCTCGGTCAAAGCGGTGCGCCTGTGTACACGGGTGCTGATTCCGGTGATGGAGCATGCCCTGAGCATGCTGCGCGGGGAGGGGCACTGAGGGTGACGGTCCGTCGTTAGTTGTATATTAATGTCATGATCGGTGTCGAGTAGACCGATCAGGCGAGCTCCGGGGGCGGGGATTCTGTTCATCCCGCCGGGATCTCGGGAGTTCTCACCACAAAGGGTTCCAGGATTTTTGCCAGCTCCGGGGGAACAAAAGCCCCCATTCGGGTTCCACCCTCGCCTTCCTGAAACCACTGCACCGAACCCTGACTGAAGATCCTGCTTCGCAGAGCTCCTTCGGTGTAGGGGATGAGCAGGTCCACGGAGACCAGGGATTTGCGAAGCACGCCCTCCACCGCGGAAAGCAGCTCCCCGATTCCCGTCGCCTCCAGCGCGCTGACCTGAAGGGCGCCGGGGACGAAGGAACGGGTCATTCGGAGAGGCAGCGCATCGATTTTATTCCAAACTTGCAGCGTCGGTTTATCCGCCACGCCGAGCTCGGCCAGAATCGATTGAACCGCAGCGATCTGAGCCTCGACTTGGGGATGGGTGATGTCCACCACGTGGAGCAGCAGGTCCGCCTCCTCGATTCCCTCCAGAGTCGCGCGAAAGGCGGCGATGAGGTGATGGGGCAGTTTCTTTATGAATCCGACTGTATCGGTGAACAACACTTCGGTGCCGGCGGGCAACCGGACCCTGCGGGTGGTGGGGTCCAGTGTGGCGAACAGCTGGTCCGCCACATAGGCTTTGGGAGGGTCACTGCGGGATTGGCCGTTTCCACCGAACTGTCCGGGATAGGATAAGGCGTTCAGCAGGGAGCTCTTACCGGCATTGGTGTAACCAACCAGGGCGATGGTTTTCAATCCTTTGCGTTTTCTCTGCCGGTAGTGCTGATGGCGTGAGGCGCGTACATCTTCCAGCTCACGGCGCAGATCGGCGATTCGTTTTCGGATCAGGCGGCGGTCGGTTTCCAGTTGAGTTTCCCCCGGTCCCCTCAAGCCCACGCCGATGGCTCCTCCGGCCCGACCGCCGGCCTGGCGGACAAGATGCCGCCACATACCTGTCAGGCGGGGTTGCAGGTACTCGTACTGAGCCAGTTCGACCTGGATCTGCCCCTCCCGGGTGTGGGCGTGCTGGGCGAAGATATCCAGAATCAACGCCGTACGATCGAGTACTTTGATCTGCTCTCCCAGGATTTTTTCAATGTTCCGCTGCTGTCCGGGACTCAACTCGTCATCGAAGATGAGCATACCGAGATCGGGATTCAGGGAAAGCTCCTGCCGGAGCTCCTCCAGCTTGCCCTTGCCGACGTAGGTTACCGGGTTTTCCTGAAGCCTTCTCTGGATAACCCTTCCCTCCACGACAATACCGGCAGTGCCCGCCAGCTGAGCGAGTTCGCTTAGCGAGTCTTCGGCTTTCCATGGACGATGACCGTTACGAGTGTCCGCTGCTACAAGAAGCGCTTTTTCCTCTACCAATTCAGACATAGAGTTTGACGAGCTGGACGAAGTGGTACAGCTTTTGATAATTGTGGATGAACAGCTGCCCCATGTCGCGCTTGGAGCGGGCATTGATCTCCCGCCAGTTGAGGATCATCTGGGCATTCGGCTTTTTGTAGTCCTCGTACAGCTGTTTCAGCACTTTGCCGAGGGTAATCATAGACTGGCAGGAGCGGGCCAGCATATTCTTCGCTCCGTCGTTGATCTTTTTCAAGCTCTTACGGGCCATGTATTGAGCTTGGGGATTTTTGTCGGCCCGGGAGACCATGCCGTGCAGCCGTCGCCCTTCCTCATTTTCCTCGCTGAGCCTGGCGTCGAAAACGTCTATCTCTTTCGACAGATCCTGGAGTTGATGGAAGCTGTCGGAGAGAAGCTTCGACGGGGTGTTGTCCGTCCACTTCGCCGGGATGAGCAGCAGTTCCACCAGCTGCCGGAGGTCGTTCAGAACGATATCTTTGAGAAAGGCGTGCAGGCAGTTAAGGGGCAGGGCCAGGGTAAACCCACCCAGACCCTTTTTGGCGAAAAGGTCGTTGGATTCTTCGGTGTAGTTGATGAGCCTGCTGTAGGAAGAGGTCCCGAACAGGGATTTCAGCAGGCTCTGGATCTTGCTGCTGCGCTGTTGTTTGGAGATCTTCTGCAGCGTCAGGTCGACCTGGCGGCGAGTTACTGACAGAAAATTGTCGACGATATTCTCCGCCTCGCTCTTGAGCTTCGGTTTGTAGAAAGGATCTTCTTTGATAAGCTGTACCAGCAGCTCCAGCTCTCGGGTTCTGCGCAATTTGCGGATCAAGGCCAACAGCTTTCGCCAGGCGTCTTTGGCCACAATTTCGCTGTTTCGGTAGATGCGGAGCATGTCCCAGTGGGCGTTCCAGTTTTGAGCGGGGTCGAAGACCGGCAGGATCTCGAGGAACTCCTGTAGCTCTTCGTTCACGTATTCGGCATTTGTACTCTCGAAACGGGGAGCGTAGTTGGGTTTTCCCTCGGGAAGGTGGGGATCGAATTTCCTCAAGAAATAGTGATAGTCGAAGTGGATCAGGTTCAGCAGGATGGA
This sequence comes from uncultured Spirochaetaceae bacterium, assembly GCA_964588525.1. Taxonomy (GTDB): domain Bacteria; phylum Spirochaetota; class Spirochaetia; order SZUA-6; family DRHE01; genus JAFGQJ01. The sequence goes on from CAZPQC010000027.1 coordinate 24,936, forward strand.
CAGGTCATGGTAGCTCTCATTGATCTCTCTGGTACGGTTGATGTCGAAACATGCGAAAAAATCCCTGGTTTCATTCTTGACCTCATTGACCAGGTGCCGATAGTCTGTCCCTTTCGCCCGCTGTTGGATGACCTCTTCGCTCAGCCGTTCCTTGAGGGCCAGCTGATCTTTGTCCAGCACACTTTCAATAACGATGGTTTTCAGTACTTTGGAGGACTTGGCGTGCTGCAGTATCTTCTGTGCCGGAGCGAAGGTCGTGTAGAACTCGTACATCAGCTTGGCCAGCCCCGGCTCGACCTTTCCCGTTTTCGTGTTATAGTACTTGGCGCCGATTTTGCGAAGGGTTTTGGAGACGGACTTTAGCATGCGTTTTTTCTCTTTTTTGGGATCGAAACTTCCCGCAAAGAGATCGGCCAACGTTTTCATAAATCCGGTTTGAGATTTACCGGCGCCTGTTCCGTCCTGCATGACAATAGGGTAAAGAAAACCCTTTCCGCTGTCAATTCACCCGACATTGCTCCTCTCGGAGGATTCGGCTATCATGGTCTATTATGTTTCGTCGCTGGTTCGTTCTGTCTCTCTGTCTATTTGTCTCTCTGCCCGTCTTCGGTCTTTGGAAAACGCTAAAAACCGAAGCCTTTACAGTTTTTTATCCGAGTGGACGGGAGCAGGAGGCCGAGGAAATCCTCGAAGTGCTCGAGTACTACCGCAGCTATGCCGGGGATCTTGTCGGCGCACCGACCCGCCGGGTCGCCGTCGTTCTGGAAGACATCGGGAATGAGAGCAACGGGCTGACCGATGTGACCTTCCACCGTATCCTGCTGTTCCGCTCATCCCCCTCCCGGGGCGAGCTGGGCTATCACCAGAACTGGTGGCGCTTGGTGGGGGTGCACGAGTACACCCACTGGAGGCATCTCAGCGCCGCCCAAGGTCTGCCCGCCTTCTTGACGGTGCTGTTCGGCAACACCATGGCACCGGGGAACTACACCCCAGGTTGGCTCAAAGAGGGGATCTGCGTGGTAGCCGAATCGGGTACCTCCCCCTACGAGGGAAGGCTCAACGAGGGACTGTTCGATGCCTACGCCACGATCCTGGCCCAGAGGGGAAGACTGCCGTCGATCGTTCAGGCCACCTATAATATGGATGTTTTCCCGGGAGGTACCGGCCCGTACCTGTTCGGGGGACAGTTCGTCGAGTTCCTGGTGCTTAGGTTCGGCCGGGAGCAGGTCTCCCGTTTCTTCATGCACTACAGCTCCTCGATCCTCTCCTACCTGTCCCCCGCCCTGCCGGCAGCCGGTCTGGACCGCAGCGCCCGCAAGGTATTCGGAGAGTCGATCCGCAGCCTCTGGCTGGAATGGCAGCTGGAGTTGATGCGCACCAGCGTATCCTTCAAACGATCCGAGACCGCCCTCACGGATCACGGCTGGTGGTTGGACAGTCCCGTGTTCGGCGACGGCGATCTGTACTACCAACGCGTCTTCCCCGTGAAACCCTCGCCCTTTTCCCAGAACTGGCAGCATCAGCTCCTGCATCTGGACCCCAAAAGCGGTCTCAGCCGGGTGCTGCTTCGCAGTTCCGCACCCTTCACCGGACCGATGCGGGTCCGCTCGGGCAAACTCTTCTATGCACTCCAGGAGATCGAAGGCGGTTACGACAATCATTTCTACAACCGTTTCGGTTATACATCGGTTCTGTACAGCAGGGAACTGGGCGCCGAGGGTCAGAGCCGGGGCACGGCCACCCGGGGGCGGGAACCGCGGTTAACGGGCAGCCGGCGCACCCGCAGGCTGCTGGAGGAACCCTTTCGAACCTTCGAGGTTCTGGCCGACGGAACGATCCTGACCGCCGCGGATAGAGAGGATGCCTTCGGGTCGGTGATCCGGCTGCACGATCCTGCCGGCGGGACGAACGAACCGCTGCTGGTCACCGATCTGCTGGTCTCCGACATCGTTGCGGACGCACGGAATATATTCGTAGCGGCGCGAGCCGACTGGAACAACGCCCGGATCTACCGGATCTCGATTCCCGGCTGGACGGGGAGGGGTGAGTCTCTGTCCGGGCTGAACCCGGCGGAGATCCGCCTGGAGCAGCTGCACGACACACCCTTCCAGGAAGCCGAGCTCTGCCTGGCTGACGGCCGGCTCTTCTATTCGGCCACCTATGGGGCCAAGCGCACCCTCTACGAATACCAGATCGACACCGGCGTCGTGTATCGATCGGTGAGCAGCGACTTCGCCCGGTCTCCGGCCTGGGATGCGGACAGCCGCACCCTGTACTACGTCGGCTTGAATACGGAAGGAGAGGACCTGTATCGGGAAAAGGCGCTGTCCCGGCCGATCACCGTGCCGATCGAGGCGGCTCCCCAGGGGGTGGCGGCGAGCAGTGAACGGACAACCGGAGTGCCATCCGCTGGCGAGCTGGACATCCCCGACGCCGTGATTCGCCGGGGCGGTTACTACGATAACCTGGCATCCCTACGCCCCCGAACGCTCTTCCCCGTGTTTTCCCTGGATCCCTATCTGTTGACCTACCAGGCCGGTGCCGGGATCGCCGGAGCCAGCGCCCTTGGGGATTTCCAATACGTTGCGCTGGGGTACTACGATTCCGACGAGGTGCGGCCGGTGGTTCAGGCCAGCCTGCAGACAAACATCCTGGCCCCGCTGAACGCGACCTTTGATCTGACAGCTGCCGGTGTTCCTTCAGCAGTCGAGCTGGTCGAAGTGGCGCTCACCCTGGAGCTGCCCCTGTATCAGAGTCTGAAGAAGGGATTTTCCTATTTTTCCCTCGGCACAATGGGAGTCCTGGAGTGGGAATCGGGTGATAAGAGGCGGCAGTTGACTCCGTTCTCGCTCCTGGTGTTCCAGGGGGCAAGCTCGTCTTTTGGCATCCGGATTCGTTTGCCCTGGGCTTATGTAGAGGACTGGACCGGTTCGTCGACCCAGTATGCCTTGAACCCGCTGCTCTTCGCATCCCTGGTTTTCCTGGGCGCCGAAGTTAGTATTGAAGCGATGGGGGTGTACGATCTTGAAGGTCTTGTGAATTGGGATCTACCGACGGTTCCTGGCTACAGCGCTGGATTGTCGACCAGTTGGGGGGGATTCATTTTTTCCAACCTGTCCATCCCCCTGCTGCGCCTCAGGGGCGGCCTGTGGAATCCGGGACTGTACTTCGGGGACATGTTCTTCGTGCCCTTCTTGAGTCTGGCCTTCAACCAGGATCAACAGCTGCAGCTGAGCTACGGCGGCGCCTTCCATCTTGAATTGAAGGCCGGTGCCAGGGACGAGGGGTTCCCCATTGATCTGTACGCCGGATTGGGAATGACTCGGGAAGGGCGGCCTCTGGTCCTGCTCGGATTCGAAATATACGGATACGGCGGCGGATTCGCCCGCGGCAATACGGGCGGCGTAACTCCACAGCCTGTGCCGAGGCGATAGTTCTCGTGTTACCCTCCCGGATCGAGCTCCAAGCCGCGGAGCTCGAAGCTCTGCTCCGCGAACAGGGCTTCGGCGCCGCTGCCTTTGTCCCCAGTGCCGGCCTTCCTCGAGCGTTTTCCCGGCATCCGGAGATCGCCGCCCTGGGGGAGGGAACCTTCCTGATCACGGCGCTGTCCTGCCACCGGGAGGAACCGGAGGACCTCTCCGAGCCGGGGAATCCTCACGCGCTGATCGCTCCCTTCGCCAGGAGGAACTACTACGCCGAGGCGGTGGTGCGTTTGAAGAGCGTGGCCCGCGCCCTGCGTAACACCTGCGGTTTCAGCAAACAGGCATTGCGGATATTCTGCAACTCCCGTCTTCCCGAGAAAGCGCTGGCTGTATTGAGCGGTCTGGGTTCCTACGGTAAAAACACCCTGATTCTCATTCCCGGAATGGGATCGCTGTTCGTCATCGCCGGACTCTTTGTTCCCGCAACCGTGATCGGGAACTCGAGCCCCCGCCTTACGACGGATCAGGCAGGAGCAGCGGATTCCCGGTTCCCCCTCTGCGGCTCCTGCCGCGCCTGCCAGGATGCCTGTCCGGCAGATGCCTTGAGCGAGGCGGGCCGTCTGGATGACAGCCGCTGCCTCCAGGCGCTTTGTACCGAACCTCTGCAATTTTCTGAAAGCCACCGCCGGGCCTGGGCTTTTCGCTTGTACGGCTGCCAGAGCTGCCAGGATGTCTGCCCGTACAACAGAAACCCGGGTGCGGAAACGGCTACCCGGCGCGGAGAACTGGGCCCCAGCCTCTCCCTCAAGCATCTGCTCTCCCTCTCCCCGGAGCAGTTCAAGGAGTGTATCCGGGGAAGCGCCCTGGCCAGGTCCTGGATCCCGCCGCGCACCCTCCTGCGCAACGCCCTGCTGGCCGCGGGCAATCGCCGGGATCCGGTTCTTCGCGACCTGGTGGCCGGTCATGTCTCGAGCCCCGACCCCCTGGTGGCGCAGGCCGCCGCCTGGGCGCTTACCCGCATAGGAGATGCTGCTCCCGGAGTACAGACGTGATCGACTGGCGAAAAAATCTGTTTGTTCTCTGGATCTGCCAGGTTCTGTCCCTGATGGGATTCAACTTCGCCCTGCCCTTCATGCCCCTGTATATTCAGGAGATGGGTATAACCGATCCGGAGGCGTTGAGGCTGTGGAGCGGGCTGCTCATGGCCGGGTCCGGCGTATCCCTTGCGGTCATGACCCCGATATGGGGCTTTTTGTCCGACCGGTTCGGGCGAAAACCCATGACTCTGCGGGCCAACCTGGGCGGCGCCTGCATCCTGTTCGCCATGGGGCTGGTCCGCACTCCCGGGCTGCTGCTGGTACTGCGTATCCTGCAGGGAGCCTTCACCGGGACGGTGATCGCCAACCTGACCCTGGTGGTATCGAACACGCCGGACAGGCGCATCGGTTTCGCCATCGGCATCATGAACTCCGCCGTATTCACGGGAAATGCGGTGGGGCCTCTGGCGGGAGGCTATTTCGCCGACCTGTTCGGGTTCCGGGTTGCCTTTTTTCTGTCCTCGATCACCCTGCTGCTGGCCTTCCTCATAGCCCTGCTCTGGGTCAGGGAAGATTTTTCGCCTCAGGTCGGTGCTGAAGCGCTGCGCATCCTGCGGAACCTGACCCAGCTGGTCCGGGAGCAGCGCATCCTCCCCTTCATCGGCCTGTTTGCGCTGTTCGGGATCGCCCGCTTCTCCCCGCGGCCGATGTACCCGCTTCTGGTCAAGGAGATCGCCGTGCCGGGATTAGGCATCGCCACTCAGGCGGGGCTTATCAACGCCGTGGCCGGCGTGGCGGCGGTGCTGGCCGGGATCGTGGTGGGCCGGCTGGTGGACCGGAGCAGACCCTTTGTCATCGGCATGGCCTGCGCCGCCCTGGCCGGATTCTTTCTGCTGCCCCAGGGATTCCTCCCCACGTTGTGGGGCCTGCTTCCGTTTGTGTTCTTCGGGGACTTTTCATCGGCAGGGATCGACCCGATCATGAACGTCGTTCTGTCCAGGCAGGTTCCCGTAGAGAGGCGGGGAAGCGCCTTCGGGCTTGCGGGGAGCGCACGGTCACTCGGCTGGTCGGTGGGAGCGATGCTGGGAGGAGTCCTGGCCGCCTATCTGGATTTCAAGGCGGTGTTCATCAACTCAGCCCTGCTGTTCCTCCTGATTGCCTTTTTTCTTTCCCGCCTGCACCGGCGGAGCACCAAGGCGGGCACGGCAAAGTAGATCAAAGCTCGATTTCCACGCCCAGGATGATCTCCAGCCCCGTGTAGTCGAGCCGGGCTGTCTGAAGGTTGGCGGGAAGATCCAGATCCGAATCTACACTGGGCGGGCCATCATCGTAACCATCATAACTCCCGGACAGCTTGAGCTTCCCGCCGCCGAGGTAGTAGTTGGCGCCGACGGCGATGCCGATCTGGCCCTTTACGAAGTAGGTGGCCTTGCCGCCGAACACCCATCCCCATGCCCAGCGCCCCCCGGTGTTGACAGAAGAGCTCACCGCTTCGTAGGCGCTCCCGTCAGCCGTGGCCAGGTAACGGTCCAGGGTCCCCGTTATCAGCGGCGGATCGAAGTTGTAGCAGCCGAAGAGCCCGCCGCTGGCTTCCAACTCCAGCCGCTGAAGCGGCACTCTGACCTTCCCCACCGCAGAGCTCAGCACGGACAGAAAGGGACCGATGAGCGGTCCGCCGGTATCGATCGGCTTACCCCCCTCATCCCTGATGCCCATGCCTCGCATGCTGTAAAGGGAGAGGGAACCTGCTACACCCAGGTAGCGGCCGATGTCTATGCCGATATCCCGTAAGGTTAGAGGAGGTACGGGGTGGGAGAACATGCCGTTTCGGGGCAGGAAGTAGGAAAAGCTTACCCCGATTCCCTGGACGGTGAAGACAGTGAGGAGCAGGAGCAGCAGAGAAAGGACCACGATTCTCGAGTGTTGGCGCATGGAGAGCCTCCTCGCATAGGTACTGTAGACTATCCTCGATGAAGCGGTCAAAATAATCAACCATGAACCCCTTCATCTGGGAAACCCACGGGATCCACGTCGGCACGGGCAAGGACCACGTCAAACACGGAATAGACGATGTCGAGGCCGTGGTCGAGCAGGCCATCGCCAGGGGTTTTCCCTCCCTCTCTTTTGTGATTCATTCTCCCAGGCTGACCTCCTTCCGCTATCAGAGCGAACGGGATACGGAGGTCAAGTTCATCCGGGGGGATGCGGCTTTCTTTTCCTACGCCGCCACGATGGAGGAGATGAAACGACGCTACAGGGATTGCATCCGCCTGCGCTACGGCATAGAGCTGGAGTGGATGGGACCGGAGTTGGGTCTGCAGTGGAATCGCTCCAAGCTCTTTCAAGCCTTCGGTGTGGATTTCGTTATCGGGTCCGTGCATTTTTCCTATCAGGGCATACCCTACGACGGTTCCAAGCAGGATACCGAGCGGCTGATCGAGCTCAGGGGAGGGGTGGAACCCTTCTGGGGGGAATACCTCGATGAGATGATCGAGATGATCGACACCTCCTGGGAGATGATCCACGTGGTGGGACACCTGGATCTTCCCAAGCTCTACGCGCCTCTGCCGGATACGATGAAGGATGTGGAGCATTCGGCACACTTCCTGGCTCGAAGGATGCGTACCCTCCTGGAGATGATCAGCGATCTCGATCTGGCCCTGGACGTCAATCTGTCGGGGCTGCGCAAGGGCTGCGGCCTGTATCCGGATCTGCAGTTTCTCAAGCGGGCGCGGCAGCTGCACATTCCCATCGCCATCGGCAGTGATTCCCATTACGTCGAGGAGATCGGCCGGGACTACGGGCGGGGTATCGAGCTGGCCCAGGAGGCGGGGTACCGCCACTACGTGACCTTCTCCCGGGGAATCACGGAAAAACGGCCGCTCTTGGAGAGCGACGACGGGTATTTCCGGATTCTCAACCTCGGGGTGGAGATACTCAAACTGCGCTTTGAGCCTCGGTTACGGCAGAAAACCCCGCAATTTTCCTTCGGCGGTTCTTTCAGAGAGCTGCTTCCGATCTTCGACGGATCGGTGTCCTTGGGCGATTACAATGCCCTGCGGGTTCGGCGGGATGATCGCTCCATCACCTTGAGTGACAGCTCGGATGAGGCACATGCCGAGGCCGCGGGAGGAAGCGGGCTGACCTGCCTGTATTCCCATCACACCGACACACCGGGTACGCTCTCGATTCTGTTCAACACCCTGGCCTCGGAGGCGATCAACGTGGATACCACCCGGCTGTACTCCCTCTCCGACGGCACGGCAACCGCTTACCTCACGGTGAGTGGTGCGGAGGAACGCATCCGGGTGGCGGTAGACTTCGTCATGGGCACGGCTTCGGATCGCTTCTATCGAATCGAAACGGATCCCCGCATCGATCTTCCGCCCCTGAAATCGGCTCCGGCCTACCTGCTGGAGGTCGACGGTGTCAATCTGCCCATCCCGATTTCCCCGCATATGGTGATTACGGTTCACAACAACCGCCCCGGGGTCCTGCTGATCCTGCTCTCGGCGCTCGCCTCCCGCGGCGTCAACATTCTGGATCTCCAGCTAGGGAGCAGGGGCGAGCGAGGTTTTGCCGTTCTCGGGATCGACGGGGATAAACGGGATGTTGCCGCGGTACTGACCGAACTGGGGCCCCAGTTCTACGAAGCGAATCAGATCGTGCTGCCCGCCTTGGAAACAGGATAGACATCGTCGTTTCGAAGACAAAATTTCAAGGCCGGTAGGACGTGCCAGGCGATTCCGAGTATGTGGGGTGAGATTCGCTCAGCCTTCTGCTCGGAGTATATCTCGAAGCTGTGCTCGATTCCCCTGTTCTCGAGTTGGGCGTGGAAGCGCCTGCCGGGTCCGGCAAAGCCGAACTCGTCGGATTGGGCGCAGTTGAACTGCAGGCGAACCTCGCCGAAGGCGTGGGGATGGCGATCCAGGAGGTAGCCCAGATCGGATCGTGCCCAATTCTCCCGGGCTTGATCGTCCATTCGGACAGCTCGTCCCTTCTCGTCCCGCTCGATGGTGGGCAGCAGGGGGCGATCCTTGGAAAACACCAGATCGCAGGTATCCATGATATCCCCCAGCTCCTCCCCGCCCATTTCCTCGGCCCTGGCTTCCCCGAAGAGGATTCGATTGAAGGGCACGACAAACTTCAAATCCAGCAGATCCAAGCAGCATATGCTGGGACTCAAGGCCGCGACGGCCCGGAAGCGATCCGGGTGGAGGATTCCTCCCAGAAGAGCCCCGTAGCCGCCCATGGATCCGCCCATCAGGTAA
>CAZPQC010000028.1:0-33162 GCA_964588525.1 uncultured Spirochaetaceae bacterium
TGCGGCGGCTGGAAGACGCCCGGAACGTACGCAAGATCACCCTCGACAATATCTATGAACAGATCAAAGAGGGTGAGCTTCTGGAGCTGAAGGTCATCATCAAGGGGGATGTGCACGGTTCCGTGGAGGCTCTGGAGCAAACCCTGGAGCGCCTCAGCACCCCGGAGATCCGTTTGAACGTGATCCACGCCTCTGCCGGGGCCATCAATGAGCGGGACGTGATGCTGGCTTCGGCCTCCAACGCCATCATCGTCGGTTTCAACGTGCGTCCCACGCCCAGCACGCAGAGCCTGGCGGATCAGGAGAAGGTGGAAATTCGCAAATACAACGTCATATATGAAGTCGTCGATGATATCAAAGCCGCCATGGAAGGACTTCTGGCGCCGGAGATCTCGGAGAAGACGATCGGAACCGCAGAGGTTCGGAATCTATTCAAAGTTCCAAAGATCGGCGTGGTTGCCGGCTGTTATGTAACTTCCGGTAAGGTTCGGCGCAACGCGTCGGCCAGAGTCGTGCGGGATGGACGGGAGATCTATGCGGGGAAAGTGTCCTCTCTCAAGCGCTTCAAGGATGACGCCCGGGAAGTAGAGGAGGGATACGAGTGCGGCATCGGCATCGAAAACTTCAACGATATCAAGGTAGGAGATATCATAGAAGCCTTCGAGCAGGTCGAGATGGCCAAGACGCTGGAAGGTGTGAGCTCCGATGGCGGAAGTAAGACTGAGGAAGGTTGAGAGCCTCCTCAAAGAGGAAATCAGCGCTCTGATCAGCCGGAGAGTGATCAAAGATCCCCGTCTGGCTCCTCTGACCACGATCACCGATGTAGAGGTATCCCGGGATCTTCACTACGCCAAGGTCTTCGTCTCGTTGTACGGAGACGCGGAGATCAGAGCCCAGAGTGTGGAAGCCCTCAATCACGCATCCGGGTTCATCCACGCGAAGTTGAAGAAGAATATCCGCCTGCGCTTCATTCCCAGACTTACATTTTTGGCTGACGATTCGATCGAGCGCGGCGTGCGCCTGACCAACAAGATCAGGGATCTTACCGGTTTTGGGCAGTGACGGACAAATCCTGCTGGATAAGCCGGCAGGGATGACCTCCTTTTCCGCGCTCAAGGGTTTCAAGAGCTCACTGGGAACACGGCGCATCGGACACACCGGTACATTGGACAAATTCGCCACCGGGCTGTTGGTGGTCCTGATCGGCAGGTACACGAGACTGGCTGAGCTGTTCTCCGGTCTGGATAAATGCTACCGGGCGACCTTCGTTTTGGGCAGGACAACGGAAACCCTGGATCCGGAAGGGGAGGTGGTCGGAGAGGGACCGGTTCCCGGTCTGTCGCGCATTGAGGAGGCCGCGGGTCGGCTGAGCGGTACGATCGATCAGGTTCCGCCTGTCTATTCGGCGGTGCACGTGGGGGGCAGACGGGCCTATCGCATAGCCCGAGCCGGGAGTGATCCCAAGCTCCAGCCGCGGCGGGTCACGATCTCTCGAATCGAAATTGTGGACTACAGCCCTCCCGAGCTGGATATTGTAGTGGACTGTTCAAAGGGCACCTACGTGCGCGCTCTAGCTCGAGATCTGGGAATTTTGTCGGGTTCCTGTGCATACGTCAAAAGCTTGCGCCGTACCAGGGTAGGCCCTTACGATGTAGCGGAAGCTGTTCCGGCCGATGCGGTGGCGGGAGTACGGCTGCTGGCCGGCTCCCTGGAGCGCTTGCTGCGGCTCGGCGGAGTCAGATCAGTAATCGTCAAAGACGAATCGGTGGCGGGGGTTCGCAACGGATATAGGCTGAAGGGTTGGTTTTTCACAGATGTGCCGGAAACCGACGGGCTGTACGCCCTGCTGGACTCCGGCGGAAACCTTCTGGCCCTGGCAGCCAGAGATCGGGGTGAGTATCACTACAAGATGGTGCTGTAGGTCGAGATGATCCGCGTCGTTGGCTGGAAACAACTGTCCGAAGAAAACAGTCCACTGCTCCCGGTGGCACTTACGATCGGAACCTTCGACAGCCTGCATGCAGGACATCAACGGCTGATTCGAGGCGTAGTAGAGAATGGTTACGGAGCGGTTGCGGCGGTGTGCACCTTCGAACAGAACCCGGCCGGTGTCCTGGGCAGTCGGCCTTTGGTGGGCAGCATTCTCAGCTTCCCCCAGAAAATCGATAAGCTGGAAGGTTTAGGTGTAGCCCTGGTGGTGCTGATTGACTTTTCTCCTGAAATTAGTAAACTGACTGGAAAGAGTTTTTGGGAGCTCCTGTCGAGTCGTCTCGACGTAAAGAAACTCGTCGTCGGCTACAACTTCCACATGGGTCAGGGACGGGATACGAACGCGCAGGAGTTGGTCGGGATCCTGACAGGATCCGGCACCGAGCTGGAAATCGTTCCGGCGACCATGTACCGGGAAGAGGTCGTCAGCAGCTCGCGGATCAGGACTTTGATCCAGCGGGGGCGCCTTGCCGAAGTAAAGGACATGCTGAAGGATGACTTCCGTCTGGATCTTCGGGACGTTACGATTCAAAGACAGCAGGGAAGCTGTCGGGTGCGGAAATCGGATTTCGGGCAGGTTCTTCCTCGAATCGGCGAGTATCAGGTTCGATTCATCACTGACAGTCTCGAGGTTCCGGGCGTCCTGACGGTCGGGGAGGAACGGCTATCCTGGCAAAAAGAGTTTGCCGGAACAGAGAGAGAAATACGCTTCTTGGAAAGAGAGTGAAAAGAGGAGGCAACGATGTCGTTGACCAAGGACAACAAACAGGATGTGATCAAGGAGTTCGGCAGGACCGATAAGGATACCGGGTCCGCTGAGGTGCAGATTGCCCTTCTGACTCGGAGAATAGAGGATCTTACCGGACACTTTAAAACCAATCCTAAGGATCATAACTCCCGACGGGGTCTGCTGCAGATGGTTGGACAGAGGCGCAAGCTTCTCAACTATCTGAAGCGTAAAGATATCGAAAAATATCGGGAGATCCTGGATAAACTATCGCTACGCAAATAAGCGTACAAGGCGCAAATAAGCGTACAAGGCGCAAATAAGCGCAAATAAACAAAATCGAACAAGGAAAAAATCAATGATTCATCAGGTCAAATTAAAGATAGGCGAGGAAGACCTGATTCTGGAAACTGGAAAAATCGCCAAACAGGCCAATGGCGCCGTGTTTGGTCGTTGTGCGGGTTCCGCAGTCCTGGCTACGGCCTGCTGCTCCGCTCAGGATCTTGAAAACCTCGACTTTATACCGCTTCAGGTTGAGTACAACGAGAAGTACTACGCAGCGGGCAAAATACCCGGCGGGTTCATCAAAAGGGAAGGCCGGCCGAAAGACAAGGAGATCCTGGTCTCCAGGCTGATCGATCGGCCCATACGCCCGCTGTTCTCGAAGAAATTCAAACGGGAAATTCAAGTCGTTCCCACGGTTGTGTCTACGGATCAGATAAATCCGCCCGACGTAATCGCCATGGTCGCCGCTTCGGCGGCGGTCACGATATCCGATATCCCCTTCGACGGTCCGGTCGGGGCTGTTCGCATCGGATACCTGGACGGTTCGTACATCGTGAACCCTACCTACGACCAGATCGGGCAAAGTAGCCTGGATATCGTGGTGGCGGGGACCATGGACGGAATCACAATGGTCGAAGGCGGAGCCGCGGAGATCAGTGAAGAGATCATGGTGCAGGCCATCGAAGAGGCTCACAAGTGGATCAAGGAGCTGTGCCGAATCCAGCTCGAGCTGGCGGAGGCCGTAGGAAAAAAGAAAGTCGATCTTTCCGCTGTACAGGAAGAGGGTTTGGAGCCATCCATCAAAGAGGATCTGCTCGCGTGGGCGACGCCGAAGCTGGAGGAAGCCTGCTTCGTTCCCGGAAAGATGAACAGAGCCGCCGCCATAAATGCGATCCGCGACCAGGCATTGGAGAGGGTTGCGGAGAAGATCCCGGAGCAGCAGATGCGGCTGGTACGGGAGCTGCTGGAGGATCTGGAGTATATCACGGTTCGACGGTCGATCCTGGATCGAAAGGTCCGCACCGATGGGCGGGGCCCCAAGGATATTCGTGAGATATCCTGCGAGGTCGATGTCCTGGCACGAACCCACGGTTCGGCGTTGTTCACCCGGGGAGAAACCCAGGCCCTGGCCGTTACCACCCTGGGGACGGTGTTCGACGAACAGATGCTCGACGATATCGAGGGAGACGCGCGCAAGGCCTTCATGCTGCACTACAACTTCCCTCCCTTCTCGGTGGGAGAGACCGGTAGGCTCGGACCGAACCGACGGGCGATCGGCCACGGCCACCTGGCCGAACGGGCTTTGAGCGCGGTGATCCCGCGCAAAGAGAATTTTCCCTACACCATCCGGCTGGTCTCGGAGATCCTGGAATCCAACGGTTCCTCCTCCATGGCCACCGTCTGCGGCGGCACCCTGTCCCTGCTGAATGCCGGGGTGCCGATCGGCAAGTCCGTGGCCGGAATCGCCATGGGGCTGGTGCAGGAGGAGGGTAGCTATGTGGTTCTCAGCGATATCCTGGGTGAGGAGGACCACCTCGGCGACATGGATTTCAAGGTTGCCGGCACGGCCGACGGCATCACCGGCTTTCAGATGGACATCAAGATCGCCGGGGTGGATGCGGCAGTGATGTCCGAAGCCCTTCAACAGGCAAAAGAGGGTCGCCTGCATATCCTCCGTTTGATGAATGCAACGATTGCCGAACCGCGGGACAGCATATCCGAGTTCGCCCCGAAGATTATCAACTTCAAGATCGATCCGGACAAGATCGGTGCGGTGATCGGCCCGGGCGGTAAAACCATAAAAGGAATCACCGAAAAAACCGGCGCCACCATAAATGTGGAGAATGACGGGACGGTAACCGTATACTCCCGGGAAAAGACCAAGGCCGAGGAAGCTGAAAGCGCCATCCGCGGTCTGGTCGAGGAACCGGAAGTCGGCAGATGGTACAACGGCACGGTCCGGCGGATCATGGATTTCGGAGCGTTTGTCGAGTTTCTACCCGGCAAGGAAGGCCTGGTGCACATCTCCCGGCTGGCAGATGAACATGTGCGGAGTGTCCAGGACGTCGTGCAGGAAGGCCAGGAGGTCAAGGTCAAGCTCTTCGAAATCGATCGCATGGGACGGATGAACCTGAGCATGATCGAAAACCCCGAGCCTCGAAGCCGGTCGGGGGAAAGCCACAGGTCCGGTGACAGCCGCGGGTCCGGTGACAACCGCGGGTCGGGAAGACCCCGAAGCTATGACCGTTCAGATCGACCCGGCCGGCGTGAGGACAGACCCAGGCGGAGTTAGGATTGATCCAGTCGATCCAGCTGGCGAGCGGTGCCCGGATCATCCTGGAAACCGTGTCCAATACGGATGTGGCTTCCATCGGCCTCTGGCAGCTGAGCGGCTCCCGGGACGAGGGCGACCACCAGGCCGGGTACACCCATTTCCTCGAACACATGCTGTTCAAAGGTACGGCGAAACGCAGCGCGTACCAGATCGCTCAGGCGGTGGAGCGGGTAGGAGGCTATCTCAACGCCTTCACGGAAAAAGAGGTAACCTGTTTCTATTGCACCCTGCCGGGGGAGAGCATCGATCTGGCCGTAGATGTGCTTACCGACATGTACCTCTCCAGTATCCTGGACGAACAGGAGCTTCAGAAAGAAAAGGCGGTTATAGTCAACGAAATCAAGACAATCGAGGACAATCCCGAGGAGAAGGGTCAGCAGATCTACCTGGAGAGCCTGTGGAACGGCCATCCCCTGTCACGGAAGATCACCGGTGAGGTTCACCAGGTAGAAGAGATCGACAAGCGCAGACTGCTGGCCTTCTACAAGGGGCGATACGCCCCGGCCACAACCGTGATCACGGTCAGCGGGAAGATCGATGCGGATCGATTGAAAGCGGGACTTGCGGCTGTCTTCGCTGCGAACGGCGGGGGCGAGGCGTCCGTGCAGCGGGATCTCCCGGCGCCCCGGCTCCAATGGCAGGCCATTCCCGATAAATTCGAGCAGGTTCACCTGTATACGGGAACCAGCTACCCCTCTTCTACCGAGATCGGCGAGTACTATCAGGATCTGGTGTTCAATACGCTGTTCGGGGAATCCATGAGCTCCCGCCTGTTCCAGCGTTTGCGGGAGGACCGGGGGTTGTGCTACTCCGTATCTTCCTTCCGTACCTATTTCACGGACGTTTCGCTGTGGACGATCTATGCAAACACCATTCCCTCGCTGCTGCCCGGTCTGGTAGAGGCAATCAACGAAGAGCTGGCCCGGCTGCATCAAGAGCCTCCCACGGAGAGGGAGATCGAGGACGCCAAGAGCCAGCTCAAGGGAAACATGATCCTGGCCCGGGAGGACATGGAAAATCGGATGAAACGGCTGTTCCGCCAGGTTCATCTGACCGGAAAGGTTGTAGAGTACGAAACTTCACTCGAGCTTTTGGGACGGGTCGGGCGGAGTGACATTCTGTCCATCATCGATAAGCGAATTCAACCGGACAGCTTCAACCTGCTTGCCTATGGGAGCCGGAAACTCAAAAAACTTCCCCGCCGGGGCTATACCTTCTAGATGAAGCGAATCCCGATAACCTGCAGCTCCTCCTCCCCGGATCTGATACCCCGCTACCAGTCCGAGGGCTCCTCCGGAGCCGACCTGCACGCCGACATCCCGGAGGGACGGCCGGTCACCATTCAGCCGGGGCGGTGGGAACGCATTCCGACCGGCCTGCGACTCGAGGTACCCCCGGGCTACGAGGCCCAGGTACGGCCCCGCTCCGGACTCAGCTTCGCTCACGGCGTCACCATCCTGAACACACCGGGTACCATCGATTCCGATTACAGGGGGGAGATCCAGGTAATCCTGATCAACCTGGGCAAGGAGCCCTTCCAGGTGTGTAGGGGGACGCGGATCGCCCAAATCGTCTTCGCTCCGGTTGTTCAGGCGGATTTTCATCTGCAGAAAATCTTGAACCGGAGTGGCCGGGGCGAGGGGGGATTCGGTTCTACGGGCACCTAGATGAAGCGGCCGCCAATCCTTCTGTTGCCGTTCCTCTGTCTGCTCATCCTGCTCACTGCGCTAGCTGCATCAGCTTTGCTGACCGGGTGCCGGAGTCAAAGCTCGGCTCCCCGCACCCCTGCAGCGGCGGGGATCGAGCGATCCGGAGAACCCGCACCGATTCCGGAAACGGAGGAACAGATCCTACGGCGACAGCTGGTTTCGGCTCGAAATGCTTTCCAAGAGGGCCGCTACGAGATCTCCAGGAAGATCCTCATGGCCGTAGCCGATCCCACCAAACCGGAAATCCAGTTTCTCCAAGCCCGGATTGCCCTGGCCCAGGGGGATTCGACACTGGCCTTGTTTTACCTGAAACGTGTCGTGGAAAGCGGACCTGAGCAGCTGGAGGCGGAGCAGACAATCGAGGCGTACCGCCTGCTGGCCGAGCTCAGCTATGAATCCGGTGATCTGGATCAGGCCTACCGTTCCTATCTGCAAATTGTGAACCTGTCCGGCGGAAACGTGCCGGCGGAGGTTTGGATCCGCCTGGCGGAGATCGCCCTATTCAGCCGTGCCGATGCGGAGAGCGCTCGGATTTTCCTGCTCAACTACCGGGCTTCCCAACAGCCCGGGCAAACAAACGATCCTCTTCTGAAACGGTTGTCCAAGCGCCTGAGCTGGCGGGACCTAAGCCCGGAACAGTTCGGATTGAACGACGCCAACATCTCGGCACTGCAGGCGGACGGGGACGATCTGTGGATCGGGACCTGGAACGGGGGGATCAGCCGTTATTCGATCGGCCGGCAGGAGGCCAAGGTGTTCGAAACCGGAAGCGAGAGCCTGATCCCGAGAACGGTACGCTGCATCGAGGTTACCCCTACGCGGGTATGGATCGGGACCTACCAGGGTCTGTATCAGTACACCAAGTCGAGCTCGAAGTGGCAGAGGATCGAATTCTTCACCGAGAAGGTCGAAGCTCTCTGCGCTGTGCAGGGAACCCTGTACGTGGGGACCCTGGGACGGGGCTTGTGGCGATCCAGGGGCGAAGACTGGGAGAAGGTCGGTTGGGGCGGCCTTCCTGGAGAGTTCGTGAACTGTCTGGAAGCGAGGGAAGATCATCTTCTCATCGGCACTTTGAATCTGGGCTTGGTTATCATGTCGCTGAAAACGGGAAGAATCTTCAGCTTCGACAGCATCAATTCCAACCTGCGGGCCCGCAACGTGATCACCCTGCTGCCGGAGGATGAAGATACGCTTTGGATCGGGACCTACGGAGAAGGCCTGTACCGCTGGAAGCGGCGGGACAACAGGATGGAGCATTTCAGCAAGGCTTCAGGCCAAATCGCCGATGACTGGGTACTGTGCGCCGTCCGGGCCGACAGCGGTCTGTACTTCGGTACCTTCGGCGGCGGGGTAGCCCGCTTCCTGCCGGGGCGGGGTCTATGGGAGCGAATCGGGCTGGGCCAGGGGCTTTCAGCTCTGGATATCAGTACCGTGACCTATGCCGCCCCCCACCTGTTCTTCGGTACGCTGGGATCGGGCATATCCATCCTCGATGAATCCCTTGTCTTAGAGGGCTCAGGCGGAATAGAATAACCGCGGAGATCGATGATCCGAATCCCCGGTGTTCCTACAATTGATAGATACATCCTCAACGAGTTTCTCATTTCCTTTACCGTAGCCTTTCTGTTCTTCTTCTGCACCTTCTTCATCAACCAGCTGCTCGTCTTGGCCGAAGAGATCTTCTCTAAAAAAGTCCCCTTTGGAGACGTAATTCGCTTCGTCGTATTCTCCCTCCCCTCGATCCTGGCTCTGTCCCTTCCCTTCGGCGCCCTGGTTGGTTCCCTCATGGCCATGGGCCGATTATCCTCGGACAATGAGTTTCTCGCCTTTCGCGCCTGCGGAGTGGCTCAGTCCCGGATCCTGCTGCCCCTTCTGACGGCGGGCGTGCTGCTTTTCCTGATCTCCTTCGTCATGAACGACTATTTCCTGCCGCTGGGCAACATCAGGCTGGGCAGCATGTACAGAAAGATACTGTACACCAATCCCGGCATCGAGCTGGAACCGTATTCGGTGAAGCGCTATCAGGATACGGTTATCGTAACCGGGGACATACAGGAGAATGTAATCAAGAATATCACGATCATTGACAAGACCGCGGACAAGGAAAAGAGAGTCATAACGGCGCGGTCCGGCTTTCTGCAGGAGAGCCGGAATCAGAAGGGAGTTATCTCCATCAGACTCAACGAGGTGTTCAGCCACGTGTCGGACGCTTCGGAGGCGGACAGATACGAGTTCACCAGCTCAAAATCGATGATCTACAACATACTGCTGAAGGATTTCAGTGCCAGCTTCATCAATCCGGGGCCGAGAGAGATGCGTTCCATCGATGTCTGGAGGGAGATCCAGGTGATGGATGAACAGTTCAGACGGCAGGTCGTCGAGAAGGACAGGCAGACCGGCGCCCAGTTTTTCGATCTGGCCATGGAGCTGCGCTACCTTCAGGATTTCGCTCCGGGCAATCCGGCGCTCTACCTGGCCCGGCAGGCGAATCTCTCCAATGCGTATACCGTCTACACGCGCAACCGGGACAGAAAATTCGTGGATCGCAACCTCCAGCTGTATCGTCTGGAGTTCCACAAGAAGTTCTCGATTCCCTTTTCCTGTGTCGTTTTCGTGCTGTTCGCCTTTCCCGTGGGCTTGCTGGCCCGTAAAAGCGGCAGAGCCGTGGGTTTTGGGATCGGGCTGCTGATGGCTTCCCTGTACTGGTGGCTGCTGTTGATCGGTCACACCCTTGGTATCCGTCTGGAGCTGCCCCCGGCTTTCGCCATGTGGTTTCCCAACCTGGTTGTTTTTGCAGCCGCTACTACATTGCTCGCGATCAGGACGAGACAGTGAAAACCATCTACGGGATGATCCTGACCACCTTTATTCTCGTTTTTCTGGTTTCCGTTCTGTTTTTCGTCCTGATCGTCCAGCTGCTGGACCTGTTTGCCAATCTTTGGCGCTATCTGGCTCACGAGACGAGCCTGCGGGAAATCCTCACGATAGCCTACTACTACCTGCCCAAGTGCCTGTCCTACGCAATTCCGCCGGGCCTGCTGTTTTCGGCGGCCTTCACCCTGGGTGTGCTGTACAAGAACAACGAGTTGATCGCCATTCTCGGCTCAGGCATCAGTCTGTACAGGCTGGTCCTCCCCTTTTTACTCTTCGGCGTCGGCTTGAGCGTATTCGGTTTTTTCTTCGAACAGAACGTGGTGATCGACACATTCATCCGAAAAAACGAGCTGTTCCGGGGCGCGGTTCGTCAGGAGATCAGCTACAGCAATACGAACGTAACCGTAATCAGTGAGGATACCACCACGATCTATCAGGTCAACTACTACAACGACAAGAAACAGACCCTAACCGATCTGTTGATCCTGGAGAGAGCGAAGAACAACGGTTTCGCCGCCAGGATCGATGCGGACTGGGCCGAATGGAACGGGCGGTATTGGATCCTGCACAACAGCCGCCGTTACATATGGGAGGAGGCGGAGCAGACGGTCGTGCTCAAGCAGAGCGCCCTCTACGAGGCCAGGGAACTTACCGAGCCACCGACGACCTTTCGCAAGACCACCCGGGACGTGGAGGAGATGAGAAGCGCCGAGGCGCGGCAGTGGATCGATAAGCTCAAGAGAGCCGGTTTACCCTACAGGGGCGCTCTTACCGAGTACTACAAGAAGTTTTTTTTCGCCGCCAGTCCCTTCATCGTTGTTTTGATCGCCACGGGCATGGGGGGGCGTTTCAAGAGAAACGTGCTGCTGATGAATCTGTTGACCGCCCTGCTGGTCAGCGTGATCTATTACGTGCTGCAGATGGTATCGGTGATACTGGCAAAAAACGGGCTCGTTCCCCCCCTGGCCGGAGCCGGTCTGTCCTTCATTCTTTTTCTGGCCGTCGGCTCGCTGGCTCTGCGAACCGCCAGAACCTGACCCGGCTGCACTACTGTACCATGCGTTTTACGGTTCAGAGCCGAGATCCTGCCAGCAAAGCCCGAACGGGGCTGCTCGATCTGCCCCACGGCCCGGTGCAGACCCCGGTATTCATGCCGGTTGGCACCAATGCCACGGTCAAGGCGATCACCAATGAACAGCTGGAAGATCTGGGTATCAGCCTCATTCTCGGAAATACCTATCACTTGTTCCTCCGGCCGGGGCTGGAGGTTCTGGAGCGCAGCGGCGGGCTGC
This sequence comes from uncultured Spirochaetaceae bacterium, assembly GCA_964588525.1. Lineage (GTDB taxonomy): Bacteria > Spirochaetota > Spirochaetia > SZUA-6 > DRHE01 > JAFGQJ01. The sequence continues at coordinate 11,212 of CAZPQC010000028.1, forward strand.
ACAGCTTCATGTCCTGGAGAGGCAACATCCTGACGGACTCGGGTGGATATCAGATCTTCTCCCTGGCCCCGTTTCGCAAAGTCGAGGAACAGGGGGTGATTTTCCGCTCCCACATCGATGGATCCCGCTTTCGGCTGACCCCGGAGGACATCGTCGACATCCAGCGGATCCTGGGAAGCGACATCCTCATGCCTCTGGATCTGTGCACCCCGCCGGGCATCGGGGAGGGGGAAGCGCTGGAAGCCGTGGAACGTACCACCCGCTGGGCCGGGAGAAGCAAAGCCCGCTGGCTCGAGTCCGATCCGGCCATCCAGGGGCAGTTGTTCGGGATCACCCAGGGTAATTTTTATGCTCATCTGCGAAGGCGCAGCGCCGAACAGCTTCTGGAGCTGGACCTCCCCGGCTATGCCATCGGCGGGCTCTCCGTCGGAGAGGGCTTCCCAAAATTCCAGGAGTACCTCGGCTTGAGCGCCGGGCTGATCCCTGAGCGTTATCCCCGCTACCTCATGGGGGTGGGAACGCCGGAGTACATTCTGGAGGCGGTGCAACAGGGCATCGACATGTTCGACTGTGTTTTTCCGACCCGTACGGCCCGCAACGCCCAGGCCTTCACCAGCCGCGGGCCTCTGTCCCTGAAGAGTGAAGCGGTCAAACTGGATGGTGAGCCGATCGACCCGGAGTGCTCCTGCAGCACCTGCCGCCGCTACTCCAGGGCGTATCTGCGGCACCTGTTCAAGACCAAAGAGATCCTGGCCGCCATGCTGACCACCCAGCACAATCTGTCCTTCATCCAGTCCCTGGTCGTGTCGATCCGGCAGTCCATCGGCGCGGGGAACTTCCTGAGCTTCAAGGATCGCTACCTGGCGCGCTACGGCGAACGCTCCGGTCAACGCGGCGGCGAAGGCCCGGGGAAGCAAATCGAGCTGAACGGGGGCCTCTGATATGCCGAACATCAGACTGGATGAGGTGGAACAGCAGTTGCCAGAAACCCGGGCAATCGATCGAACCCCAAGCAGTACCGTGGTGACGGTGCTGGTCATGGCCTGTACGTTGCTGTCCAGGCTGCTTGGATTCGTGCGCATCGCCGTGATCGGTGCGCTCTTCGGAGCCTCCGGCACCGCCGATGTTTGGAATGCGGTATTCACGATTCCCAACAACCTCCGCAAACTCATGGCCGAAGGAGCCCTGTCCTCCGCCTTCATTCCCTCGCTGTCGGCCAGTCTGGTAGAGGATCATACGGGCCGGGAGGCTCGCCGGATTACCAGAAAGGTGATCTCCCTGCAGATCGTGATCCTCGTCCCCCTGGTGCTCCTCTGCGCCCTGTTCGCCCGGCAGGTCGTGGGGATCCTGCTGGCCTTTCCCGATCCCCAGAAGATGCAGCTCTCCGTGAGCCTGTTCCGCTGGGTCTTCGCCTACCTGCTGTTCATCAGCCTGAGCGCGGTATTGATGGCCGTGCTCAATTCTCACGGCATCTTCGTAATCCCGGCCTTGTCGCCGGTGTTGTTCTCCGTGTGCGTGATCACCGCCACCCTCCTGTTTTTCCGCTGGCTCGGAATCTACTCGATGGTGATCGGGGTCTTGAGCGGAGGAATCGCCCAGATTCTCTGCCAGCTACCCCGTTTTCTGAAACTAGGATACGATTTCAAGCCGGATTTCGCCTTTGGGCACGACCGCTTCCCCGGAGTGTTAAAGGCCTGGCTGCCCGTGCTGGGCTCGGCTGCCATCTTCGCGGTAACCCAGCAGGTCGCCGTACTGCTGGCCAGCGGCCTGGAGGACGGAAGCACATCCGCCTTGAGCTATGCGCTCGTGTTTTTCCAGCTGCCCTTCGGAATCTTCTCCATATCCATTGTCACGGTTCTGTTCCCCCGGATGAGCCGCCAGGCCGCCCGGAGGGACAGGCAAGGGTTGAGTGAAACCGTGAGCTACGGGCTGCGCTATATCATGCTGCTGTTGATACCCGCGGCGCTGGCCTACATACTGATGGGGGATAAAATCATTGCCGTGGCCCTGCAGCGGCGGGCCTTCACGGCCGTGGGGACCTTTAGAACGTCCCGGGTTCTGACCGGCTATTCCCTCGGTCTTTTCAGTCTGGGAGGATTCACCTTCCTGCAGCGTTTTTTCTACTCGAGCCATGATTTCAAAAAACCCCTGATCGCCGCGCTGGTAATCAGCGTCTCCGATGTCCTGCTCTCCCTTTGGCTGAGAGAAACCCGGTTGCGGGTCACCGGTCTGGCGGTTGCCAATTCCGTCGCCTTCACCGGCGGATTCATCCTGCTGCTGATCTGGACAAGGAAGGCTTTGGGATCCCTTCGCCGGGGAGCGATTGCTCGAACCGTGGGCAGGATGGCCGCCTCTCTGCTGCCCTTTGTCGGCTTCATCCTGGCCTGCAACCGCCTGACCCGATCTCTATGGACGCCGGGCAGTTCCTTGGGAAATCTGCTCCTGCTTCTGGCTGAAGCGCTCGGAGCAGCCGGGATTCTGCTCGGGATGTACCGCTTGCTCGGGGTGGAGGTGATCAAAGAGCTCATGACGAAGAGGAAAACGAGATGAAACACCTATTGGTCCTGATTCTGACCGCATCCCTGGCCGTTCTGATCCAGCCGGGCGCTTGGAGCCAGGAGGACCGGCCGATCGTAGAGCAGTGGCGGGAGGTACTGCTGTACGGCATTGACAGCGAAGTGCTAAACGTCATCAAGAGCATTGCCGACAGCGAGGAACAGTCCCTGAATGAGGAGTTGGCCGTGCTGTTCGCCGAATCTCTGAACTTCGAGGTCCGCAAGGCGGTGCTGGACTACTTCTCCGCCCACAAGATCCGGGATGCCGAAGCCGCGGCCACCGCCGCGCTGGAAGGGGAAATGCTCGAAGACAGCCGACTGATCGTGGCCTGTATCCGCTACCTGGTGGCCATCGATTCCCCGGGCCTGGAAACCCGACTGCTGGATTACGTGGACCATCGGGACGATCAGATCGCGGAGACCGCCATCACCGGTCTGGGGGAGATCGGCGGACAGGAGTCGGGCCGGCTGCTGGTGGAGCGGCTTCAGGATGAGGACTATCCGGCGGAGCAGAAACCGGAGATCATCCTGGCCCTCGGCAAGATGAAGTATGCCGGGGCGGCGGACGCCCTGATCGCCATCGTGGACAACAGGGACGAGGAGCGCATCTGGCGGATGTACGCGGCCGCATCCCTGGGGGAGATCGGGGAGACCCGGGCCATTCCCCATCTGCGGGCGCTGTTCAGCGAGTCGGACAGCCTGATAAAGGCCTACGCAGCCTCGGCGCTGGCCAACTTCGACATGGGCGAGGTGGAGGGCCTGCTGCAGCAGGGATTGAGAGATTCGAACGTTCGGGTCCGGATTGCTGCGGCCAAGGGTCTGGCCGATGAAAAAGCCCGGAACAGCGTCGACATCCTGATCTACAAGGCAAAGCAAGACCCGGAGCGCGAGGTCCGCCTGCAGGCCATCGCAGCCCTCGGCGTCATAGCCACGCCCCAGGCCTTCGGCTACCTGCAGGATCTGTACCGCGACAAGATCGCCCTTCCCGTGTACCGGGAGGCCGCCTTCACCGCTCTCTGTGAAAACGCCCTGAAGGACAACCTGGACGTGTTTCGGGAGGTAGTCGAGCAGGAGTGGGGGAGCAAGGACCAAAAGGTCGTGGAATTCACGGCCAAAAAGCTCTCTACCACCGAGGCTGCCGGGCTAAAATGGTTCTACGAACGATTCCTGGACAGCCCCAATGTCTACGTGAGGATCTACGCTCTGCGGGGTATCGGCAGAAACGGTCTGCGGACCTTGCGGGAAAAGGTCGAGAAGGTTTCCACGGAAGATCCCTATCCGGCCGCCCGCCAGACGGCTCTGTCGGTTCTGGAAGGTCTTTAGGTGTTCATAATGGTGCCATGAGTTTCGCAGCCAAGATCGCCCTCCCGCTGATCATCCTGGTGGTAGCTTTGACATCCGGCTGCCGTAAATCCGGTCCGGCGGCCGGCGAGTCTGGCGGGGCGGAACCGTTCGCCGCTGTCCGGATGCGGATCGAGCAGCTGGTGGCTGAGGGCACGGTCCCTTCGATGGCCGTAGCCGTGGCTCGGGACGGAGAGATCGTCTGGGAACAGGGCTTCGGCCTCGCCGATCGAGAGAACAACATCCCCGCCACCGAACACACGGCCTACCCGTTGGCTTCCGTCTCCAAACCCCTCACGGCCACGGCGCTGATGATTCTCGCGGAGCGGGGCCTGATCGACCTGGACGCACCTGTGAACGACTATCTCGGGGAGGTCAAGCTCACGGCCCGGGTGGGGGAGGCGGAGGAGGCTACGGTGCGCCGGGTGGCCTGTCACACCGCCGGCCTGCCGCTCCACGACCGGCATTTCTACGACGGTGAGGCTCAGCGGCCGCCTAGCTTCGAGCAAACCCTGCGCCGCTACGGCCAGCTGGTCAGCGTGCCGGGAGAGCGCTGGCAGTACTCGAACCTGGGTTACGGGATTCTCGGGGAGGTAATCTCACGCGTCTCCGGCCGGGACTATGCGGAGTTTATGCAGGCCGAGGTGTTCACCCCCCTGGGAATGCAGCACACATCGGTGCACGTCGGTCCCGGCCTGGCCGAAGGACAGGCCGTCAAGTACACCTCCGACGGCCTGGTCGTCCCGCCCTGCGATACCGACACCCCCGGCGCCTCGGCGATCTACGGCAGCGCTCACGACCTGATCCGCTTTGCCTTGTTTCACCTAAAAAACCACCTGCCCGATCAGAGCGCCGTACTCTCGGGGAACTCTATCGACGAGATGCAGCGTCCAAGCCCGGAAACCGGGCCGCTGCGGGAGTGGGAAGGGGAGGGCAGCGGCTACGGCATCGGTTGGTTCGTCGGCGTGAGCGAAGAAGGCCTGCGGGTGGTGCAGCACAATGGCGGAACCCTGGGTGTGAGCACGGTGCTGGCTCTTCTGCCGGAGGAAAACCTGGCCGTGGCAGTGCTGTCGAACACCCACGGTTCGTGGCCGGATATCATCACGATCGAGATAGTGAGCGCGATTCTGTCCCTCCGACCGGAGGATTTTCTTCCATCCGCCGGGGCCAACTCCGGAGGGGGCGGGGCGGGACAGCCGTTCACCCCGCCTCCCGAACTTGTAGGCTCATGGGATGGATGGATCCACACCTACGAGGGAGAGGTACCCCTCACCCTGGAGATCGAGCAATCCGGGACTGTCTACGCGACTCTTGGCGAACAGCCTCCCACCCCTGTTCAGGCGGTGAGCTGCCGGGACACGCTCCCCCAATTCCTCAACGCCGGGGGAGGACGATTCCTGAGGGGTTGGATGCCAGGGAAGCTGCAGAGTGAAGATATCGAGCGGGGGCTACCAACCAAACTGTGGGTCGAGCTGAGCAGGGAATGATCGCACTCGATTGCCGCCTCTATTCCTACCTGTCGCCCCCGCTCTTCCCGCCCGGGGGATGCTTCAGGGGCACATCCCCGATGTGATACTTGGGAACCGAGCGCATCAGGCGGTTGAGCTGCTCCAGCGGAGATACGTACTCGTGAAAGTGGAAGGTCAGCTCGCGCCCTCGGGCGGAGACCGTCCTGATCGGTTTATCCAGGCAGTCGACGAGGGGTTTGCTCAGATCGGGGAAGTATTCGGCTTTCCTGGGAACGAAGCGGTACTTCTTGCCGTCATTTCGGATATCCCCGATTCGCCGCGGCATGGGGATGTAGAAGATCAGGAAGGTGGAGCCGTCGCCGCCCACGCTGCGCCTGGAACCGGGCGGCACGGGGTGGATATTGCGGGTGCCGACGTTGGGGTTCTGCGAGTCCACCTTCATGATCAGGGGACGGATGCTGCGCCGCCGCCTTCGGCGCGTTTCGACAACCCCGGCAAACAGACGGTCGAAGGTGGCGTCCTGCAGGCGGTGGCGAATCACGAAAACCAGCAGAATGATCACCCCGATCAGGATCAAAGCGCCCAGTGCGTAGAGCAGGTAGGTCAGGGGCAAACGAGCCCGGTTCCAGCCGACCAGCGGAACGTAGTCGAAGGTCAGCGTGCCCGCCAGGGGTGAAATCCGCACCTGAGGATCGTCGAACTCCAGGGATACGCTCAAGTCCTGGATTCCCGGCTCGATCCCCGACGGCAGGCGAAGGGGAGCAACCAGCCCCGCCGTTTGTCCCGGAGGAACCGTGACCGAGGCCGGGTGCCGTAGCAGATCACCCCGGGCGCTGTCCATGCCTACAAGGGTATACCGCTGGGATTCCCCGGAATTGTTCTGCACGGCCAAGGTGACACTGAAGCGGCGCCGGACACGCCCGAGGGAATCGGGAAAACTCAAGGTGGAGAAACCGGTGAGCTGATCGGTCAGGCTTTCCTTTTCAATATCCTCGTAGGCCAGAACATGGGTCTCCAGCTGATCGGAAAGCTCATCCAAGACATCTATTCCCGATCCGACCTGATCGGACGGTTCGCCCGCTCCCCCTTCACCGCCCGTTTCTTCCTCTCCGGGCATGCGCAGGATGTGGACATCCCAGCCCTCGTGTTTTATCTTTTCGCTTGATTCGAGCAGACGGGCCAACACGTCCGTCTTATCGAGCCGATTGGGGCTACCCGGCGGCGGATCGTGGATTCCGTCGGTGAGCAGCAGTATCAGTTTCCTGTTCTTCGGGTCGATCCGACGGGTGTAGTCGTAGAGGAAATCAACCGCTGCAATCAGATCGGTGTACTGTCCCAGGGGTCTCAGGAGCAGGATCCTGTCTATCACCGCTGTAATATCCGCGCGATCTTCGATATCCAGCCGGATCTCCTCTTCAGGAGAGTCGGCAAAGCTGAGCAGATGAAAGGAGTCTCCCGTGTGAAGTCTGTTTTCCAGCAGGTCCCGAATCAGGTAGTTCACCACGTCGTCGAACACGGGAAACATGCTTTCCGAAGTATCCACCATGACGATGACATCGATGCCCGCAGTCCACGCCAGGGCGGTGATGCCCAGCAGGGCAATGATCAGTAACAGACTTTTGGTTTTCATATACTACTCATCGGATAGTTTTACCGGTTCGATACCGTCGACCTGGTACTTGAAGCTTTGATCGCTGATGGTGAAGTTCAATCGATCTCCGGTCTTGTGATTCATCAGCTCGGCGCCGAGGGGTGAGCGATAGGAGATTATCTTTTTTACCGGATTGGATTCCCACGGTCCGAGAATCGTATACTCCTCTATGGAATCCTCGAGGAGATTCTTCAATTTCACCTTGGTGCCGAAGGATATCTCATCGGTGGAGATCTGAGATTCATCGAAGATCTGAGCTTTCTGTAGTTCTTCCTGAATCTTCGCAGCCGCGGATTTGAGCAACTCCTGTCGCTCAAGGGCGGCTTTGTATTCCGCATTCTCCCGGAGATCTCCCTTTTCCATGGCAACTCCGATCTCAGTGGAGTTTTCAGGAATTTGATTCTCGATGATTTCCCGCAGTTCCTTCTGCTTTCTGTTGTAGCTGCCGCGGGTAGTCAACAATCCCATGCTGACCGTCTCCTTCTCCTGCTCACCGAAGAACTCGTAGTCCGGGAAATTGCTCTTGATCTGCTGTTTCAAACTGATTCGAATCGAAGGGTCGAGCTCCCTCACATCGTCTACAAGAGTATACAATCTGGTAATGGATTCTTCTCCGGTTTCCAGGATGTAGTTCAGGAGGTTCTGCTCTTTGAACAGAAAATCCTGGATTTGCTTGTTGATTTTTCTGTTGAAGCTCACATCTCGTTTGTTGTTGATCTCCCGAAAGGTTATGTCCAGCAGATGGATCATTTCGATCAGCAGCTTCTCCCGGCTGAGCTCCATCCTGGCGAACCAGGATTCATCCAAGAGATTGCGGGCCAGCCAGACAAAGGCCTCCCGGTATTCCTTGTAGTGACTTAAGACTTGGTCGGTCAACCCCTTCAATGTATCCCATTTTTTGTCCCGTACCAGTTCATCGACGATGAACTTGCTCTGATAGACGAGAAACAACCTCGCGTAGACCGAAGACCAGTTGGGATAGTTTTGATGCAGCTGAACGAGGAAGGTTTTTTTCAGTTCCGGATCGTCGATTTTCGAGAACAGCTCTTCTATGTTCTCGACTCCCTGGATCAAATCGGCAAACGTGGACTCCATACCGGGGTTCAGGTAGGGGTACACCGACACGAGCTGCTGAACCAGCATGAAGCTGGAGATCACCAGCTCATTCACCGCGCCCGAGGATTTCAGAAAAGCCGTGAAGTACGAAAACATTTCGGCAAAATAGTCGGAATCCGGCTCGGCGTGCTCCAGGAAATCCCTTAGCGTCTGTACCCTGTCGAAAAACGATTTCTGGGCCTTGAACTTATTGAAAGTCTTTTCCTCGAAAGAGATCGGCTTGTCCCGCACCGTGTAGCGGTCCAGCTTCTCTGGTACGTTTCCGAATATAGGATCGGTCTTGAGGATCTTCCGGGCTTCCGTGCTCCATTTCGACCATTCTCCCGGGCTGAGCACTGCGGGTACCAGCTGCTCCTTGATCAGCTTCATATCCGCGGCATTGTCAAAACTGCGGATCACCGTTTTCAATGCCCATACAGGATCATCTTTTACCGCGCGCTTGAGCTCTTCTTTGGGCTTCGTATGGATCAGTACCCAGATGTGATCGGGGCTCAGTACTTTGAGCGCGCTCACGGCCATCTTCAGGCTCATCTGATGAGCCGGTTTCGAGGCGAAATCTATGACGATGACATCGTTTTTGATGTCTTTGATCTGACCGATCTTCCAGCTCGAGTGGTACACGTAGTTGCCCATGTCGAAGGAGATGTGTTTTTCGAAATCGGCGATCGCATCGTGGACGTTGCGCCAGCTCTGGTTGAGATTCGAGATCCGCAGGTACTCATCAAGCTGACTATGGTCGCTGTACTTCTGCCGGAAGCATTCCGCGATCTCTTTGCGGGCGTCCGAGTTTTTCGGTTCGTAGGAGAGGATACGCTTGAGCAACTCGATCGCGGTATCCCAGTCCTTCTTCTCTTTGTAGTGGGGAATCAGGTAGGTCAAAAGCTGGGCTGCCCGGTCGCCGCTTAGAACCTTTACGATCTTGCGCTCCACGGAGAAGAAAAACTCCACATCCTCGGGGGCGTATTCGATTATCTTTTCCCAAACCTCCCGCACGTTCGAAAACATCTTCTTGTTGATGAAGCGGTGCAGGGCTTTTTTCCAGAACTCGATGGCGCCCTCCAGCTCTCCGTCTTCCTCTTTCTTGTCCGCCAGGAATTTTACGATCTCCGCCTCTTCGTAGTCGACCTTTATATAGCGCTCCCAGATCTTGTACTTCTGATCCTGTTCGTTCTTGTTCTCATACACGTCGGCCAGGGTTTTCAGGGCGAATTTATTTTCCCCGTATTCGAGTATCCTGTTGCACAGATACTCGACGATGTTCCACTTGTGATTGTCCATGAAGATGTTGATCAGCACGATCAGGTTCGAATCGTCTACCAGCTGCTTGCTCAGAGAGATAACGCCTGAAATATACAGACCGATAATGCTGTTACGCGTGTGCTTGAGGTGCTCCTCGCAGATCGCAAGCACATCATCTTCCGCACTCTGTTCTTTGGTCGTCGCAACAATGTCATCGAGCTCGGAAAAATTGCTGATAGTATAGCTGTTCAGAGTTGCTCGGGTCCATTTTTCCTCGTTTAATAGTTCCGTTACCTGTTTCACCAATTCTTCAGACAAGATATCGCTCCTTAAATTACGTGACGTATTCGTTGTAGATCTCGGGATCCAGTTCTTTTATTTTTCCGAGTACTTCCTCGATCTTCTGTCGATCCTCACCGCTGTTCAGGTAGTGATCGACAAGCCAGAAGTAGTGATTGATCAGCCTGGGTGTCAGCCGGCTGCCCCGCTGGCCTCCGATCTCTCTCTCGAGTTGGTAAATAGCCTGTTTCAATTTGCCGAGCTCCAACGGCCGCAGCTCGCGCTTGACGTTGAACAGGCCGAATATGGTGCCGTACACAGGAATCCATTCCTGGAGCTCGGCCCCCATCTCACCGAATCTGCCTTTCAATTTCTCCGCCAAACGAAGAATCATCGGAGATTCCAAGTAGGAGAGCTCCACGGACTGGGAATCCAGGAAGAAAGCCTCCCGGAAAAACACTTTCGCGGCCCGGTCTTCGTTGACCAGGGAGTAGCTGTCTGCCAATTCGGCCAGGATCGCCGCATCCTCCCGCCGGTACTGGCTGGCCAGCTCGAGAAAACGAATGGCACTCTCATAGTTCCCCTGGCATTTATGGCATCTTCCGATTCGAAACAGAATCTCCGGGTCGCTGAGATCGGATTCATTGTAAAGGGTCAAGTAATGCTCCAACGCCCTGCCAAAGATGTAGTACTTGATGTTGAACAGGCACCGCTCGGACAGATGCTCCATGCGCGAGATAAAGCCGTTGAACACCTTCCACTGACCTAGATAGTACTCTCCCTTCTCGTAGGCTCCCGAGATAGTTGCCAGACGATCCTCCCGTTCCAGCCAAAAATTCGCCGCTTTCAAGGCATTCGTCACATCCGTGGATTCGAAATCGACTTCCAGGGCCTTCTCCAGCAGAGTGCTCGCCTCCTTGAACTGACCCGCCTTGAAATTGAGATAAACCCTGTTCAGGGTCTGACTGATCTCGTTCTCTTTGAACGTTAATTGTTTTTCTGCCATAGAGTTACCCAGGGAACGCCTGCTCGGTAAAGCCAACTTGGTAGAGCTTGCTCAGCACGGTGCCTTTGGCAAACGATCGAGTCTACTTGGTTTCGCCTACTTGGTACAGCTACTTGGCTAATTATAGCAAGATGAAGAGTTTAGTCAATCTTGATCGCACTTCGATCGCGGTCCCCGCCCTCGGCCGGCCGTACCCGGACCGCATTACCCGGACCGCCGTAGCCCGGGGTCGCCGTACCGTTTGCATCGCGAGGTATCTTTCTGCTATGATAATTCCATGGCAAAACCGAACACACCACTTGTCGCACCTTCGATCCTGTCCGCGGACTTCGGGTATTTGGCGGATGAGGTGAAGCGTATAGAGGAGGGTGGGGGGGACTGGGTTCATCTGGACATCATGGACGGGGTGTTCGTTCCCAATATCACCTTCGGGCCGCTCATGGTTTCGTCACTGCGGCACCACAGCCGGCTGCCCTTCGATACCCACCTCATGATCGTCCAACCCGAGAAGTATATCTCGAGCTTCGCAGATGCGGGGTCGGATATCATCACGATCCACTATGAAGCCACGGTTCACGCGCACAGACTGCTGAGCCAGATCCGGGAAATCGGGAAAAAAGCCGGAATCTCCATCGTTCCCTCGACTCCGGCGCAGATGTTGGCAGAGATCCTGCCCGAGCTCGATTTGATTTTGGTGATGACCGTGAATCCCGGATTTGGCGGTCAGCAGCTCATACCCCAAACCCTGCGGAAGGTCAGCCAGCTGGCCGAGATGAGGCGCAGCGGCAACCATCGGTATCTGATCGAAGTGGATGGGGGGATCAATCGCGAAACCTGCAAGCTGGCCCTCGATGCGGGGGCGGACGTACTGGTAGCCGGTTCAGCCGTGTTCGATTCTGAAAATATAGGAAAAGAGATTAATGCTTTGAAATGCCGATGAACAATAATAGATACAGTTTCTTTTTTCAGGAGTCGAAAAAAAAGAGAGGACCAATGCTTCGCAGAACCATACCAATAATCCTGCTTGCTCTGGCGCCGGCTCTCCTCTGTGCCCAGGTTTCCGGCGGAGCCGACCAGCTGAGGGAAGGCTTGCTGTTGTTCAAGCAGGAGCGATACCAGGATGCGATCAGGGCTTTTCGGGGTCTGATCTTCGACGCCCAGAGCGAACAGCAGCAGGCAAACGCAGCGGACGCCTACTACTGGATATCCCGGGCCTACCTGGCTATTGACAACTACGAGGAAGCGGCCAAAAACCTCGAATTTTTCCTGGCCAATTTCCCCTCCCATCCCTACAAACCCGATGCCCTGTATCAGAAAGGCCGACTGCTCTACCTCCAGGGCGATCCGGAGAGTGGAATCCAGGTTCTGGAACAGTTCGTGACCGAGTATCCCGATTCCGAATACGCCGGCAGCGCCTACTTCTGGTTAGGAGAATGTCTGTTTTCCCTCGGACAGTTGGAAGAGGCGGCTCGGGTTTTCAACCGGGTGATCGTGGAGTTCCCCAAGAGTGTCAAGCTGGAGGCTTCCCGCTACCGCCTGTCCTTGATCGAGTTTAAAAAGCGGGAGAACGAGCTACTCCGCCTGCTGCAATGGAGCCACGAAGAAGCGCTGAAATCCGTGGAGGAGTTCAGGCGGCGGGAGAAGGCCTACGAACAGGCGATCGTCGTGTATCAGAGGAAATTGTCTTCCCCTGCCGCATCCGAGACGGTGGCGCAGACCGAAGCCGCCGGGGAACAAATGCGCAGTGAGAATGCGGCGCTGAGAGAAACGATCCGCAGCCTGGAGGCCCAGCTGGCGTCTGCATCCGAAGGGGAAGCCTATCAAACCACAGCCGAGGTGCAGCAACAGCTCGACGCTATCGAAAACCTGGAGAAACTCCTTCAGGTGAAAGCGGATGCCCTGGCCGTAAAAGAATCGCTGCTGCAGAGACTGATCGAAGAGTCGGAAGAGGGACGATGAAAGTCTGGAGAAAAAGTGCTGTCCTCGCGTTGCTGCTGCTTACCGTAGCTCTGGCTCCCCTTGCCGCTGTGGAGATCGATTCCGGTAGAGTGCGCTTGATCCTGCACGAAGGGATCGGCCGCTTCTCCCTGTACGCCAGATCCAGCGCCGCCTCGGGTGATTATATCCCTCTTTTCGTAGATCGGGATCCCAGAACCTCCGGCATTTCTCTGGTGGTCAACGAAAAGATCTATAAACTAGGCGACAGCTCGGAGTTTACCGAAACAGTTGAAAAATCCCAGGGTGCGGTGATGGCGCGCTTCCGCTGGACCTCGCGAACCCTCGAGGTGGTACAGGAGTTTACCCCGGTGCTCTCCCCCGCATCGGGAGGCGCCGAAGGGGTGCGTATGTCGATCCGTATCAGCAACAGGTCCCGGAGTCGGCTCTCCGTAGGCTTGAGACTTTGCCTGGACACCTACTTGGGGGAGGATAATCTGTCCCACTTCAGGTCCGACCGCCACCAGGAGATCCGCAACGAGTTGACGATACCCGGTTCCGATATGATCCGATACTGGCTTTCCCCGTCGGCCGGCTCGCCTGAAAGCCTCGGTCTGCTGTGCCTGACCAGCGGATATGATATCACCCCCCCGGACAAGATCGTGTTCGCAAACTGGAAACGGCTCAGCGACGCTTCCTGGGACTACCAGACGTCGCGCAACAGGAACTTCAACCTGATGCCCTACTCGATCAACGATTCAGCAGTTTGCATGTACTACGACCCGGTGGATCTCCCCGCCCTGGGAAGCCGGGAGATTGTTCTGGTATTGGCCAACGTCACCCTCACCGACTACTCGGGGGAGGGACAGACCGCAGTTATCGATGTTGCACCAGAGCAAAGCCCCACAGCACCCCCACCAGTGCAAAGCCCCGCAGCACACCCACCCGACAGCCTGCAGGAACTGCGGGATCGCCTGGGTTCCGAATCCGCTTCCCCGGAGCAGGATCTGGTTGATTTGAACCGCTTGATCGACATGATCGATGAGCGTCTTGCAGCCGGGGAGAAGATCAGTGCCGAAGAGCTTCGGTTGATGGAGGAAATCCTTTCTGCTATAAAAGATAAATCAGAAAGGTATTCCCGCGGGCGTTAGGGCGCGCATGGTGCGCGAATACCTCGACAACCAGAATGCCGAAAAGCGTACTTACACGGGCTCGTCAACTCTTCCGGCGTAGAAGATTTTCCCAGGTAATCCGTCTGCTCGAAAGCCAGATATTCCGCTATCGCAACAATGCGGAGTTCTACGCCCTGCTGGGTTCGGCCTGCCTGCACACGGGCGATTTCGGCGGTGCGGAGTCGTATCTGCGGCGGGCCGAGCAGCTCAACGAGGATGATGTAACCATGCGGCTCGGATTGGCGGCCATCGCCTTCAAGCGCGGTCAGACCGAAGAGGCGCTGGAGAACTGGTTGAAGGTGATAGATCTGGACCCGGGCAACAAAAAGGCCAGGAACGCTCTCAGTGCCCTGCGCAAGGACGTCAACTGGGAAGGCTCGGTCGTCAACACGGCGGCTATCAAGATCAAGAAGCTGCTGCCCTCCGTGCCGTTGTCTCGCTGGGTCTGGATCGCACCGGTGCTGCTGGCCTGCCTGGTTGCCGTAATGGCCGTCGGTTACATCTACCTGCTGCCGCGGATCGCTCCCCGTACACGACCCAGATCCGGGGTGGAGCAGATCGTGCTGTCTGTGGAGCAACCCCTGACCGTTAAGGATTCAGCTGAGCAGAGCCTGCTGACGTTGAGCGAGAAGCAGATCTCCGAGAGCTTCGAGACGATCAAACAGCATCTGCTGGACTACCGGGACAATCTTGCGATCCGGGAAATCAACAGACTGCTACGCTCGAATGCCTCTGTTTATGTCAAAGAGAAAGCCAGGTTGATGAAAACCTTCGTTGAGGATCCGGATTTTTCCACCGTGAAAGACCCGTTCCCCTATCTGGAGGTGCGCTCTGATCCGGGCCTCTACAACGACTGCTACGTGGTGTGGAGGGGCAAGGTAGCCAATGTCCAGATCGGAGAGATTCAGATCACCTTTGACCTTCTGGTCGGCTATGAGGACGAAACCGAGCTTCTCGGGCTGGTTCCCGTATCCTTGGATTTCGCGGCGGCAATCGAAAACGGCGACGGGATCGAGGTCTTGGGCAAGGTACACGCAGAAGAACAGCAGATTCGTCTCGAGGGAATCTCTCTGCACAGACTGTACAGAAAGGGATGAGAGCCGTCGTACAGCGGGTAGCGGATGCCCGCGTAACCGTGGACGGCCGGATCTGCGGCCGTATAGAAGAGGGGTTGCTGGTCTATCTGGGTGTGGCCTCGGATGACGAGGAACAGGATCTGAGGTACACGGCCGACAAGGTCGTGAACCTGAGGATCTTTCCCGACGGCAACGGCAAGATGAATCTTTCGGTTCTTGATACCGGCGGCGGCGTGCTGGTGGTGTCTCAGTTCACCCTCTACGGCGACGCCCGTCAGGGACGACGCCCCTCATACACCGCCGCGGCCGAGCCTGAGAAAGCGCGGTTGTTCTACGAGAACTTCGCGGAGCAGATCCGCAGGCATGGTCTGCAGGTGGAGACCGGGCAGTTTGCCGCCCGGATGGACGTGCGCTACACCAATGTAGGCCCGGTTACGATTCTGCTCGATTCGAAAAAACTGTTTTGAGATTCGAGCTGCGGACCCCCCCCTGAAGCTTAATCCCCTGCAGGTTAATTTTGCCCAGGCAATCCGGATTTACTCTTCCAGGAGAAGGGACCGGGATACGGAGCGGGCCGCTTCAGCCACTTCCAGATGCCGGCTGCGCTCGAGAATCAAGAGCACGATATCGGCAAACTCCGGTTCGGCGATCCGGTCAACCGTTTCCAGGTAGGTCAGGGTCAACCCGGCCTGTTCGCCGTCGAGATCTCCCCGCTGCAGTGTCAGCAGATCCGCCAACCAACGCCCCTCAGACATGAGAGCGCTGACATATTCGGGAGGGTGCAGGAATCCCAGGAGGCGGATGACCTCCCGCCTGAGGGAGAGTGTGAAATGGGGCAGGCCGGCAACCAGGAAGTCGAATCCCTCCCGGTTTTCTCGAAGACGGGCCTCCAGCTCAGAGTCGTCCAGGGAGGCAGGAAAAACAGAGGCCAGCAGCACCCTGAGGATCAGCTCCTTCTCCCAATAGGGACGAGGGTCGATCCTCTCACCCAGGGCCAGGATGATCTCCCGGATCACAAAATCTTTCCGCAGGCCGATTGCGGCGGCTATCTCCAGAGCGGTACTGAGATCTCCCTGCCGGATCATTTCCACGATAAGCGCATTGTCCCTGCTGTCGGAGTAGCGGATCCAGGAATCGAAGTCCTGGGCAGCTGCCTCACGGGCTAAGAGACAGATGAACGCCAAGGCGAGAGCGGGAATGACGGTGTTGCTCCTCATATCCTAACCATGAATATCGGAAGCCCTAGTATCCTCCTTGACCTTTGGAAAATCGAGGGTCTATACTATTTTTTGTCCGCGAAGGGCAAGCACGAAGACCCAAAAGCCCGTTACACTGTAGAAAAAGAGCAGAAAAGGAAAGAATGCCCATGAGCAATCCCGTTGAACCGAGTAGCGACAAGATGAAAGCCCTGGAAGCCGCCAGGATGCAGATCGAGAAGCAGTTCGGCAAGGGCTCGATTATGAAACTAGGGGAGGGCGCTGCCCAGAGCCAGGTTCCCACGATTTCAACGGGCTCGATCCTTCTCGACGCAGCTCTCGGGGTTGGGGGGTATCCCAGGGGACGCGTGGTGGAGATCTATGGACCGGAGGCATCCGGGAAAACGACCCTGGCTCTCCACGCCATTGCGGAAGCTCAAAAAGTGGGGGGAATAGCCGCGTTCATCGATGCCGAACACGCCCTGGATCCTCAATATGCCCACGCCCTCGGCGTAAATACGGACGAACTGTGGGTCAGCCAGCCGGATAACGGAGAGCAGGCTCTGGAGATCGTGGAATCTTTGATTCGCTCCGGTGCGGTAGACATCATCGTGGTCGACTCCGTGGCCGCCCTCACCCCCAGGGCGGAAATAGAGGGGGATATGGGGGATTCCCATATGGGCCTTCAGGCCCGGCTAATGAGTCAAGCCCTGCGGAAGTTGACCGGGATCATCAGCAAATCCAAGACCTGCCTGGTATTCATCAATCAGATTCGCATGAAAATCGGGGTCATGTTCGGAAATCCCGAGACCACTACGGGGGGCAATGCCCTGAAGTTCTACTCTTCGATCCGTCTGGAGGTGCGCAAGATCGAAACGATCTCCGAAGGCACGGATAAGGCCATCGGGAACAAGGTGCGGGTGAAGGTTGTGAAGAACAAAGTAGCACCTCCTTTCAAGCGTGTGGAGCTGGAGATTATCTTCGGTCAAGGTATATCCGCCTCCGGGAGCCTTCTGGATGCGGCGGTGGCCAACAGCATTATCGGCAAGAGCGGCAGCTGGTACTCCTACGGAGAAGAACGTATAGGGCAGGGCCGGGAGAATGTAAAGGGATTCCTGGAGAGCAATCCCGACATGTACAAGCAGATCGAGCAGAGCGTGCGGGGCCTGCTGTTTCCTCCTCGGGTTCAACAGACCGTCAAGGAGGAACAGAAACCGGCCCCCCAGAAGAATGTACAAGCAGATAAGAGCGCGGCCCAAAAGACCGGAGCGGACAGCTAGGCCTTGACCAAAGAGCCGGTATACCTCTCTCTGGGAAGCAATCTCGGCAAGCGGGAGCAGAACCTGGCCGCCGCCGTGAAAGCCCTCGGCCTGATGCTTTCGGAAATTCGCTGCTCCTCGATCTATGAGACCCGTCCCATGTACGTGGTGGGACAGCCGAAGTTCCTCAACATGGTGGTTGCCGGTCTCTGTGCTCTCGCGCCTACAGAGCTTCTGCAGCGGATCCTCGCCATAGAGCTGCAAATGGGCAGGCATCGTGACAATTATGCGCCCAAGGGTCCCCGGATCATCGACATCGATATCCTGCTGTTCGGCCGCAGGATCGTCAACCAGGACGAGTTGAGCATTCCCCATCCCCGCTTGAAGGAACGACAGTTCGTGCTGATCCCCCTGCTGGAGCTGGAGCCGGATTTGCGGGATCCGGAGAGCGGACATCCTCTGGCGGAGAGCCTGGAGAGCCTGGAAGATCAAGGCGTTTACATCTTCAGAGCTTGAGCATATACTCTTGAGCAAATCGCAAAATCAATGGCAGACAATTCTCATACGGATAAACACGAGTTCAAACTGGAAAGCTTCGAAGGTCCGCTGGATCTTCTGCTGTTCTTGATAAAGAAATCAGAGATCAACATCTATGATATACCAATTGCCACGATCACCGAGCAGTACCTCGAGTATCTCAACTACGCCACCAAGATCGATCTGGAAAACATCACCGAGTTCTACCTGATGGCTGCCACGCTTCTGTACATCAAATCCCGGATGCTCCTGCCCGTGAAGTTCGCCTTCGCCGATGAACTGGAGGATCCCAGGACCGAGCTGGTGGAACAGCTGATCGAATACCAGAAGTACAAGAAGCTGAGCGAGCTGATAGAGGCAAAGGAGCAGGAGGCGGAATGGTCGCTGGAGCGCAAGGCCACTCAACCCATTCTGCCGTTCACGGATGAGGAGCTGTGGGAACAAGTCACGGTCTGGGACCTGCTGAAGACCTTTTCTTCGATCCTCTCCTCGTTCCCGGCAGAGCGGGTTGTCGACATGTACGAAGAGGTGACCGTGAACGAAAAGATAACGCTGATCTACGAGCTGCTCGATTCCATGGGAGAGTTCATGTTTACAGATTTGGTGATCAAGAAAAGCTCGATCATGGAAGTGATCTGCGCCTTTCTGGCCATTTTGGAGCTGGTGAAGTCCGCCGTGATAATGGTTTTTCAGAACAAGGTATTCGGAGATATTCTTCTCAAGGGTAAGGAATCGGGGGAGCGCGATGAGCCTTGAGCAATCAGCGGCGCTGGTGGAGGCCGTGCTGTTTCTGGAGAATGAGCCGGTGGATACAACCGCCCTCGGACGCATCACCGGGTTGAACCGCCGGCAGGTGCTCGAAGCGATCGAAGAGCTGCGTCGAAGGTACACCGGTGAAGCCCACGGGCTGGAGATCGTGGAGTTGGGGGGGGGATACACGTTTACAGTAAAACAACAGCTGTGGGATTTGCTCAAACCTCGCTACGGAAAGCGGAGTGAGGGAAAGTTCTCCCGGGCCGCCCTGGAGACGCTATCCATTATCGCCTACTCCCAACCGGTAACCCGGCAGGAGATCGAGAGCATCCGCGGAGTGTCGGCCGACGGGATGATCAAACTGCTGTCGAGCAAGAACCTGATCAGAGAAGTCGGCAAGAAGCAAGTCCCGGGTCGTCCGGTCCAGTACGGAACCACGAAGGAGTTTCTAAAGACCTTCCGGCTGGCCAGCATAGCGGACCTACCGAAACTCGATGAGCTGGACGCAGAGAAGTTCGAGTGAGTGAACAGATCCGACTCCAGGTGTATATGGCTCGCTGCGGCATCGGCTCCAGACGGGCTTGCGAACTCTACATCCGCGAGGGCAGGGTAACCGTCAACGGCCTGACCGCCGAATTGGGTACCAAAGTTACGCCCTCGGATCGCGTGGCCCTGGACAACCGTCAGCTTCATCCCGAGACACAGAAGATCTACCTGGCGATCAACAAACCTGCCGGGTACCTCTGCGCCAACAGCGACAGCCGCGGCCGTCCGCTTCTACTCGATCTACTGCAGGATATTCCACAGCGGATCTTCCATGTGGGCAGGCTCGATCTCCGCTCCAGCGGCTTGATTTTTTACACAAACGACGGCAATTTTGCCAAAACCGTATCTCATCCCTCATCCAAAATTGAAAAGGAGTACCAGGTCGAAACCAAGAACCCGTTTCCCGAGGAACTTCTGTCGAAGTACAGGCGGGGATTAACCATCGGCGGAGAGCGCTATCGTTTGCGTAAGTATCAGTACAAAACACCGAGGAAGGTGGTTCTCACCCTGATCGAGGGGAAAAATCGAGAAATCCGACGGGTATTCGAGCATTTCGGTTTTTTCCCCAGTAAAATTCACAGGGTTCGGATCGGCTGTGTGCATATACGGGGGATTCCGGCGGGAGGGTATCGACCGCTGAGCCGGAAGGAAGTCGATTGGTTTTTCTCTGTCGGCGCAGGGGCCGGCACGGGGGCGGGAGAGGAGACAACACGATGATTGTGGCAATTGACGGTCCGGCCGGAAGCGGCAAGAGCACGGTTGCTCAAAAAGCGGCGGCTTCCGTGGGATTCGGCTACCTGGACTCCGGAATGCTGTATCGAGGGATCTCGAAGGCTGTGCTGGAATCGGGTAAAGATCCTGAGGATACGGCGGTTGTGATTCAGATCGCCGCCGGGCTCCGTTTCGAGATGTCGGACAAGCAGCTGCTGATGGACGGTGAGCCCCTGACCGGGATCCAAACCGACCGCGTCGATCTCTGGTCGGCGATCCACTCGAGGATTATAGAGGTTCGCAAAATCGTGAACAGACAGATCCGGGATATCGTCGGCGAGCGGGATTTTCTAGTAATGGGTCGGGACATCGGTACGGTGGTTTTTCCCGACGCGGTACTGAAGATATTTCTCGACGCTTCGATCGAGGCCAGAACCGAACGGCGCCACCGTCAGGACCGACAGGGGAGCAGCGGACAGGAGGCCGAGCAGGTTCGCCGCAGCATCGAGGAGCGGGATGAGATCGACAGGCACAAACCCTTCGGCAGGCTGGAGCAGGCACCCGACGCCCTCTATATCGACACTTCGGACTTGACCATAGATAAAGTTTGTGACAGAGTAGTACGGGAAATCCTCAAGTATACGAGTATACGATAAATCAATCGGGAGCATAGTACGGGCAATGACCTCTATAGAATTGACAAACGGCGATGAATTCAACGAGCAGCGCCTGAGAGAAGAATATCTGCAATCCCTTGCCCAAGTCGCAGAAGGCCAGATGGTGCCCGGGCAAATCGTTCAGGCCGACAGCGAGTTCGTGTACGTGGATGTCGGGCTCAAGTCTGAAGGTAAGATCCCGATTGAAGAGTTCGAGGAAACCCCGGCGATCGGAGAAACCGTATACGTCATTCTTCTCAACCGCGAGAGTCGTCGCGGGGAGGTTGTCGTATCCAAAAAGAAGGCGGATGAGAAGTTGTTTTGGAAGAACCTTCGCATCGCCTTTGATCAACACGAACCGGTTCCGGGTACGATCTCCAGGCGCATCAAGGGCGGTTTTGAAGTGGATTTGGGCAACGGCGTAACCGCCTTCCTGCCGCTTTCCAAAACCGATGTTTTCCGCGTAACCGATACCGACGAGTACGTAGGTATGGAATCCTCCTTCCTGGTGGAGCGGCTGTACCATCACAGCAAGGTCAACATCGTCGTCAACCGAAGACAGTGGCTGGAGCAGGAGAACAGCCGGCGGCGGGATGAGTTCTTCCAGAATACGGAAATCGGCGACGAAGTGGAGGGAGTTGTCAAAACCTTTACCTCCTTCGGCGCGTTCATCGATCTGGGAGGATTCGACGGGCTTCTTCACATCAATGACATGAGCTGGGGACATCTCAATTCACCCAAGGAGATCGTTTCCCTGGGCGATGAGATCCGTGTAAAGGTGATCCGCCTCGATCCTGAAGAGAAGAAGATCAATCTGAGCCTGAAACACTTCTCAGAGGATCCCTGGACTCATTTCGAAGACCACTACCAGGTAGGGGACGTGGTCAAGGGCAAGGTCACCAAGCTCACGGATTTTGGGGCCTTTATCGAGATCGAGGAGGGTATCGAAGGACTGGCCCACATCTCTGAGCTCTCCTGGGTCAAAAAAATCAGACATCCTAAGGAGCTGTTGCAGGTAAATAACATCGTAGAGACAAAGATCCTCTCCTATGACATCCAACAGAGCAAGTTGTCTCTGGGCTTGAAACAGGTGTTGCCCAATCCCTGGGATGATATCGACAACCGCTATCCGGTCGGGATGCGCTTGAAGCGGCGAATCAAGAACATCACCAACTTCGGCGTTTTCCTCCAGATCGAGGAGGGGATCGACGGCTTGCTGCACCTGGACGACATGTCCTGGACCAAGAGGCCCAAACACCCGTCGGCTCTCTACAAAGAGGGTGATGAGATCGAGGTCATGGTCATCGATATCGACAAGGAAAATCAGCGGATCAAGCTTGGGGTCAAACAACTGACCGAAGATCCATGGCGGTCCCTTTCAAAAGCGTTTTCCAGGGGCAGCGTGATCGAAGGGGAAATCACCGGCATCACCGATTTCGGCTTCTTCGTGAAAG
>CAZPQC010000029.1:0-32930 GCA_964588525.1 uncultured Spirochaetaceae bacterium
CTCCCGGCAATATCGTTATCGTGGACACGACCCAGGGCCGGCAGACGGTGATCGGCGAGATGGACAAACCTTCGGCCAAGCTGCTGCTCTACGATGAGGCGATCTACATCCACCAGGGAGATCAGTACATCGTGAAGAAGCTCGATCTGGAGAACCAGCGCTGCTACGTGGAGGATACGGCAGACAACTACTACACCGACTCCATTGTGAAGACCGATATCAAGGTGCTGGAGCAGGACAGCCGTGAGACCCTCTCGGGTATGGATGCGGTTATCGGGGATATCCTGGTACGGACCCAGGCCACCAAGTTCAAGAAGCTCAAGTTCGGGACCCACGAGAATATCGGCTACGGGGAGATCGATCTGCCCCCCGAGGAGATGCACACCCGTTCGGTGGTGCTGCTGTTCGTTGCCGGAAGCGATGCGGGGCGAGCCTTCGCCCGGCAGTCCGAGCTGGAACAGCCGATCATCATGCAGCGACTGGGTACGCTGATCCGCAACATCGCCCCGGTGTTCCTGCTCTGCGATCCCAGGGACCTGGGTGTGTCCGAACGGCTCAAGGACACCGTGTTTCACTGTCCTGCCCTATACGTCTACGACAACTATCCCGGAGGCACGGGGCTCTCCGAGGGTTTTCTGGAAAACGCCGTCGCTATCCTTCGGGGCGCTCTGGAGCTGGTGACCGAATGTTCCTGCGCCCAGGGCTGTCCCTCCTGCATCGGTCCGGTGGGAGCGGAAACTATGGGAGCCGCGGCGGCCGGCTCGGAGGAAGCCGCCCGCAACCGGCTCGGCAATCCCAAGGAGTCGATCCGGGCGTTCCTGGCCAGCTGGCTGGGGAAAACCGAGTGAAGGCGCCATGTCGTTAGAAAAACGTCTGCGCTATCTGGAAAGGGCCTGGCAGCAGAGACTGGAGCAGCAGCAGGGGCAACCGGAGGGGAGGGATGCACGGCGGGACACGGTGCCTCGGAGCGAGCATCTGTTTGCTCCGCAGCAGGGGTGGGAGCAGGTCGGCCGGTATACGCTGCGCAGACAGCTGCAATTCCCCAGCTCTCTGGCGAAGACCGGTATTTCCGAGTTCCTCCTGCCGAGCGGATACACTTCGGAGGATCTCCTGTTTTTCGACACCGAGACCACTGGCCTGTCCGGGGGAGCGGGAAACTCGATCTTCCTCATGGGCATGGCCTGGATCGAGGGGGACGGGCTGAACGTGGAGCAGGTTTTTCTGCAGGACTTCCCGGGAGAGGTGGAGTTCCTTTCGCGTCTGGCTGAGCGGCTCAATCGGCACCGGGTGTTCGTATCCTACAACGGCAGGGCCTTCGACGCGCACGTGCTTCGTACCCGCTTTGTTCTCAATCGAATGAGCTTCGATTTGGAGCACCAGACGGACCTTTTGTACTGGTCCCGCAGATTGTGGCGGCGAGTTCTTCCCGACTGCTCCCTTGCTACGATTGAACGGGAGATTCTGGGGATCCGCCGCGAACTGGATGTGGCCGGTTTCGAAGTGCCGGGGATCTACCTTGAGTACCTGCGCAGCGGCAGCCCAGGCCGGCTGGATGCGGTGCTGGAGCATAACCTTCAGGATGTCCGCACCCTGGCGGAGTTGTTGATCGTTGTCAACTCGATCCTGTCCGCCGGCAACACGATCCCGGCCGCTGAGGCGGGAGCAACTGAGGCGGGTGCAGCAGCACCGTCTCACCAGGCGGACCGAACGGCCCTGGGCAGCTTCTTCCTGAGCAGGGATGAGCGCTGGGGGATCGATTTGTTGAAGGAATCCTTCTCCGCCGGCGATGACGGAGCCGGAAGGGCTTTGAGTCTGTACTACAAGCGGGCGGGGGCCTGGGAAGAGGCGGTTGATCTATGGAAGCGGATGGCCCTGAAGCGCAGGAGTCTGTTTGCAGCCGTGGAGCTCGCCAAATACTTCGAGCACCGGGAGAGGAACGCCGCGCTTGCCCTGGAGTGGGTCCAGACCATCCTGTCCTGGAGGCTTCCCCTGGACCGGCGTATTCGAGTTGAGCTGAACCACCGCCGTCGGCGCCTGATGAAAAAGCTCGGGCGGCGAGTGTCTAAGTCTTGAAGTAGCTGATCTGGTATCCGTCGGCGACTCGGAACCCGAGTTTTCTGTACAGGCACAGAGCGGGGAGGTTGTTCTTCTTGACGAACAGGCAGGCGGTGAGTTTTTCGGCAAAGATCCTCCGCAGCAGCTCCTCCATCACGCGAAAGGCGATTCCGCTGTTGCGCACCTTCTCCACCGTGAATACCCCGCCTATCTGATCCGTCGTGAACCCCCGGGCATTGGTACCCGCCTTGGCTACCACCTGTCCGTTTTGCTCGGCCATCAGCACCAGCTGTTGACGCAGCGAACGCTTCAGATTCTGCCTGCATATCTGTTCACTATGGCGCTGCCTGTTGATCACGACCTCCTCCAGCTCGTAGCGGATCTGCAGCGGCAGGAGGGCGTTGACATCCCGGGGATAAGCGGTTCTTACCATTAACCCCGGCGGGCAGGGGACGGACTCCCGGGATGGGCTGGCAAAGGACTCGCGGCTCTGCACCATCAGATGGTAGTCGACCGTGACAATAGGGGAGAGGGACAGTTGGTTCGTGAGCCAGGTGACTTCCCGGACCGGTCCCATCACCGAATACAGCCGGAACTTGAGATCGTTCCAGCCGGGGAAGGGGGGCGAGGGGAGGATTTGGGAGTCATCCGCGGGCGGGCAGAACGCCGGCAGAAGCAGTCCCGCGGAGGTGAGCATCATTGTTCCCCGAATCTCCGGACCCTCCCGGCAAATCAAAACCGACGCCTCGAGGGATGTCGGGAAGGCTTTGTTACCCTGCCTGCGCAGGCGGGAGGTGTAGGGCACGGCCCGCCACTCGTTGGGAAGGAGAAAGGCGAGAAGCTGAGGAAGATCCCGCTTGCCGGCCCGCCGCCATTTCATGGAGCGGCGCCGTCGACGGTGTAGCCGTCTATGAAATCGACCGGGATTCGTCCCTCCGGCTCGAAGTCTCCGGCCAGAGCGGCAAAGCCCGCCCGGAAGGATTCCTTACCCGTGCCGTAGACCGCCAGGGCGGTTTGTATCCAGGGAGTTTCCCGCAGATAGACGGGTGATAAGGCGGAAAGCACAACCAGCGTGCCGGGGAAGCTGCGCAGTGTTTCCAGGACCTCCAGGCTGTTGTAGTTGGCCAGGCAGAACACAATCACGTCATAGCGCGAGGCGATGCGGGGCACCCGCTCCAGGTCTTCCGGGCGAGCGAAGTAGAAGGGGCTGTAGGGGAACAGCAGCACGTCGGCCTCGGGATAGCGCAGCCGGCCCTCCTCTAGGAACTCTTCAAACTGCCCCACCAGCAGCATCCGCCTGTCCGCCCCCTGCTCCAGGGGAATCTCTCCCCCGCGAAGCAGGGTCACGCTTCGCAGAGCGCTTTGCTGAAAGAACTCCCAGGCAGCTGCGCTCGGGATGAGATCTCCCGAATCGCCGTTCAGGTGCGGCGCGGCTGACTCGCCGGACTTGAGGTAGGTGAGCTTCACCCTTAGGATTCGCCGAACCGAGCGCTTGAGTCGTTCTTTGAACTCCGGCTGTTCGGTGACGTGGTCCAGGAGCTTCTGCCAGGTGCGCTCCTGAGCGCTCGGGGTGTGGGATACCAGGATCATGTCGTTACCCGCCTGCAGGGCTTCCAGGCTGGCCTGGGCCGTGTCCACACCGCCGCTGATCGCACCGTTCATCTCCATATCATCGGTGATCAGCACGCCTTGGAAGGCGAGCTTGTCCCGCAGCACCTCCTCGATAAAATACGCGGAGCGGGAAGCGGGCAGCAGGTTTCCCAGTATTTCAGGGTAGGCGATGTGGGCGCTCATGATGGCGGGAATACCCTCCGGGATGAGGACCCTGTAGGGAACCAGCTCCCGCTGCCACATCTGCTCGAAGGAGATCCGCACCACCGGCAGGGTACCGTGGGAGTCTTTGTCCGCGTTTCCATGGCCGGGATAGTGCTTGGCCGTACAGATAATCCCGCTTTTGGCCATGCCCCGGTAGTACGCCAGAGCGAGAGTGGAGGTGGTGAGCGGATCGGAAGAGAAGGCCCGCGGGCCGATCACGCTGGCCGAGGGATTGGAGTACACGTCGGCGGTCGGAGCGAAGTTCATGTTGATGCCCAGGCTCCTGAGCTCCTGTCCAATGTAGTAGCCGGTCAGCAGAGCGTCCTGGGGCAGTCCCGAAGCGCCCAGGGCGATGTTTCCCGGTGTCTGGGAGGTTTCCAGCTTGATATGGCGAACCCATCCCCCCTCTTGATCCGTGGATATGAACAGCGGAATCTGGAACCGTCCGTCGCCGGCAACTTCCTGCATCTCCTCGATACTCGCCGATAGTCCGGCCAGGGTG
Source organism: uncultured Spirochaetaceae bacterium (assembly GCA_964588525.1). Taxonomy (GTDB): domain Bacteria; phylum Spirochaetota; class Spirochaetia; order SZUA-6; family DRHE01; genus JAFGQJ01. The sequence continues at coordinate 4,373 of CAZPQC010000029.1, forward strand.
TCCACGTTCCGGGTGAAGATCTTTACCCCGCCCAAATTGCGGGAACGGATCCAGTTGAGTATTTCCTCGGATGGCCGTTTGCCGATGTAGCCGAGCATGAAAACCTGTCCCAGGAGCTCCTCTTCGGTCATCTGGGAGAGGATGGCTTCGATCAGTTCCTCGTCGGGGCGGTCATCCCAGAAAGAGGGTAGGGTTGCGGTGTTCTCCCCGTACAGCACCCCGGTCGTGCCGAATAAGCACAGCAGGCAGAGCAGGATCACCGGTAGCAATCGTTTCAATACAATAGATTCCATTCATCCCCCGAGTACTTGTGCCGCAGAAGCTGTCCCGCTCGCCGGGATTCCCCGTCGGTCAGCGTTCCGGTCTGCATCTGTACTCCCCGGCGGTGCAGCCCGCTGTCAAAACCCCCGGCAAAGGCCCTTAACGCCTGGGCGAAGGTTACAGCTGCTCCCAGCTCGGCGGACAGGCAGCTCGGTTCCTCCAGCTCTTTTTCAGGGGTCAGGACGAGGTACCTGTCGATCCGCCTGTACGACATATCCAGGGGAATGGCGCCGTGCTGCAGGGAGGCTTTTCGGTTCACGACCTGGGCGCTGCCGATCAGTTTCTTCGCCGAGGAAGAGGCAATCTCGTACTCGCCGGTAGAACGGAAGCAGTCGGGGTTGTGCAGATCCCCGCTTCGTTTCCTGTTCGACTGTCCCTGAACGCCCAGGCGCACCAATCCCTCCAATAGCAGTTCGGCGACAAATCCGTAGATCTCCCGCTTATGAAAGGGCTGGAGTTGATCCTTGTGCAGGACAACCGAGTAGGTCAGTTCCTGATCGTGGAGAACCGCCTGGCCCCCTGTTGGCCGGCGCACCAGTGTGATCCCATCTTCTCGAACCGCTTCCCACCGGATCCTGTCCCTGATTTTCTGAAAGCGGCCGAAGCTCAGGGTAGGCGGTGCGAACCCGTACAGCCGAACGGTGGCAGGGCTTTCTTGGTTTCCCGCAGACTCCATCAGGGCTTCGTCTACGGCCATGTTCAGCTGTCCGTCCCCTGGATCATCCAGAATCAGACGAAAGCGGGTTCCGGGGGCGACTGTCAATTGTAGGCTTCTCCCTTGAGCTCGTCGATATACTGGCTTGCCGCGTGCGCGGCGATCGCCCCCTCTCCGGCCGCGACCACCAGCTGGCGAAACGGCGTGGCCCGTACGTCGCCTACCGCGTAGAGTCCGGGTACACTGGTTTCCATGCGCTGGGTGGTCACGATGTACCCGCCCTCATCCTTCTGGACATCCAGGTCTTTCACGACCTGCGTTTGGGGAATGGAACCGACGAACACGAAAACAACCTCGACCTTCTCCGTATAGGTTTCATCCTTGTCGTTTCGCCAGAGAACAACTTCCTGGACCTTGCCGTCTCCCCTGATCACCTTGGCCTCGGTGTTCCAGCGCACCTCGATGTTGGGATTTTTCAAGGTTCGTTCGGCCAGAGCCCGCTGAGCCCGGAAGCGATCCCGCCGATGGATCATGATCACCTGATCGGTCAGCTTGGCCAGGAACATGGCTTCGTCGCAGGCCGCGTCCCCGCCGCCGGCCACCAGCATGCGTTTGCCCTTGAAAAACGGGCCGTCGCAGGTGGCGCAGTAGGATACACCGCGGCCGGAGAAATCCTCCTCCCCGGGAATTCCCAGTTTCTTGTGTTTTGCTCCGGTGGCGACGATCACCGTGGAACTGGTGAGCGCACCGTTGTCCGTGTCCACGGTGAACAGCTTCCCCTTTTTCGAAACAGCATGAACGCTGTAGGTCTGGATCTCCGCACCGAAATGATGGGCCTGTTCTTCGAACTTCTGGGACAATTCGATCCCCGGAAGAGGATCGGGAAATCCGGGATAGTTCTCCAGGTTGTCTATGATCAAACACTGACCGCCCGGAGCCAGCTCCTCCAGAAGCAGGGCGTTGAGATTGGACCGCGCGGCGTATTGCGCCGCAGTCAAACCGGCGGCTCCTGCTCCAATGATGATTACGTCTCTGTCTGCTCTCATGTGCATCCCTCTCTCTCAAGGCTACTTGCCGTTCGCATCTGACAGCGGTTATTTTAGATTACAAGATACCAGAATAACAAGAATTCGAGAAACATGAAACGGCACCTGCTTGTTCTTCTCCTGTCTATCCTTACCGTGCCCGTGTTCCCGCAGACCGCCCCCGCTGCCGTCCGGCTCGATCCGAGCGCAGCGGTCCTGGAGCTGGCCGGCGCCCAAGAGCCTCTGGATCCGGCAACCTTCATTCGCACCGCCTTGGTTTTTTCCGGAGTTTCCGAGGAGCAGCTGGCCGAATCGGAAGCACAAATTCAGACTCACATAAAGGAGCTGCGCGAGCAGCTGAGGGAGGTGACGGACCCGCGGGAGCAGGCCGAGGCTGCTCTGGCGTACATGCACGAGGAGATGCTGAGCCGCTACGATGAGAGGCAGACAGGTGTGGATGTGCTGTTGGCCCGGGGAAGCTACAACTGCGTCTCCTCGGGGGTGGTGTACGCGACCCTCCTCAAGTCTTTAGCCCTGAGGGTGTGGGGGGTGCGTACCTCCGACCACGCCTTCTGCCGGGTTCAGGCGGGGGATCAGGCCTTCGACGTGGAGACGACCTCCCCGTTCGGCTTCGATCCGGGAACCCGGAAGGAGTTCACCGACAACTTCGGGAGGGTCACCGGCTATTCCTACGTACCCCCGTCCAATTACAGGGATCGCCGGGATATCGGCGAGAAGGAGCTTCTCGGACTGATCCTCTTCAACCGGACCGCCTTCGCCAGTGAACGGAGGGACTACCTCGGAGCGGTTCCGCCGGCCGTGGACGCCTATGCCCTGCTCGAGAATGAGGAAAGTCGCGAGCGACTGATCACTTCACTGCTCAATCTGGCATCATGGGGCGGCATGAGCGGCCGTTTTGGGGAAGCCCTGGAGTTCCTGGATCAGGCGGCGGAGCGATACGGCGATGATCGGCTCGATGCCCTGCGAAGGGACTTGATGCACAACTGGGTTCTGAGCCTGATCCAAAAGGGTAGCTTCGTCGAGGCGGAGCGGCTGCTCGATACCCACCGAAGCGGTGGTCCGCTGATCGAGAGGGAGTGGAAGGAACTTACGGTGTACCTGTACCAGGTGCGGGCACAAAAACTAGCCCCCGGGGACTACGGGGGGGCCGCCCGGTTGATTCTGGAAGGGTTGAACAAGGTGGGTTCGGACCGGGGTCTGGCCAAGAGTTATGAGGTGTATATTCACAACTCCGTGGTGACCCTGGTCCGAAACGAGCTCTACGATGAGGCTCTTGCCGTGCTGGAAGAGGCCCTGCTGCAGCTGCCGGCCAGCGGCGTGCTGCTGAAAGACAGGTCGATGGTGCTGGAAGCTTCGGCAAGGCGGTAGCCTGTCTTGAAGGGGTCGATCCGGTAGCTTTGTGACCGAACCGTGCGCCCGTGCTGTTCGAACAGATTTCTGGCCGTCAATCCCATCACTAAGACAAACGCTAAAACGAAAGCCAGCACGGCGGCAACCGTGATCAGCAAGACCTTGTTGCTGTTTCTCATTTGTACGTTCCTCCTTACTTGGAACGCGATTTGGATCGCCCGTTCTCCTCCTGGAGAGCACGAAGATCCTTACAGGTGAGATGGAGCAGATCCATCGTCCGGAAGATGCGGGGAAGGTCCCGGCGAATGAAATTCTTCTTCTTCAGTTCCAGGGTTTTCCTATAGGCATCCTCGGCCACGAAGTAGCCGATTCCCCGCTGATTGTAGATGATTCCCAGATCCTGCAGGTAGCCGTAGGAGCGCATGACCGTGTTGGGGTTGACCTCGATCTCCTCCGACATCTCCCGGATTGAGGGAATCCGTTCGCCCTCGGTCCATGTCCCCGAAAGAATCCGCTCGCTGATGTGATCGGCGATCTGCAGGTAGATGGCCTGATTCTGACGGAACTCCATGGCTATACCTCGGTTTCCCGCAGGCGCAGGTAGCCGATCAGCCAGCATACGGGAGCCGTGACGCCCCAGAAGAGTACCTTGGCGACCTGGCCGAACTTCTCGGCCATCGGTTGAAGCACCGCCTGCATCTCCCCGCTTTCTCCCAATCGCTGAAAGTAAGGTTCCAGATTGATGCGCGTGCCTGCGGCATAGTCCCGGAAGATGAGCCAGGCGGTCACGGCCACAAGGATGACAACGACGATTCCGAACAACCAGAGAAACAGGTTGGTCTTGATGAAGGCCAGCTTGCGGAAGTACACCGAGCCGGCCAGGAACACCGCCTGGGTCACCAGATACACGGCAACCCAGTTCAGCATGACGCGCTCGAAGGGATTGAAGAAGGAGTGCCCGTAGCCGAAGATCAGTCTGTTGATTCCCTCCGCCGCCGAAGAAACGGCTGTGTAGAAGAACAGACTTCCGAAGGCGTAGCCGGCCGAGGTTACCAGCAGTTTGCTCAGGTACTTTTCCAGACTGGAACCCGGCAGGGTCAGGTAGAACACGCTCTGTCCGTTGAGGTGCAGCTCCTTGAAGGTCAGGCTGGTCACGATGTATCCGCCGATGAACAGCAGGAGGTAGTACATCTTCTCATGAATGGGCCCGAGTCCCCGGCCGAAGGCTGAGACGACCGAGACCATGATTACGAATCCCCCTACCGCGGCCATGGCGATGAACACCGATTTATAGCCTGCGCTGAAATCCCGGCGCAGCAGCATAGCCAGGCGTCGAATGCTGAAACTGTTCATGCCAAACCTCCTGTAGAATCACCGCTTGCGGAGTTACGGTCGTCTGCTACCTTCATGTCCTCTTGGACCTTCATGTCCTCTTGGACAAACAGCTCCTGGATTCGATCCCGGTTGGCGATCACCGTGTTGAACAGGGTCTCCAGGTCGAGTTGGGTTTCCTCTCCGCTTTCGTTTTTGCGCACCACGACGTAGCCGCCCAGGGCTTTTTCAGAGTACAGCACGGCGTCCCCCGAGGGTTGGTCCATCTGCACCTCCACCTGAAGGCAGCGGGTGACTTGGTACATGGGCTGTTGGAAGATGATTTTACCCTCGTCCAGGATGATGATCGGATCGATGAGATTCTCCATGTCCCGCACCTGGTGGGTAGAGATCAGAATGATCCTGTCCTCCTCACCGGCCCGGGCCAGCAGCTTCCGAAACTGGCTCTTCGAGGGAATGTCCAGCCCATTGGTCGGCTCATCCAGCAGGACCAGTCGACAGCGGGTGGACAGTCCGAAGGCCAGCAAGAACTTTTTCTTCTGCCCGTAGGACAGCTCGGAGAGCCTTTTTCCCGACGGCAGGTCGAACTCCCCCAGGTACTCCCGGAACGCTTCCGCGTCAAATCGCGGGTAGAAGGGGGCATAGATCTGTCTATACAGGTCCGCGCTGATCGGCGGCGTGTAGAACTCTTCGGGGAGGAAGTAGATATCCTCCAGAAGAGCAGCAGGCCGGTGCCGGGGCTCCCAGCCCAGCACGCTGCACGATCCGGCGTCGGGAAAGCGCAACCCGCAGATCAGTTTGAGCAGGGATGTTTTTCCCGCGCCGTTTTTGCCCAGCAAGCCGTAGATGTTGCCTCCGCGAAGAGTGAGATCCAGGTCGCTGAACAGACGTTCCTTCGTGTACCCGAAGGACAGGTTCGTGATTTCGATACCTGTTTCTGTTCCTAAATCCGTCACAGTGCTCCTCCTATTTAGTGTACTATCAAACTAAGACACTATGAATGTAAAACACCGGTTGCGGGTTGTCAAGCTGTTTTTCAGTTTTTTTGATGAACTACGTCATTTTTCCTGCAGAACGGGCGGGGGAGCAGCCCAGGAACCCGCTGTATGTGCTCGGCGTATCCGCTTTTGCGGGCGAGCAGATGCCGGTCCATCATGGGCACGCTGATCCTGAAGAAAAGGGCGGTCATCGCCGCCGGCCCGATGATAAACCACCAGTGGCTCGGACTGGCAGCCAAACAGAACAAATACAGACCCCACCAGAAAAGTACTTCCCCGAGGTAGTTGGGGTGCCGGCAGCGCGACCACAAGCCCTGGCTGAAGATCTGCCCCGACTTGGGCGCGCGCTGCTTGTAGGCATGCAACTGCCGATCCGCGGTGGTTTCGACGGCAATCGCGGCCAGGGTCACAGCCGCGGCAAGGATATCGAGCAACCCGAAAGACCTCGGGGAGACCGAGCCGACGCTCATGACGGGGTAGAGGGAGAGACAGCCCAGGAATACGATCAGAGTGGGGAACAGATGAATGCCGAAGAAGCTCACCGGCCAGTACAGGGATCTGTAGCGCTCGCGGAGCTCGCGGTAGCGCCAGTCCTCGTCCCGGATGCCCTTCCACCTCCGTACCCAGTTGAAGGTCAGCCGCACGGACCACAGCACGATCAAGGCCAGCGCCAGGAGGGATCGGGCGGGGAGCCTATCCGGCAGCCCCCCGGCTGTGAGCCAGTAGATGGCGATCAGCGGTGGAGCGACACTCCAGTAGGGATCGTAGATGCTGGAGTTGTCGAAGATCATGCTGAAGGCAAACACCACCACAGTGGCCACCAGATCGGCGATGAAGACGACGAACAGGGGATGACCGCCCCGCAGGAACCGACCCGAAAGCACCGCCGCCAGCAGCGCCAGCAAATAGACCCCCAGACATACCAACAGCGCTCCGTTTTTTCTCATTCCTAATCCCCGTAATCTGATTCGTTTGCCTCTGCGACCACCGTAAGATCTACCATTTGTACCTCGTTTGTCAAGGTATTCGGGAACGCCCCGTACCGACCGGTGCTCACCCCGCTCCGACGGTGCTCACGCGCGTCAATTGGGTATGAGCATGAATGGGGGTAAACGGGAAACTGTAAAGAAAAACGTTAAATTTTGCCACTTTCCCGAGGATTTTCACCCCGGAATTTTTAGCGATATAGCCGGCGCGCCGAAGGAAGCTGTCGAAGAAAGCTTTAGATTTCGGTTCTTTTTCAGGCAGTATTTTTCGGTGCCGAGGGATTTCGATATCCGGCTTGACTCCGCCAGGAGTGGGAGGGGTGAGGGAATGATCCGCAGCCGTGATAAGGAACGAGGATTTACCGTCAAACTGATCCCCCTGGTTCAATTCCTGAGCCGCATCGGCCTCTACGGCCGTCTCCCCGGGTTGGTCGTTGTTCACGTTATCTACGGCATACCGATCAACCTGCAGCCGATTACGGTGGCCCTGCAGAATCTTGCAGGCAGTCAGATCGTGGAGTGGTATGTCCAGATGGCCGGGGCTTTGCTTGCCGCCCTGCTCATCTACATCATCCTGGGTAGATTCTTCATCCGGGGCTTGTTGGCCGGGTCGGGGTCATCGTCTACTTGAACTAAAACACTAAGCATCCCCTTCGGCATTCCGACAATATCAGAAGAGGAGAATGCCGTTGAAGACTTCTACCCTAAAACGAACGCTTCGTGCGGAAGCCCGCACATTGAAAGACTTTGCCGATCTCCAAAAGGGCCTGCAGCAGGCGATCAGCAAGAGACAGTGGACGGAGCTGAACAAGGAGATCGATGCTCTTCGCCAGCTGGCCGAGAAGATCGAGACCCTGGAGGAGGACAGGATCCAGGCCTATCAGACGCTCAAGAGCTCCCTGCAGGCCGATAATCAGGAAGGCTTTATCGAGATCGTGTCCCGACTCCCGGCCAACGAGCGGGACGAGCTTCTGGTCCTGTACCGGCACCTGAAGGCCGCGGTGATCCGCGTGAAGGCCTCGGCCGGATTGCTCAACTACTACGTCCAATCCATGTCCGACGCTCTGCGGCAGATCCTGGAAGAGTTGTTCCCCCATCGCAAGGGAAAGATGTACTCCCGTACGGGCAAGGCAAAAGAGCCGGGAGACGAGTCGCTCATGCTGTACGGCAACGCTTAGGAGGCCGATATGCCATCGACATTCATGGGGATAGAGATAGGAAAGCGTAGTCTCATCGGCCACACCCTGGGCCTGAACACCATCGGTCACAACCTCAGCAACGCCTCGGTGGAAGGATACAGCCGCCAGCGAATTGAGATGAAGGCTACCGATCCGATCTACATGCCCGGGTTGAACCGGGAACTGTACCCGGGACAGCTCGGTCAGGGCATGGAGGCCAGCCGCATTGAGCGGGTGCGGGATATGCTGCTGGAGGGAAGGATCATCAATGAAACCGCCGGGGAGGGGTACTGGGGAGCCCGGGACAAGTACATGCTCCTCCTGGAGCAGATCTACAACGAACCGACGGAGGTCTCGGTCCGCTCGCTGATGGACAAGTTCTGGGAATCCTGGCAGGAGCTTTCCTTGAATCCCACGGAGGTGGGAGCCAGAAACGCGGTGCTGCAGCGGGGTCAGGCTTTGATCGACGCCATCCACAGCCGCTATTTTCGGCTCAAAGAAACCCGGGACATGATCGAGGGGGATATCCTGGCCGTGGTCGATGAGGTGAACGACCTGGGCCGGGAGATTGCCGCCCTGAATGAACAGATCATTAAGATCGAGGCTCTGGGGGACAATCCCAACGATCTGTACGACCGGCGGGATCTTATGGCCGGACGCCTGGCCGAGCTGGTGGACATCACCATCGGGACCCAGGATCCGGATGAATACGTAATCTACACGGGCGGGAGGCACCTGGTACAGGGCCGGCATCACGAGGAGTTGGTCCCGGTACCCGATCCTGCCAACGACAGCTATTCGCGGATCCTCTGGGGTGAGACCGGGGATTCTCTGGAGCTCCGCGGGGGCAAGCTGGAAGGGCTCCTCGAGCTGCGGGATTTCGACGCCCGCGGGGAGATCCAGAAGCTCGACTTGATCACCGTCACCTTCGTCGATCTGGTCAATGAAATTCACAGCCGTTCTTATGGCTTGAACGGCAGGACGGGAATCGATTTTTTCAGCGAATATCCGTTCATCAACAACCTGGTCGGCAACTATGACAGAAACGGGGACGGGGTAAACGATTCCAGCTATATCTTCCGCATCAACGGCACCAACGCCCTCGATCCCAAAGAGCAGGTGGGCTTAAGGGGCACCCTGGTCCTGCCGGGTGCCACGGATGATGTGCTTCTGGATTACTTTCCCACCGACACGGTGGAGGACATCATCTTTCGCATCAACACCTCGGGAGCGGAGGTTGCGGCTCGTCTGAACCGGGAGGGGCAGCTGACCATCACCGGCGTTCCAGTCGCGGACACGGACAACCCGGATTTCGTGATTCGTCACCTCGAAGATACGGGACAGTTACTGGCGGGGTACGCCGGAATGCTCCAGGCCGGTGGACCGGCCGGCGCCTTCGACTGGGGCGGGCCCGACGCGGTGCTGAACCTGGTGCCGGAATCCCGATTCGCCGTGGCACCTCAGGCGCACCCGGCAGGCTGGATCGAGGTGAATCCGGCGCTGGCGCGGGATCCCCTGAGCGTGGCCAGCGCCCTGGAGGGAGGGGGAGAGGCCTTCGGCGACGGGTCGGCGGCTCTGGCCATCGCCAATCTGAGGACTGAAGCCGTCATGCTGGGAGCCAGCGGCAGCTTCGACGAGTTCTTTTCCGCAAGCGTTACCGATATCGGCCTGCGGGGAGAGATCGCCGAAACGGCGTTTGAAACCCAGAGCCTGGTATTGAAAGAGCTGCGGGACATGCGGGAGGCACTGTCCGGGGTGAATATCGACGAGGAGCTGGCCAACATGATCAAGTACCAGCACGGCTATTCGGCCGCGGCTCGCTTCGTCACGGTGTTCGACGAAATGTTGGATACGATCATCAACAGAATGGCGGTGTAATTAGAGTATGAAACGGATCAGCACCAATATGCCCAATAATGACATGAGCTACTACATGCGGCTTCGGGAATGGAAGATGAACGAGCTGCAGAACAAGATGGCCGGACAGACCCGGCTGAAGAACCTGCGCGACGATCCCCTGGCCGCTGGACACGCCACCCGCTACCAGTCGAAGATCGTCCGCCTGGAGCGATTCGTCGACAATATCTCAAAGATCCGGGGGGACCTGTCCCTGGCAGAGGGCAACATCCGCTCCGGGGTGGACATCCTGCAGCGGATCCGGGAGCTCACCGTGCAGGGGGCAAACGGAATCTACGACGATCAGCAGATGGCCTACATGGCCGAGGAGGTCGATCAGCTGCTTCGGGAGATGGTGGAGATCGCCAATTCCGTGGACGGGAAGGGCAACTACATCTTTTCCGGCCACCGCAGCAAGATCGAACCGTTCCGCCTCAGCACAGGCAGGGTAGAGGGCAGCCGGGATGCGGAGGTGATCAATTCCGTGCAGTACGTGGGTGACACCGGCCGCAACCGGGGAGAGATCGACGAGATGGCGACTCTGGATTTCCGTCTGCCCGGGAACTACGTGTTCTGGGCGGAACGCCAACAGATCTACTCCTCCGTCGAGTCTCTGAACTACCGGGTGCAGAATGATTCCCTGATTGCCATCGACGGCGTGGAGATCCAGCTCAGGGAGGGGGACAACCTCTATGCCATCATCGACAAGATCAACGCCTCCGAAGCGCCGGTGAAGGCCAGGCTCGATCCGGTGGAAAACGCCCTGGCTCTTGAGGGAACCTTTCCGCATCAGATCTGGCCGGAGGACCGGCGCGGTACGGTGCTGCAGGACCTCGGCATCATAGCCCGGGGGGCCGAGTCCCCGCCCCTGAACGTGGCGGATTCTGCTGCAGCCTTCGGCGGATCGGTCTTCGACATGATCATGACCGTGCGAAACGGGATGTATGAGAACGATCTTCACCGCATCGGCGGAGACGGGCTTCGCGGCATCGACGATGCCATCGAGGCTTTGACCGCCCACCTTGCCGAAATCGGCTCCAAGGACGCCCGACTGCAGGTAACCGAGCGGCGGCTGGAGTACGAACGTCCCGAATATATCAGCTTCCTGGCCAAGGAGGCGGACCTGGATATCACCGAGGCGATCACCGATTTGAAGATGCTGGAACACGTGCATCAGGCAGCCGCCGGGACCGCCGCCCGCATCATCAGACCGACACTTCTGGATTTTCTGCGATAATTGGAGTGAGATGATGAGAGTCGATACCAAGGCCTACGGTTCCATCGACGTCGATGAGCGACAGAGAATCGAGTTCCCCTACGGCATCCTGGGCTTCGAGAAACTGAACAGCTACGTGCTCCTGGACGCACCGCAGCAGCCGTTCTACTGGCTTCAGGCTCTGGATCTGGTCGAGGTTGCATTTGTCCTCATCAACCCTGTCATCTTCCGGCCGGATTATACGGTGGAGGTTCCACCGGAGGAGCTGGAGGAGATCGGCATCGACGACCCCGAAAAGATGCTCACCTTCGCCATCGTCACCATCCCGCAAAATCCGACGGAGATGACAGCCAACCTGCAGGGTCCGATCATCATCAACAAGGAGACCCGGGTCGGGCGGCAATCCATTTCCACGAATCCGAAGTGGGAGGTTCGGCATCCCGTGCTGAAGGAGCTGGCCGCGGTAAGGCAGGAACCATGCTGATACTGTCCCGCAAGGTGAACGAGCGGATCGTGATCGGGGATGAGATCGAGATCTCCGTCATCGATATCAGGGGGGATCAGGTCAAGATCGGCATCGAGGCTCCCCGCTCGATCAAGGTCTACCGCAAAGAGGTCTACCAGGCCATTCAGCAGGAAAACATCGAAGCGGTGAAAACCGAACCTTCGGCCCTACCCGAATGGGACCGCTTCGTGGATCGGGCTACCCGCCGAAAAAAGTAATCTCAGCCTCGCTTTTCCTCAGGTACAGGGGCACCGGTTCGGCCTCAGGTTCCTCCAGCTTCGCCGCACCGCAGGCCAGCAGCCCCGCGGGATCGGTCGATTGCCCCGAAGCGTCGACCACCAGCTCCGGCCCCGCTTGTCCCCCGTCGGAAAGCATCAACTCGTACAGCTCGCCGGCCGCCGCTCCGGTAATCAGGATCGGGCGCCGGGTCTTGAGGGCGGAGCTTAGATCCGGGAGGGTTGTTTCCAGATAGCTACCCTCCAGCCGGCCGCCCCGATAGACCGCGGCGTAGTACTTCTTTCGCAAGGAGGGGTTGACGGCTGCGACCAGTCCCGGAAAGCGGCGGTAGCGGTAGGCCAAGCCGTCCAGCGTGGACACTCCGATCAACCGGCAGCGCTTGAGGCTGGGGGCGGCGGCCGCCCGTACTGCATCCGCCAGACCCTTGGCCGTGGCCAGACCGATGCGGATCCCGGTGAAGGATCCGGGCCCGGTGGAGCAGACGATCATCTCCAGCTGCTGAGGGGGAAGATCGGCCTCCCGGAGCAGGGCGCGAACAGCGGGCATCAACTTCTCCGAGTGTTTCAGACCTATCTGAAGGATCAGGGTGCGGCGCTGCGACGCCTCGCTGCCCGGATGGGTCCCCGAGTCGCTGCTCAAACAGAGACCAAGAGCCGTGGTGGCCGTGTCAATCGCCAGGCTGTTCATATTCCAGGCAGCCCCTGGATCTCCACACTGCGGTTTTCCCCCTTCAGCAGACCGATCTCTACCCGGATCACGGAATCCGGCAGGAACTCCTCCGCCTTCTCGGCCCATTCGATCACGCAGATCCCCGAACCGTTCAGGATTTCCTCGATACCCAGATCCTCGATCTCCCGCGGATGGTTGATCCTGTACAGATCGACATGGTAGAGGACTATCGGAAGGCTCTCCTGGAACCCCTCGTACTCGGCGACGAGGGTAAAGCTGGGGCTGGTGACAGGTTCTTCGATGAGCAGGCTGCGGGCGATCCCCTTGACCAGGGTCGTCTTGCCCGCCCCTAGCGGGCCGTGCAGCGCGACGGTGTCGCCCCTGCGCAGGCGGCGACCAAGCTCGCTACCGAGATCTATGGTTTGTTCCGCCGAATGGCTCTGGAATTTCTGTTTTTGATGCACTGCGTGATTCCGTTTTCCGCATGGTACGCGAAAAACGGAAAGCGGGTCAATGTTGATTGCCTGAGCCTCAGCGGGCGGCGGCCGGGTATCGGGGAGGTGTGAAGTCGTACACGTACAGATAGATCTGGTTGAGGTAGCGGCTGGACAGCTTCGTGAACATGATATGCATGACCCCGCTTCGGAATCCGGTCTTGCGGATCCTCTTGACCTTGCCGAATACGGTGATGCGCTGGCGGCGGGCGAGTTCGAATTCGATCTTGCACAGGCTGCCGGTACTCAAAGGATAGACACTGTTGACCGAGCACCCGCCGGCTGAGATATCGACCAAATTCCCGAGATAGCGGCGCGTGGTCTGTACAACCGCCTTTTTTTCCGCCCGCCTGCCCGATCCGGATTCTACGACCAGCACGGGAAAGAAGAAACAGGGGCGGTGGATCGGGCTGCGGCGATACTTGCGCTGCTGCTCCCGCTGCAGGGTTCGGGCGTGATGCACAAGAACGCACTGGGTGCCCCTGATCTTGTCATACCCCAGCACCTTGCTTTCGAAGGTATAGCCGGCGTCGGATTCTTTCCAGAAATTGATCTTGAGCCGGGTACCCCGGGGCCAGCGAATCTGGCTGCCCGCATCGTCTTGCACGGCGGCCAGAGCCACCATATCCTTCAAGTTCGATACCACCCGGGTGTTGTGATGTGCCCCCGCCTCCGTGGTGACGGTCACGGACTGGCCCGGGCGCATCATGATCGTGGAACGAACACCGGTTCCCCGGCGGACGTTGCGCTCGATGATCTGTTTGATTTGGAACAGGTAGGTCAGCCGGCGTTCCCGCTCTTCCTCCTTCAGTTTGGTATTCTGATGAAGAGCGTAGATGCCTTTTTTCAGGATATCATCGAGCAGACCCGAGCTGGAGAAGATGAGGAACGGCTGCCGTACGCTGCATACCCGGATCAGATATTCGAGGATCTCGATATGATGCTTCTGCAGCCCGATGTTTTTCGCCATCCGATGAAACACGTAGCGTCCGTACTTGCGCCGCTGCTCGGGATCGAAATTTCGATTTCGCCGTCTGGTTATGATCCCCCCCAGAACGATGATTCCGATAAAAGCGACGGCGATCAACAGGAAGATCAGGATCGAGCGCCTGTCCGGAGAGGAAAGAAAATTGTAATGCGTCTGGAGCAGGATCACGCCAACTCCTGCAGGAGCTTGCGCAGCCGCTCCAGCCGGGGAGCTATTTCGTACTCCATCAAATCCCCGATCAAAACGGAATCCTTGGCGTCGAAGGCTTCCAGCAGCTCCGAGAGGACACCGTTGAGCTCCTCATAGAAAGCCTCCAAATCCTCGTTGCTGTTATCAGGAAAGATCGAAGCAACCAGACGCACCAGGCTCTGGGACAGCTCGGAGAAGCGCACGATCGTATCCATCGCCTGCCTGTCCTTGCCGGTTTGCAGCAGGATCGAAATCTCGCTGACATCCTCGATACAAACCGCCAGTGCCCCCGAGAGGGTCTTTAAAGCCGCCTTGGGATCCTGAAGCTCCTGCAGCCGGAAGGATACCCGGGCAGAGATCAGGTCGATCAGCTTGAGCGCCTGCTGCCGCTTCTCCTCGGGCCAGGCCAAAACCTGTTTGGCCTGGCTTTTTTCGAACAGGGTGACCAGGGTCTGCAGAAGCGGTTGGGAGGCCGGGAAATGCTTTTGCAGGCTCTCGATCAGCGCGGAGTAACCGGGCAGCAGCTCCTCCAGCCGGTCGCTGTTGCTTGCCGCGATGCTCTGTTTCAGCATGTCCAGGTACTCCAGGATCGTCTGAAGATTGAGTACAGCGAGCTCATGGGCGTGCTTCACCGTGACGTCCAGAGTTCCCACTTGACTGTGCGGTGTCAGTGCCCACTGTTCGTAAGGCATGGCCAGCAGCTCCCGGTTGTCATGTTTTACCGAGTAGAGAACCAGATCCGAGCCTTCGAGCCAGGTTTCGATGTCCTTGACAACCTGGCCCAGAGTTTCGTCATGCTCGATCGTGAAATCGAGATTTTGATTGTTTATCTGAATTTCCACGTGCTGTTTCCTCTGCTAATCATCACGCTAGTCACTGCGCCTATTTAGATTTTCGATCGCTCGGGAGGAATCTTCAAGATTATCCAGCGCACCTTCCATGGCTCCGAATTTTCTTCTCAGTTCCGCTTCGTATTCCTCCAGATGTTTGTTGTAGCGCTCGATTTCCCCCTGTTTCCGGGCAATCGAGTTGTCCAACCCGGCCATCCGGTTGGCAACGATGCCGCCTGTCTCGACGTAAGCCCTGAGGTAGGTGTCAATCTGGTAGGCGGCTCCGGAATCGACTGTCAGATCATTGTCACTGTCGTAACCGAACAGCTGCTTGACCCAGTCTCCCAGGCGGGCTACGGATTCTTCGAGTTTGGCTTCGTCGATCTGCAGGTACCCGCGTAAACGGGTCCTATCCACGGTGCCGGAGCTCTGGAAGCTACCTCCGGAGGTACTGATCCCGATTTGAGCGAGCAGGCTCAAGTCCCTTCCGCCGTCGGTCCGATGGGGATCCATCATGATCCGCTGCAGCCGGGACTTCAGCTGCATCAAGGTGGTGTTGCCCTGAAACAGGCCCAGATCCTCCTCTGCCTGCTCCTTCTCATTCTCATCCAGAAAGACGGCGCTTTCCAGTACCTGCTCATCCTGGCGGGTGAGGATATCAACGTGCATGAGCAGGCGATTGTAGTAGCCGATGAAATTGTAGAGCCCCTCCTTTATCGATTCCAGGTCCCTGGCCACGGAGAGGGACACGGGCGCCTCCCCGGCGCCGTGAAGGGTGATATTCACTCCGGGCAGCAGATCATCGATATCGTTGCTCTCACGCGTGATTTCGATTCCGTTCATCTCTATCAGCGCATCCTCCGCCGAGGACAGGGGATTGACCGCCCTGTAGTCACCCCGAGCGGTTTTGTCGTAGATGCGAATACCTCGAACATGGACGTTCCGATGGGTATTGCGGTTGCGCACCACCAGGCCGTCTATGCGCGGCGGCAGCTGGGAAGCCTCAAACTGCAGCGTCACAAACTCGTCAGTATCCTGCAGAGGAGGCAGGGCGGTGAGAGTGTCGCCCTCCCGGACGAAGAGAATCTTGGCGTCGTCGACCCGTTTGGGCGGTTCCGGCGGTTCCCAGGGCGGCAGGACCGTGCGGGAACGGGCGCTTTCAACGTCGATCCCATCAAACTCTATCCCCCCTACCGGGGGAAGAGCCGGACCCGCAGGCGGGGTCGGTTCCTCATAGGCTTCCTCCGGCAGCTTCTCCACCCAGACCTCGAGGGACAGCACCATATTGGCGTTCATGGTGTGGGGCGGGCGCAGGGGTATTTTTGCTTCCGAAACCGGATTCAGGTGCAGCGTACCCTCGCTCACGGCTACATTTTGTCCCTCCACCACGGACGGACTCAAGCTGATCGTGCGGCTGGCCTCCAGTGAACGTTCGATGATTCCCGACTCCTCGCCGAAGGCGGCGGCCTGGTCGTAAAAGCTCAGGGTGTTGCGGGCGCCTGTCTTCTTGCTCTCGATGAGAAACACCTGCGTGTTTTTGCTGTCACTGACCACCGAGGCTTCCAGAAGGCCGTCGGACTTGGTATTGATCGCTTCGGCCAAACTTTCAAGAGTTCCGCCTCGGAAGTTGATCCGCACCTCCTCCTCGCCGACCCGAAATCTGTAGAGTCCGGCCGGGACTTTGTAGTTCTTAGGAAGCGGCTTCGACAAGAAGCGATCGGAAGCGGCGATCCGCTTGACCAGGATCGATACCTCCTCCTCCACCGCCGTGCGGTCTGCGGTAGCGGTTAACACGCCCTCATCGGAGGAGCTGGCGATCCTGTTGTTGAAGGGATTTTGAAAACTGTACAGATTCCGGGCCGAGTCCCGCACCGAAATCATCTGCTGGTTGAGGTTCATCCAGACGCGTTTTTGGTTCTGGTAGGTCTCCTTCTCCCCATCCATCCGGCCCAGGGGAATGCTTTCCGCTTCGACAAGCTTTTGGATCGTCTCTTCGCTGTCGTACTTGCTGCTGACTCCGGGAATGGAGAAGCTCTGAGAGTGAATGCGAAAGCTTGAGAATAGCAGCAGTGTGCTTAGAAAAATGGTGATGAAAAGACGAGTTTTGGGGCCAACCATTCAGACGGTTTTCAACGCCTCTTTCTCGATGACGCCCGTTTCTGTCTCTAAATCTCTTGATCGAACAGGATCCCTATCGTTTCCCTGATCCGGGCGACAAGTTTTTGGATATCCTCCGGCGGAATCTCCTTGATTACCTTATCGGTTGATCCGTCAACCACCTTGACGACCACCCGATCGATCTCTTCGTTCACACTGAACTTCAACCGCCTGTTGAACATGCGGAAGGCTTCCCGCAGGATATCCAGGCTCTTGCCGATGTCCTCCTTCTTGGTCACGGCGTCGGGTGGTCGTGCCCGCCCCAGTTTGCTCCTTTGCTCGGGGAATTGGGGTTTATTAGGGTATTCCTGGGAGATTCGCGGATTCGTTGCTCCTTGAATCTCGATTCCCATCTGTTTCCTCCATGAATGTAAGATAGGGGAGTGCGCGACCTCCCCTACCTGAGTTTACGAAAAGAGGTGACGTCCAGAAACCTCTTTAGGTTTTCGGGAACGGTTAGAACCTCAATTTTTTACTGTAGCAGTTGCAGTACTGTCTTCCCCTGCAGGTTGGCCTGAGCCAACATAGCTGTTCCGGCCTGCGACAGGATTTGGTTCTTCACAAACTGCACGGTCTCGGCAGCCATATCCGTGTCCCGTATGAGCGATTCGGCGGCCTGCATATTTTCAGCAGCCACCGCCACACCCTTGGCCGCCATTTCGAACCGGTTCTGGTACGCCCCCAGATCAGCCCTCTGCCTGGATACGACCGTCAGAGCTGCATCCACCAAACCGATCGCTCGGTTGGACTGATCGGGTGTTGAAATCGAGATCGATTCCCCCACCTCTGAGCTCTGCAATCCCAAGGCCTGGGCTGTCATGGTTCCGATAAAAACTCGCTCTCTCTGATCCATATTTGCACCTACCTGAAAGTACATCGATCGTAATTCAAGCCCTCCCCGAGCAGGATCGGCGAACGCCCCGGTAAGGGTGTTCATGCCGTTGAACTGCGCGTGAGAGGCGATCCGGTTGATCTCGTCTACGAGCTGAGATACTTCAACCTGGATCTGCATCCTGTCCTCATCGGAGTAGATGCCGTTGGCAGATTGTACAGCGAGCTCTCGGAGGCGATGCAGTATATCGTGGGTTTCTCCGAGGTATCCCTCCGTTGCCTGTATAAAGGAGACCGCATTTTCGATATTGCGTTCCGCCTGGTTCAGACCACGGATTTGAGATCGTAGCTTCTCGGATACGGCCAGGCCGGAGGCGTCGTCGCCAGCCCTGTTTATCCTCAGTCCAGAGGAAAGCTTTTCGATGTTCTTATTCACTGCCATGTTCTGGAACTTGAGGACGCGGTTGGCGTACTCCGCGCTCATGTTATGATTAATTATCATCTCACCCTCCTTGAATTGACGAGAAAGGCCTCCTTGGCCTAACGTACTAGCTGCGCTAGCGATACCGACAGGAACTCCGGAGTCTTTCGCGCTGTCCTCCGAATCCGTTCCCATTTTTTTCTCCTGTCCGGTATGGAGATCATGTTCGATCTCTGCTGTCGAGCTCGTAGGAGCTCGACAGCACATCAGATCGAAGTATCTCTATACCTTGGCACCGTCAGGAGGGTGAAGGTTTTCAAAGATCGGAAAACGGTTTGGTCCTCTACAAATTGGTCCTCTGGAACTTAAGTATAGTCCCTTAGCCTAGCAGCTGCAATACAGTCTGAGGTTTCAGATTCGCCTGGGCGAGCATCGCCATGGATGCCTGCAGCAGGATCGAGTTCTTGGTGAACTCAATGACCTCCGCGGCCATGTCAGCGTCCCGGATTCGGGATTCCGCCGCCTGCATGTTCTCAGCGCCTACGGCCAGACCCTTCATCGTATGTTCCATTCGGTTCTGGTAGGCACCCAGATCGGCTCGCTGCCTGTTGACCACTTTGAGGGCTTCATCCAGCACTCCGATGGCCCGGTTGGCTTCATCCGGCGTTGATACGGAGATGATGTCGCCGCTGGACATCTGCTTGATCCCGAGGCCCTCGGAGGTCATCGTACCGATGTATACCCGCTCCCTCTGGTCCATGTTGGCCCCGATATGAAACCACATGGAAGCGGTGACGATGTTTTCACCGGTTTCCCGACCAAAGCGTCCGGTGAGCATGTTCATGCCGTTGAACTGGGCGTGAGAGGCGATGCGGTCGACCTCATCGACCAGCGCCGAAACCTCGACCTGGATCTGCATTCGATCTTCGTCCGAATAGATCCCGTTGGCGGCCTGTACCGCCAATTCCCGCAGTCTCTGGATGATGTCCTGGCTCTCCTGGAGATACCCTTCAGTGGTTTGAATGAAGGAGATACCGTCCAGGGTGTTTTTCTCGGCCCGCTGCAATCCCCGAATCTGGCTGCGCATCTTTTCGGACACGGCCAACCCGGAAGCATCGTCTCCGGCCCGAGTGATTCTTAAGCCCGAGGACAGCTTCTCCAGGTTCTTGTCCAGGGCCCAGGTGTTCATCTTCTCCTGGCGCTGGGCAAACAGCGCGCTCATGTTGTGATTGATTATCATTGTTTCCTCCGTGAAACATTAGGTTTTGCACGGGCATCCCTGCCCGTATCTTTTTGCTAAACCTCCCTCCAAAAAAGACGATATGTAGATTAGGGGAAGATCGAGCTTCTGTCCCGGGAAATCGAAGCCAGAAAATCCCTCATTCTTTTGATCGTCATCCCCCCCTTTAAAATTTATTTATTTTTCTCTGAAAATTTGCGGGTAGCTGGCGAGAATTGCGGGCTGGTTGGGGCTCTATTCGTGGGAGTGGCGGCTCGCCCGAAGGGTGTTGTTGATCAGTATCTTGTAGCTCATCGGCGTTTTGTCCTCTTGGAATTGGATGCCGAAGGCACCGATATCATCCCGACCCACCACTTCCTCGAAGCGCACGATTGTTCCGGGGATGATCATCTGCTGTTTCAGGGCGGAGAATTGAAGTACCGTGGGTTTCTGCACGTGCTCGGCCCGGGCTCCGAACAGGAGGACCTTGGTCCCTGAAAAGGACAGGTCCCGGATGATGCAGTTTCTGGTCTGCTGTTCCACCACCAGCGTGGCTTCTTTGCCGTCGATACCGATGAGCTTGATATTCGCCGGGTTGAGCTCGATGCGCTCATCCCTTCTCCGTGTGAAATTGGTATGGGTTTCGAATACCTGACCGAGCATCTCAATCAGGTCATCCGGGGGTTTTGTGGTGTATTCCAGGCTGAGGAAGTACAGGTCCGGTTTCTCGGCGTTGTAGAAGGTGAAGTTCGTGATTTTCGCCGGGACGAAAAAGAACAGCGGTTCCGGTTTGTCGCTGCGCCGGAAGGCGAAGCGCAGGGAAACCGAATTGTTCGCCAGGCGGATCTGCTGCAAGGATTTTGCCCTGAGGCTGGCCACGATCTTTGCGCCAGCCATCGAGCAAGAGTAGACGATGCAGGACAGCTGGTCGCCCCGGGTCTTGAGATAAACCTCCCTGGGCATGAGCTTGAGCACCTCGATAATCTGACGGTTGAAGGTGATTTCTCGATCCTTGTAGAGTTCGTAGTACTTGGCGAGTTGCTGGCTTGTGATTAAGCCCATAAGGAGTGTACCTAACCGGAGCTACTATAGTACAATCTTGGCCGCAGTGTCAACGAAAGAGGTGCCGTAGATGTTTTCCGTATTCGGATTGGGAAATCCGCTGCTCGATTTTATTGCTCCCGTTGAGGCCCCTATCCTGGAATCTCTGGCTGCCAAGAAGGGCACGATGAACCTCGTCGATCTAGATGGAATGGAGAGGGTCCTGTCGAAGTTGGACGGCTACACCAACATTCCCGGAGGAAGCGCGGCCAACACCCTCAGGGGGATTTCCTGGCTGGACAGGGGGGAGCAGCTGGAAGGGTTGCTGTACTGCGGCGCGGTCGGACCCGACTCCCGGGGCAAGGCCTACAACGGCAGCCTGGAACGCGCGGGAATCGACGTGCAGGTGGTGACCAAAAGCCTGCCCACCGGCTGTTCGGTCATCCTGGTAACGCCGGATCGCGAGCGAACGATGTTCACCTATCTCGGCGCTTGCAGGGAGTATGGATTGGAGGATCTGGATCTAACCGCCCTTTCCAGTTCCAAGATCTTCTATACAACCGGCTATATGTGGGACACGGACAATCAAAAGCAGGCGGTGATGCGAGCGATGGAGTACAGCCGGGAACGGGGCGTCGGGATCTTCTTCGATCTGGCCGATCCTTTCGTGGTCCGTCGGTACCATGAGGAGTTTCGCTCTTGGCTGCCCTCCCGGGTTGACGTGCTGTTCGGTAACCGGGATGAGTTCAAAATTATGTTCGGACCGGATTTGGACGATTGGCAGCTGCTGGCCGAGGCGGCGGAGGTGAGTCCGGTCCTGTTGATGAAAACCGGCTGCGACGGTTGTGTCGTGAGCGACCATGGCGCCCTTCGGCGGATCGAGGGATTCTGCGTGGATCCCCTCGATACGACGGCGGCCGGCGACTGTTTCTCCGCGGCCTTTATCTTCGCCAGCCTGCGGGGTTATCCCCCTGTGCAGGCGGCCAGGCTGGCCAATCGTCTGGCTGCCTCGATTGTCACCGTTCTGGGTTGTGATTTTTCGAATCTCGACAGAGATTTGATCCTGCGGGAAGCGCTATCCTAAACTCATTCTTGCCGGGCTCCGAGTGCACCTCTATCGATCCGCTGTGTTCCTCGATGATTTTCCTGCAGATCGTAAGGCCAAGGCCGGTGCCTTGATCCTTGTCATAGGAAAAGAACGGATCGAACAGTTTCGGCAGCAGTTCGTGGGGAATGGGGGGACCATTGTTGATGACGCGAATCAGCACTGTGTCGTCCTCCACCGAAGAGTTGATCCGGATTGTTCGTTTCCCCTCCACTCGCTGGAGATACTCCCTGGCGTTCTGCAACAGGTTGATGAACACTTTCTTCAGCTTTTTTCGGTCCCCGGGTACGCTGTGCAGCCCGTTCAAGCAGATGTCCGTCTGAATGTTCTCTCTCTTGAGGCCGATATCGAACAGTTCCATGATCTCCCGGAACAGAGCGGGAAAATCGACGGTGGTGACCTCGAGGTGGCTCTGCCCTTTGGAGAAGGCGAGCAATTCCTCGACCATATCGATCAGGCGCCGCACCTCCTGGTTGATGATTCCGGCGAACTCCTCCCGCTGGGCTGCGGCCAGCTCGGCTTGAAGCAGAGAGACGAAGCCGAGGATCGTGGCCAGAGGACCCTTCAGATCGTGCACGATCATACTGGCCATTTGGCCCAGAACCAGAAACTGCTCCTTTTTCATCTCCTTGTTGTGGACTTGCTGGCTATACAGGACAGAGGACACGACATTGGAGGCGGCTTCAGCGAACGAAAGCTCGTCGGGGTCGAAGGGTTTTGCCTGCGAAAAAAGAAACACCAGGTAGCCGAAGGAAGTACCCTGAAACACGAGGGGAAGAATGCAGAGGCTGTGACCGTCGGGCGACCTGCCGGCTGTCGGCTGCTTCACCAGCGGCAGGTTCAGCTGTTCGATTATCCCCGTTAGATCATTCTCTCGCTCCGGGCGGTCTGCGGGAAACCGGCTGCGCACTGTGGGGCCGCGAAGCTCGCAGTGGCAGCCGCAATCGGCTTCCAGCTCTTCCCGGAGCCTGACAACGGCTTTCTCCACGATGTTCTCTGTTTCGGAGAGTTCTTTCAAGTCCATCTGCAGCGCGTTGAGGAAGTCGAGCTCTTCGATTTTCTTACGCAGAGAATCGATCAAGCCTTGGTTTTTCCGCTTTAGTTCGTAGACCTCCAGGGCATTGCGGATGGTGGCTTTGATCTCATCGATATCCCAGGGTTTGCTCAGATAGCGATAGACCGCTCCCCGATTGATGGCATCGATCACCACTTCTACATCGGAATAGCCGGTCACCAGCACACGAACCGTTTCCGGGAATTTTTGGGCGACTGTCTCGAGGAGCTGGATTCCATTGATGCCCGGCATGCGCTGATCCGCAAGCAGCACCTGAATCTCCTGCTCCTCCAGCATCGCCAGTGCTTCCGCTCCGGAGCCGGCGGTGATTACGTTGTAGTCCTGTTCGAAGAAAGATCTGAATAGATAGAGGTTCTGAGGATCGTCGTCGACGTACAATATCTTATAGGCGCCGGCACGCTCTTCCATGGCAGTTCGTGCAACTCGGGAAGCGAAAAGCCCCGCCTATGCCGTCTGGAGAAGCATCCTCTTGAACCATCTAAAGCGTTCAAGTGGGTTTCCTCATCGAAGAATCGGCGTTCCATCGGCCTTCAGCCGGTGGGTGCCTTAGCTCCGATATTGGGAATCCCTGGAGGTTGGTTTGACCCAAGAAGATTATTAATCCCCTCGCGGACACCGCAGGGCTAGTTTCCCGTCAGACTCTTATCAATCGTGTCGATCAACCGCTCGGTAATCCTTTCCAATTCTACAGCGTCACTGTCCGCTCCGCCAGCCCCGCGCGTGCGGAACAGCTCATCGACCACATTGAGTCCGGCCAGCAAGCTGATCTTTACCGGATCCTGGGTCGTGCTCTCTGCGTATTTCTGTTGAATTTCTTCGACTTTATTCTCGAGGTAATCGACGACGCGCCGGAGGTGCTGGAGGTCCCCGTTGGATTGAACCGTGAAGGAGGATCCGAGTATGCTAACAGGCAGGCTGTTTTTGTTCATCCTTCATCAAGGAACGATCCTCAGAATATATCCAGTTCTCCCGAACCGTTCTCCCGAGTCTGTTCCTCTGCCTCCTTGGCTTCAAAGGGAAGACGATCTTCCGTCTCCTCGGGATCTTCATCGCTGCCTGTGGTTTTTCCTGAAGGCTTGTCCGCCTGGGAATCGTTGATCTCATCCTCGAGCTCGTTCAGATTCTCCAGTGCCCGGAGGATGGACTGCTCGATATCCTTCTGATCACTCTTGAAGTTGTTGACCCGCTTCTCCAGTTCCTGCATCCGCGCTTGAGCCGAATCGAGGGTTTGCCGCAGGCTCTGATTCTCCGTCTTGAGGGTCTTGATCAGCTGTACCGCCTTGGTGACCCGGGCTTCGAGTTTCTGTATCTGCTCGAGGTTGATCATATCTTCAGGCGACTCCGATTGCTTGCTTGGCCTTGCCTACCAGTGCGGCGAACGCATTGGGATCTTCGATCGCCAAGTTGGACAGAGCTTTGCGGTTGATCTGAACGCCGGCAATCTCCAAACCGTGGATAAAGCTGGAGTAGCTCATATCCTGCTGTCTGCAGGCCGCGGATATCCGGGCAATCCAAAGAGCTCGGAAATTCCGTTTCTTTGTTCTTCTATCTCTGTAGGCGTAGGATAACGCCTTGGCTACCGCGTCTTTGGCGGTTCGATACAGATTGCTCCGCCTGCCCCAGTAGCCCTTTGCATGCTTCAGCAGCTTCTGCCGCCGTTTTTTTCTCTTGGTTCCATCTATCGCTCGTGGCATCGGTGTGGGCTCCTATAATCCTATCCGTAGGGAAGTAGTTTCTTGGCGCGGTCGGCTTCGACGCTGCTCAAGATAGCCGGCTGCCGCAATCGTCTTTTTCTCTTGCTGTTTTTTTTGGTGAGAATGTGACGCAAGTTCTGCTTTTTATAACGCACCTTGCCGGTAGCGGTCAGCTTGTACCTCTTGGCCGCGCTTCTTCTAGTTTTCATCTTTGGCATATGTTTTTCCTTATCTCCTGATCGCAATCTTCACGGCTCTTTCCCGCCGATGCAGCGGCGCGCCGTCCTCCGGTAACTGAAAATGAAGATTGCGAAACTCTATTTTTTCGATCTCGGGCTGATGAACATCGACATCATCCGCCCTTCCATCTGTGGTCTCTTTTCCACAACAAAGGAATCGCCGAGCAGTTCCTGCACTCGGTCCAGTACATTCCTGCCCAACTCGAGGTGGGCCAATTCCCGCCCCCGAAAGCGCACAGAAACTTTGACCTTGCATCCCTCTTCCAGGAACTCCTTTATATGCTTGGTTTTGAAGCCAAGATCGTGCTCTTCGATTTTGGGCTGCATGCGAATCTCTTTGAGCTTGACCTGTTTCTGCTTCTTCTTGGCTTCCCGCAACCGCTTCTCCTGTTCGAACTTGAATTTTCCAAAATCCAGAAGCTTACACACCGGTGGAGATGCGTTCGGTGAAACTTCGACAAGATCAAGACCTAGGTCTGAAGCGATCTTCAGGGCTTCGGTGGTAGGCACGATTCCCCGCTGCTCGCCCTTTTCGTCGATCAGACGGACTTCGCGAACCTGGATCATCTCGTTGATCCTTTGCTCTTTTCCTGCCAATAGGCCTCCTTATAGAGTGTGTCAATACTGAAGTTTTATTGTGCCGGGGTAACTATAACACCTGGCGGTAAAAGAGTCAAACGGTGGCTTCAACCGGTGGCGCTCCGTCCTCCTCCGGCTTCGCGTTCTGCAGGACTTCGTTCCACTTGTCCTGGAGATAGCGCTTGAAAATGTAGTCGTTGTGATAGTTCTCCGAGATTTTCTCCACGGCCTTGCTCAGATCTTCGAACAGCTCTACCAGGGAGCTAAGCAGTTCGTTGTCCGCCCCATCGGCAGGCAGCACGAACTCCGGCTTGAACATGGATTCTTTGAGATTCAGGAGGGAGCCGGCATCCTTGCCGGCTGCCACGGCGCCCTGAGCGACCTGGGGGGCGGAGATAAACTTGTTGATGTCAATGAGAGGTTCCTGGGCCGAGTAGGCGATGATCCCTCCGGCCACCCCCTTGACCTCCAGCTGCCCCAATTGAGTACAGCGGATATACTCCTTGATCTCCTCGTAGGTCGCCTGGGTCAGATAGATGTCTCCGGGTTGGGCTTTGGTCTCCATGCGGGAGGCCACGTTCACCGTGTCTCCGTACACGTCCCCCTCCTTGCGGATGACCCGGCCGGTGTTCAACCCGATACGCACGTAGAAGCGTTCCTCCTCCACCTTGAACTCGTTGTGCTCATTGATCTGTCTCTGGATCTCCAGGGCGGCCAGGGCGGCATTCAGGGGGTGTTTGAAAACGGCCAGGAGGCCGTCCCCCATCTTCTTGACCACCGAGCCGTTCAGCCGGTCGATGGTGGGAACGGTGACCTTCTCGAAGCCCTGGACCAGGGTCATCAGGTCAATGGCTTCAGCACCATGAGCTTTCTTGGTGAATTGGACGATATCGATGAAGAAAACCGTCAGGGTTTGGGCGCTCTCCCGACGCAATTTGAAATCGAGCTTGGCCTTTTGCATGATCCCTCGGCTGGGTGCGCCGCGAGACTGGGCAGCGGCGGTTGAGACGGCAGCTCCTTTTTCCGCTTTCAGCGCCTCGAGCAGGCTGTTGCGGATATCCTCCGACAGCGGACCCTGGCAGAAGGGAGGAAGCGTACGGCGCAGCTCCTCGTGGACTCGCCTGCTTTCGCTGTACAGCAGCTTCAGAATCCTGGCTATCAACTCGTGGGAGACCTCCTCTCCGAGGTTTTTCACGATATCCACGGCAGCTGCCTCATCCTGCGCCTCGATGTAGTCATCCAGGATCTGCACGGCGTAGTCGTCGCCCAGGGACAACAGGGCCAGCAGGGCCTCGATCCGCACCTTGTGAGCCGAATCCTCGAGGAGCAAGTACAGACGGTTCGTGAGTACATCGGTGGAGATGTTCTTGTCCTTTTTCGTCAGGGCTTTGAGTATTCGTACTCCCAAACCCCGAACCACGGCATCTGTGTTCGTAGTCAGATCCACGAGGGGCTGAAACAGAACCGAGTCCGCGTACTTGATCACGATCCCGGCGAGTTCCTCCTTGAGAGTTTCTTCGATCTCCTTTACCGAAAGGGAGCGAATCAGCAGCGGAAGGGCACCCCGAATGTCTGCCAGGTTCATGGTCTCGAGGGAGTCCACAATCAAGGCCCCGATTTTCCCGGGGATCTTGGGATTCAACAGCAGTTTGAGCAGGGGGTTGATAAAGAATTTTGCAGGAATGAAGCGGGCGCCCCGGATGTATCCCCGCAGGGAGTGAGGATATTTAGCTATTTCACCAAAGACCAATTGGGCATGCTCGATAGCCGTACGATTGAGCAGCTGGCACAGCGATACGACGGCGGTTTCCTCCAGATAGGGAACGCGTTCCTCCCTGGCGAAATTCAAGATCTCCAGGACCTTCTTGCCGGAGTTGCGGATCTCCAGCGTGCCGACCAGCCGGACCAGTCTGTTCAGCCGGCGGGCCAGCAGGGGCGTGTTGAGATTGGCCCGGCTGAGGGTCTGCATAATGTTGATCCGGGCAATACGGCCGTCGACTGAAAACAGCCGCAGACAGGCCTCCAAACGGTTCTTGTCATCCGACGGAGCGGCGATCATCACCTCCCGCAGCTTGTTGATGATAGCCGCCGCATTCGCTGCGGAGTCGGATTTAAAGAAATTCTGCGCCTCTTTCAGGATCTCCGGCGTGGCGTACTGCTCCAGCAGCTTGGTGAACACCACGGCCAGCAGGGCGTCCTTTTCCTTGATTTCCTTCAGGGATACGAACTGGCTCTTGAGTTTGGCGAAGACCGCCTCCAGGTTGGTCGCCGTTGAAAAGGTGAACTCGTTCAGCAGCAGGGGGGAATCCTTGCTCACCTCCTCCATGATCTTGCTCAAGTATTTGCCGGTCAGGCTTTCGGTCTCCAGATCCACGTAGGGCATCTTCAGCAGCAGCCTGTACAGCCGCTGGGGATTGTCCACCCTTCCCTGATACCCGGACAAGGTGATGAGAAAGGAGGTTGTGGCTCTGGGATCCGTGCTCTGCAGCGTGTCGATAACGAAATTGTTGCGGGGATTGTCGATCTTCAGCTCATAGGCGCAGAGAAAGCAACCCAAGGTGTGAGGGTCGAATTGGTGCATCTTATCGCGGAAATGCTCGATAAATTTCCCGGCGTGCTCGGGGGTGATGTCCAGGAGCTTCGTAAAGACCGAGCGCTGGACCTCCGGATTGGCTTTGGCCAGGTTGTTCCTGACAGGCTCGAGTTCCCCCGCCTCCAGCAGGGCGGGCAGGACGATATCGAAGTACTCCTGGCTGCTGGCGCTATCCTGCAGCAGGGCGCGGGTGAGCTCGAGGGTCTTGGGGTGCACCGGCGAGATGGCCGTAATGGTGCGCAGCAGTTCCTGTCGGATTTCGCGATCCTGGAAATAAGCAAAATACTCGACCAGCCGGTCTATCGAGGAGGGGGCCTTGATCTTTGTGAGCGTGTTTATTGCCGCCTTCTTTTGGGCGGGTTTCCCCTTTTCGATTATATCGAAGAGTCTGGGAATGGCAGCCTCGTTCCCGATAGAGGCTGAAGCGTTGATCGCAGCCAGGCTGACTTCCAGGTTGGAGTTGTAGAAGTCCTTGATGAGAATGCTGAAGATTTGCTCGTCGTAGAAATTCTTGAGCAGAGTGAGAGCGGTGATTCGTGTCTCATTTGTAGTAGCGGTTTTTTCTTTTTGACCGGACTTAGTTTTCATAGAATGCTGATATCCGCCGCAAAAACTAGTGTAGCGGATCAAGCCCGGAAGTGTCAACTTTCCCCTTGTCCGGGGTGGGAACGCGGAAACCGGTTTTCGTGAGAGCAGTGACGGGGGCAAAGAAAA
>CAZPQC010000030.1:0-32702 GCA_964588525.1 uncultured Spirochaetaceae bacterium
TTGCCTTTCGGGCAAACACTTCTACTTTGTCAGACATAAATACCCTCCTCAGTCGTTTTCAGTTGACACGCACGTGACAAACACACATGGTATCGTCGATCCGCCCGGCTATCCCATGGGCGCCTCCTCTTATCTACAGTCCTGTTTGATGCGACTCATGCCAATCTGATGTCCCCTCAATCACGATCGAAATAGCCGGCCTATTCGATCTTCTCGTGTCTCCTGAATTTCCCGAGGGATTTGAAGATTTCCCCGTCCCTGAAACGTTCCCTATATACGGGAAACGTGATTGGGGAGTCGGCGAAGTTCTTCCAGACCTGCGACAGCCCCAGTGTCCCGTACTCGCGCACGTGAGTGACCCTGTCCAGGTCGATCACCTCGGTCATAATCATCTCCCGCTCACCGGAAACCTGCAGCACCCGTCCCTCGGGATCCACGAAGATCGATTGGCCGTTCCCCCCCGATCCGACTCCATTCACGCTTAAGTAGTACAGCTGGTTGGTAATGGCGTGAGCTTGAGCCAGCACTTTCTCCAGAGCTCGATCAGATGTAGTAGTAGCCGTGGGATTCAGGATGACCTCCGCCCCCATCCAGGCCAATGTACGGATCACTTCGGGAAACCATTGGTCATAGCAAATACACAGGCCGACTCGCCCCTTTCCGGGAATGTCGAATACACAGAATTGTCCGCCCGGCGCCGACGTCTCCACAGGCACCCATGGGAAAATTTTTCGATATTTTGCGGCAATCTGACCTTTCGGGGATATCGCCACAGCCGTGTTGTATATCTTCAAATCCTCTTTTTCGTACATGGATCCCGGAATGATCCACTTTTGGTGTTCCTCAGCCCACTCGCATAGTCGTCGTGTGCTCGCATTCGGGATGGACTGGGCCAGAGTTTCATCAAGGCCGCAAACACTCAGCTCACTGAAAAAAATCAACTCAACCCACGGGAACAGCCGCTGGCACATGTCCAGTTTATCCAGCATGATCTGCGTGTTGTCCTGACCCCATAGGACGTCGAATTGGATGCCCGCCATCCCCACGTACCGCGCCATGTTTGCTTCCTTCCCCGTGAACGCCACCGCAACTGTTGATTGCCCGCGCTCAGCCGTACCCGCACCATCTCATCAGGCACAGTGCCACGATCTTGGCCGTGCTCAGCAGGGAATCGACGTAGACGAACTCATCCGGCTCATGGAAACCGCCTCCGCCGGGACCAATCGTAACGGTCGGGGTTTTTGCATAGTTGATCAGATGTATTGCATCGGTGAGACTGCCCATTCCGATGATTTTGGGATCGTGCCCGATGTCCTGGGAGGCCGTAAAAGCGGTTTTTACGATCGGATCGCTCTCGTCGATTTCCGCGCCGTAAAGCCACGGATTGGTTTCAAAGAGAGGTGGATGCTCGCGCATCCACGAATCTCCACCGGCGACGTATCGTATCTTTTCCTCGATTTCCTCTTTCAAATTCTTGGTGCTGGGAATGAAGTCGGAATTGAATTCGATTTCACACTTTTCCGGATACATGATGATCCATTTTCCGCCATGAATGAGTGTCGGCAATACCATATCCGGCGGCAACAGTTTGTGCTGCTTGTCCGGCCGGGTTCGCCATTCCTCTGTCAAATCATCCAGTGCCTGAAGAATCTTTACCGCCTTTGATATAGCATTGACGGCGCCCCCTTCACTCCAGTGAGGCTGGGGCATATCCCCGTGTCCCGCGCGTCCGAATACGGTGATTTTGCCGTTCAGATTACCCCTCATTGCGATGAGCGGATTGAGATCCGTCGGCTCGGGTATGAGCGCCGCCTGCGCTTTATACCCTTTCTGACAGCAGGCCAGGGTCCCCATACTGGTCAATTCCTCTTCCGGCACCGACTCTACGATTACGTCCGCCTGTAGCACCAACCCTGATTCGCGGATACATTTCAACGCGAATATCATGGCGGCTATACCCCCCTTCATATCACAGGCGCCCCGGCCGAAGAGTTTGTTTCCCTCAATCGCTGCCTTGAAGGGGTCGTGACTCCAATTTTCGATCTCCCCAGGGGAAACGACGTCGTAGTGGCCGTTCAAGATCATGGACTTGCCTGCACCCTTTCCGGTACCCTTCAGCACTCCGACCAGGACGGGAATATCAGTCAGATCCCGGTCGGGGATTACGCCAGAGCCCGGAAAGGTTTTGAGCTTGGCACAGTCGATCATCCAGGAATCCGTTTTCTCAATTCCCGCTTCCTTCAATAGAGCGGCGACGTACTCCTGGCAGCGGATATATTCACCGCTTTGACCTTCCCCTGTGGATCCGGCTGACGGAGTTACGGTCTTGAAACTCACAAGGGTGGCCAAACTATCGAGAAGCTCCGTTTGTCCCTTCTCGATCCGCTCCAGTACCTTCCGTTCTTCTTCGGTGTGCATATTTACCCTCCTTGAGTTCAGAATCCTCAATTGGGATGAGGAGAGTCGTGACAGCAGTTCAGTCCGATCCTGTTTTATTCAGAGGATTTGTCTATTTCCTCTTTGGCCTTCCTCAGGATACGGCTTCCGAACGTAATCGCCAGAATGATCGATATGGCGTAAGCGCACAGCAGGATGATTTGAACGCCGATATTTCCTTCCATGTCCGTTCCTCCCTGTTATTACCGGATCAGTTCCTGGCCGAGATCCGAATCCGCTGTCTTGGCGTCGACGAACAGCTGTTCGACCCCGGGTACCGGCTTGGTCACCAGGGCGACAACCACGTACACCAGAAAGTTCGCCGCCAGTGCCACCAGGCCTCCCTGCATGCCGTGCAGCGCCGGCACGAAGTCCGGCTGGGTGAAAGAGAAAATGCCGGTGATGATCAATCCCACCAGCGTGGCAGACCAGGCACTCCACTTGTTGCCGCGTTTCCAGAAAATGCCCAGAATCACCGCCGGAAAGAATTGAACAATTCCCTGATACATCCTGATGACCAGCTGTATGATCGTAGGCAGTTCCTGCATAGAAATAATCAGGCCTCCAAAGCCGATTACCAGCGCTGAAATCCTGGAGATATTGGTCAGTCCCTTCGAAGTGACCTTGGAATAGGGTGCTACGCAGTCATTCACGAACACAATGGACCAGGTGCTGACCATGGAATCCATCATCGATAGCGATCCATTTAGTATCAGGATGCATATGACTGCGACGGCGACCGGTCCGAGGGTGCTCAAGAGATTGACCACTGCATAGGCGCTGTCCTCACCCTTGAACTCGGGTCGAGCGGCTGTTCCCACGAAAAAGAAGGTGATGACCAGCGTGAATGCCACCGCGACGAGGGGGGTAAACCGGGAAGAGGCTTTCAGTTCCTTGGTCGAGGAGGCAGCGAAAATTCTCGCTATCAGGGACGGCCACATGTAGGCTCCAATAGCCCCCATCAGGATCAGGGACGGCCAGAACAGAGCTCCGGGAACGTCTCCTCCCCAGCCGGCTGAGGGACCCGGCACGGTAAGAAACTCGGCGTTGAGGTTGCGAACCTCCATGAACATGCCTCTGTATCCGCCGAAGATGGCATAACCCGCCGCCAGAAACATAGCCACGCCACCGATGATGTACATCCATCCCTGGTAGAAATCCGCGATGATAACCGCCCGCATTCCGGCAAAAACGATATAGGCGATGAAAATGACGGCGATTATCGTCATTCCCAGGTTGAAGGGAATCTTACCGTAGGAAATAGCCTGCATGGCGTACCCTGCGGCGAGCAGCTCGGTCACCACCCAGGGAAACTCGATCAAAAGAGACACGAAACCGGTAAATGTCCTCAGACTACGCGATTTGTAGCGCAGCTCGAAGTAGTGTCCCATGGTCTTGATGCCGTATTTTTTTCCGAGCTTCCACAGTGGACCGGCAATGACGTACAGGACATATAAGCCGCCCAGGGTATAGAACATCACATAGGTAACCACGATACCCTGTTCAACTCCCATCTGGGCCCATCCAACGTACATGGAGCCGGCATACCAGGTACCGATGATCGTCATGGTAATGAAGGCCCATCCGAAGGAGCGGCCGCCGACGGCGAACTCCTCGAAATCCTGCTTGGGAAGCGGATTTCGATACACAAGGTAAATCAATCCCGCGACATAAATCGCTATCATGCTCAGAGTTATTGCCAGGTTCATTTAGAGCTCTCCTCTTCTGTTCTGAATCCCATACAGCAGAACAAGCATCACGGCGATGAACAAGCCGAGAGCGAATATCATGAACGCTGAAAACGGAAATCCCAAGACGAATGGCTCTACCCGGTTGACCAGACTGAACAAGGGTGGAACCAGCACAAATAGGTAGGCGATGGCCACCAGCACTCCAATGACCCAGTAGACAGCCTTCCCTTTCTTTTTGACGACTTTGTCACTCATCATTTTCCTCCTCAAGATGGCTAGGATGACTATAAGTCCGGGTACACCAACAGATATTCCATCAGCTCATAACGGCATCACCTCCTTCCACGATCTTAGGAAGTAGTATGGCACGAATACACCAATCAACATCTCTTCAATCGTCTCGAATCCATGATATTTATTCATATATTCTATATGAATCTTTTGAATTCGCAAGAAAAAAAACACTCCTGCACGGATCGACTCTAGTCTTCGTAGACGACCTTGCCGCCCATGACGGTCAGCCGTGTCCGGTTATTCAGTATTTCATCGCTACCGCACTGAGTGAGGTTTCGGTCCATCACGACTATGTCTGCGTGTTTTCCCGCCTCCAGCGTACCCAATTCATCTTCCGCGAATGACCCGTATGCGGGGTCCCTGGTGTAGTGTCCCAGCGCTTCCTCTATAGAGACTTTCTCCTGGGGATTCCAGCCCCCCTCAGGCTTTCCGTCATTGTGTAAACGGGTGACCGCCCTGTACAAACCGAGCATGGGATTGAGGTCCACCACCGGGAAATCGCTCCCGTAGGCAACCACTGCGCCGGCTTTGCTGAGACTCCGGTTGGGCCAGAAATAGGGCTCTCTCTCGGTGCCCAGGCGCTCGAAAAAAGGATTGTCTTGGAATTTTTCCGTAACGGCCAGATGCTCCGGCTGGATCGAAGCCACGACACCGAGGTCCTTGAGGCGCTCGAAATCTCGCGGGTGAACCGTCTCCAGATGCTCGATGCTGTGCCTGGCGTCCCTCTTCCCGTTCGCTCGCCGGGCCGCTTCATAGCAGTCCAAGGCAAGGCGGACCGCACCGTCCCCGCAGGCATGAAAGCGCACGCGAAATCCCTGCCGGTCGGCGTTGATCACCCATTGCTCGGCTACATCGGGAGGCAGCAATGTAATCCCGCGAGTATCCTTGTCGCTGTACCGATCGACCATGAAAGCCGTGTAGGTCGTTGCAACACCGTCGAGGAATTCCTTGAGCCCCGAGAACCTCACTTTATCGGAAGTGTAGGTGCGTCTGAGCTCTTCGGCCCGGTCCAAAGATTCCTGTAGAGCCCCTTCTAGGAAAAAGCGGACCGTCACCTTCCCGTCGGCCTCCATTCGCCGATACACGTCGGTGTCCCCCAGTTCCGAACCAGGCAGGGAGAGCATATTGTTGACGGAAGTTATTCCGACCCGGGCCGCCCTCTCCATGAAGTTGCTCACCAGCTTTCGGCTATACTCATCGCTGAAACTCAACGCTTTTTTCCCAACCAGGACCTCCGCCGTCTCGTACAAAAAGCCTGTCGGTTCCCCTTGTCGGTCGCGCTCGATCTTACCGAAGGGTGGATCGGGGGTATTGCAGTCGATCCCGCATTCTTCCAAGGCACGGGTGTTGACCCAGGCGCCATGATATTCTGCGTTGAAGAGAAACACGGGCCTATCGGGTACCGCACGATCCAAGCTTTTCCTGGTAGGGAGCCTCTTATTCCTCCAATAGATGTGATACCATCCAAACCCTAACACCCAGGGTTCTTCAGGTCGGGTGGCGGCAAAATCACGCACTTTGTCGGCTGCTTCTTCCTCCGAAGTGGCCTCGTGAAGATCGACCGTGTCCAGGGCCAGGCCTCCGAGAAGCACGTGGGTGTGAAAATCGTGAAAGCCGGGCATGATCAGCTCGTCGCCGAATTGGAATATCTTGGTATCCCTTCCTGCCAGGGCTTCGATTTCCCTCTCATCACCAACTGCTGCGATCCTGCCGCCGGCTACCGCCACTGCGGCCTTTCTTGTCCCCTGACCCGTACCGGTGAAAACGGCGTTGCTCTTGAGAATCAAGTCGACTTGAGCACTCATTTCAATTCCTCCCGATCGGACTGCTTATCCCACAACTTCCTTCAGGGCCTGCTCGAAGGCATTCAGCACCAGCTCAGCATCCTGGTCACTGTGGGAAGCGGAGATGAACCATGGCTCACGGCAGTCCTTGTCCGGCATAACTCCCTTGTCGAACAGATGGAGGATCACCTCCTCGTAGGTGTCGTGGTCCGAGTCGGCCCAGTCCCTGTAATCCCGCACGGATTGCCTTTCGGTGAAAACGATTCCGAACATCGAGGGCGGACCCTGCACGATTGCGGGCACGCCGACACGCTTGAAAATTGCCTCGATCCCCGCCATGAGCTTCTTCCCGTGGGAGTCCACCCGATCCAGGGCCCCTGCGGCAATCTCATCCAGAGTCGCGCAGGCCGCCGCGGTGGCCACGGCGTTCCCCGCGTACGTCCCTCCGTGGGGGATCATCATCGGTCCGATCTCCCCCATGATTTCCTTGCGCCCCCCGATAGCGCCCAGGGGGAATCCGTTGGCCATGGCCTTGGCGTAGGTCACCAGATCCGATTTGACTTTGAAGTACTCCTGGGCTCCTCCCTTGGCGATGCGAAATCCCGTCTTGACCTCATCCATGATCATGACGATGCCGTATTCGTCGCAGAGCTTGCGAATCGTGTTCAGGAATCCCTTCCGCGGCATGATCGAGGCGGTGTTGCCCATGAGGGGCTCCACGATGATGCAGGCTATGTCTCCCCAGTGCTCGCGTACCTTCCTCTCCAGCAGCTCTTCGTCGTTGAAGGGTACAATATAGACCAACTCACCGATCAGGTGGGGAATCCCCGAGCCGTGAGCCACCCGGATCGGTGCCTTGCGGTACCCCGCTCCGGGAATCGGTGGATAGCAGTTCCACAGGGTGTAGTCGTGGAAGCCGTGGTAGTGCCCCTCGAACTTCAGAATCTTGTCCCGTCCGGTGTAGGCCCGGGCGATCCGGATCGCGTGCATCGTTGCTTCGGTGCCCGAGTTGGCATAGCGCACCAGATCGACCCCGGTTAGTGCGGTGATTTTCTCGGCCGCCTCGATCTCGTATTCCGTAGTCATGGCGAAGGTGTTGCCGATCTCCAGAGCCTCCCGTACCCGATTGGTAACGGCCCTGTGAGCGTGTCCCAAAACTACCGGTCCGAAGCCCAGACGATAGTCGATGTAGCGCTTGTCGTCTTGATCCCAGATGTAGGCTCCTTGGGCTCTCTTCAGCACGAGGGTCTTGTCATCTCCCCAATAGCGAAAGTTCGAGGCCACCCCCCTCGGCATTACTTTCCGAGCCCTTTCGAACATCCTACGACTTTCTTTTCCGCTTTTCATGGCTTTTCACTCCTAATATATATTAGCATAGAAATACAATTGATCAATTTTCTATCACCATAGAGTCATTTAGCACATACGTGAAGATGATTTCGTGCGGTTACCCGAACGTTGCGCCGGGGAGGTTCATGCCCCGCGTTTCCGGGCTGCGCGGCGGGCGGAGCAACGGCGATCCTCAGATATGGCGAAAGCGGGCCCGGATCACGAGGTAGCAGCCGCCCAGAAGGCTCACCCCTCCTACCAGCTGAATCCAGGTCAACCTCTCCCGGAAGAGGAAGAAGGAGGCCACCCCGACCAGAAGAGGAATGAGGAGCGCCAGGCTGGAGGACAGAGCCAGTCCAAGGATCCCCACCGAACGATAGTAGAGGGAGTGTCCGATGCCCAAGCCGATCAGACCGGAGAGCGCCAGAAAAGCCCAAATCACCGGCGGCGCGCTGGGAACGGGCAGTCCCCTGTAGGCAATGAGGTAGGTCAGAAAGAAAAGCACGGTTACGATCGTGAACACGGAGGACAGGGCAAAGGAGGTGGAAACTCCGCCGAGCCACTTGCGGATCAAGGCACCGAGGAGCGCCCAGAACAGCGCGGATACCAGCACCAGGACAATCCCCAGGCTGAACCGTACCGTACCGAAGTTGCTGCTTCCCACAACTGTCATGGCCACCCCGGCAACGGCCGCGACTACACCTGCCAGAAACAATGCGCTGCCCAGGGTCGAACGCTCGTCGGGAAACATCAGGGCGGCGAGAAATACGGAGAAGAGGATCAACGACTGGTTTACCAGTGTTACCAGCCCGGGATACAGCAGGTAGAGAGAAACGGTGAAAGTCAACTGAAAGCCGTAGTTGGCCAGGGCTATGAGCAGGATTTTCGGCCACAGGGAGAGCATTTGCGGCATCTCGGTCCTAAGCCTGGTCGGTCCGACCGTAACCACGGTGAAGCACCAGAGTACGATCAGGGCGCACAAGTAGCGAAACAAGGCCTGGAACAGCGCCGAATAGTAGCTGCTGACAAATCGGATGGCTAGAGGGACGAACGCCCAGCAGAGCACGGCTCCGAGGTTCATCAGCAGGGCTCTAGTCTTGGCGGACATAGAACTTATCGGGCATAAATCTGCTCTTCGTTTCCAGATCCTGGGATTATAGCGGTTCCAATTCCGCATTCCTACCCGTCGATCCGGCGGCCTGCCGACCGCTCCGGCGATCTGCAACGCCATTTTCGACGCGGTGGGGGTGCGGATCTACGACCTCCCCGCCCTGCCGGAGCGGGTGAAAAAGCGTAAAGCATAGAGTTTCAGATCCGGGAATGCGCCGTCAGAGGTGCCTCCGGCCCGGCAGGAGATGGCTTTCGAGCTTACGTACATCTTCCTCCGTGTCGATCCGGAAAAAGGACACGCCGACCTGCTCCGCGGTGCGCTGATCGTAGATCGTGTCGCCGACGAACAGAATAGGTTCAAAGCCCCTTTCCATCAAGCTCCTCAGGAATGCTTCCTTGTCCCCGCCTTTTGCTTCAAGGAAGAAGCGGTGCAACCCTCGCCTCGCAAGCTCATTGAGAAACTCCTCTTCCAGGATCCCCGAAGCGGCAAAGAGGGAGTAGCCGGCCTCTTCCAGTCTGCTGAGAAGCCTCCGTACCGAAGGGAATTCAGCCACGGAGGGAATCGTCTTGTGATTCAGGGCCGAATACAAACGGCTCCAGCTTTGCCGCTGCTCCTCCGAGGCGCCTATTCCCAGAGAGAGCAGGGTGTCTTCGAGCTGGAGGAAACGGTTGGCCCCCATGGTGCGCAGACAGGATTCTTCGATATCCTGGCGCGTACCTTCGGGCGGGGAGAATATCGTCTCAATCGCCTCTCTGTAATTCCGCACCTTTACCTGCTTGGAGTCGATCAGGGTGCCATCGTAATCGAAGACGACGGCGTAGCTGCGGTTTAGCGGTTGACTGTTCTGCTCAATCATCCCGGATCTCGTATTCCTTGAACCGCTCGGGCAGGACCACCTCACCCTTGAAACTCAGCTGCGCTTCTCTGCGCAAATCCTCGGGTGAGGGGCCTGCAAAGTAGTCGAAGTGACAGAGGAACAATCTGCCGACTCCCGATTCAGCTGCCGCCTCTCCGGCTTGCCGGGCCGAGGAATGCCCCGCCTGGTTCAGATACTCCTCCCGAGTGCCGTCCCCGGAGGCTTCGTGTATCAGCACCTGGCAGCCTCGGGAAGCGGTGATCACCCCGTCGAACGGAGCCGTGTCCGCGGTGTAGACAAAAGCAGCTCGCTTTTCTTCAACCCGAATGCCCGAGGTTGGAACCGAATGGCGGACCGGGAACAGCTTCACGGTCAGAGAAGTTTCCATTTCCACGGCGCCATTCTCACCATCTATCCACTCGAGGGGGAACAATCCTTCCCTGGTCAACAGACCGAAAAGCTCCAGCAGCTCCTTCGCCTTTGCTGCCGTGGGTGGATTCGAGATGATTCGAAGCGGTTTGCCCCGCTTCATCAGCCAGAGATTGTGGATCAAAGAGGGCAATCCATAGATGTGGTCGGTGTGGCTGTGGGTCAGCACCAGGGCGTCCAAAGCGAGGGGATCAAGCCCGGCCTTCAGCAGGTTGTGGACGGGACTGTCCGAAGCATCCACCAACAGGCTGCACCTTTGCGCCTGGAGGGCGAAGCAGACGTTGCCGTCCGAAGCGCTCTGCACCGCTCCCGCAGTGCCGAAAAAAACGACTTTCAAGGTCTTCTCCTCCTCTGGATGAGAGGCAATACTACGGAAAAAACGGCCAGAACGATGAAGACAACGGCGATGGGCTTGGTGAAGAACACGAGATAGTTTCCCCCTGCCAGCTTCACCGCCCGCCGGAAATTGACCTCCAACAATCCGCCCAAGATCAGCCCCAGTACGATCGGCGCCGTCGGATAGTCCGCTTTTTTCAGATAGTAGCCTATTATGCCGAGAACCAGGGCGACTCCCATGTCGAAGGTAGCGGCCAGCACTGCCTGTCCCTCGATTGCGTAAGCTCCAATCATGGACAGAACGAGAATTACGGGCAACAGCAAAGCCATCGGGATCGACAGCACTTTTGGAAAAAGCCGGACCCCCAGCAGCTGAAAGGTGAGCATGAAGACGTTCGACAGGAGCAGAGCGAACAGGATGGCATAGACGAGATCCAGGTTCTGGGTGAACAGCTGGTAGCCGGGCACCACCCCCTTTATCAGCAAGGCCCCGAGGAGCACGGCGGTTCCCGAATCCCCCGGAATTCCGAGCGACAGGACCGGTATCAGGGCTCCTCCGGTTACCGCGTTATTGGCAACCTCCGGAGCCATCACTCCTTCCAAACAGCCGCTGCCGACCTTTTCCAGCTTGCTCCTGGGCGAAGAAGTGATCCGTTTAGCCCGTTCGTAGCTCAGAAACACTGCGATTGAAGCTCCGGTGCCCGGGATCGCCCCGATCAGAGTACCGATGCCGGTGGATTCCAGGATGATCCTCCACATAGAGGCGATCTTCCGCAGCGGAGGAAACACTTTCTCGATTTTCAGCTGCGGAGGTGCCAGACGTCCGCCCTGGATGCGCTCCAGGTCGTAGAGAACCTGGGATACACCGAACAAACCGATCAAGGCCGGGATCAACTTTATCCCGCCGACCAAAGGAGTCTTGGCCAGCAGCTCGGGAAAAGGTACCCTCAAGGCGTCGGTAAACGGATCTGTGCCTACAAAAGCCAGGGCCAAACCGAATGCGCCTGTAAGAATACCCTTGGCCAGATTTTTGGCCGAAACAGAGGCAATTATGGTCAGACCCACCAAAGCCAGCGTGGCTTTTTCCGCCGGTCCGAAAGCCAGGGTAAATCTGGCGATGAGCGGCGAGAACAGGGACAGCGCGATCAGGCTCAGGATCCCGCCAATGAACGAAGCAACCACCGCACCTCCAAGGGCCTGTCCCGCCAACCCTTTCCTGGTCATAGCCTGTCCGTCGTAGACGGTGGCGATGGCGTTCGGATTCCCCGGGATACCCAGGAGAATTGCCGGGATCGAGGCCCCCGAGACCGCCCCGCAGTATACCCCCAGAAGCAGTCCCATACCCGTAGCCCGGCCAAGCTGGAAGCTCAACGGCAGAAGCAACGCGATCCCCATGGTGGCTGTCAGCCCCGGAAGGGCTCCGATGATGATGCCGAGCACCTCCCCGAGTGCAATCCAGAGAATCGTGTTCAGGTTGAATACCTGTCGAATGCCGGAAAGAAGCTCTACCACTGCGGCGACTCCTCGATTACCAGAACACGATCCCCCTGGCCAGGTTGACCAGGAATATCTGTTTGAAAACCAGGTACAGGCCTTCGGTTACTCCCGCCGCCATGAGTCCCGCGATGATCAGGCTGCGAGTCTCAACTTTGTTCACGGTCTTGCGGAAAAAAACGAGCAGCACCGCAAACAGAGCAGCGGCAAAAAGCAGTACCACGAAGGCACTGAAAACCTTGCTGGATAACAGTTCGCAGCCCCGAGCCCTGCCCAGATAGAAGAGGCTGCGGGTGATGAACCTGCCCGCGGTGTAGATCAGGAGAACGAACGCGGTGCTCGAGATAAGGCCCAAGAAAAAACGGGGCAGCAGTTTCAGCCGGACGTTCTCGTGGTAGTTGAAGTAGATCAATGTGAACAGCAGGATAGCGGTGGAGAGGATGAAGCCAAGGAGGCGGAAGGCCAGGATGTAGAGAATGCTCAAAACGATCGTGAGCAGGATCAGTTTTCGAGCCCCAGACGGAATCGCCTGTTCTTCCTGTTCTTTGACCGTCTCCCTCAGGATAAGGTATATTGAGAGTACCAGCATGAGAAAACCCATGGCGATCGGCAGCGCCCGTGAGCCGGGATCCCAGCCTCTCTCATCTCCGATCATCCGGTACTGCTCTAGGGAGAAACTAAACGCCAGATAGAGCAGGGAGACAGCAAAAAAAATCAACGGAATGACGCGCCGTGTTCCGAACTTCATTGCCTGATGTATAGAGGAAGCGGCGCACCGTGTTTGGAAGGGGCACCGCTTCCCGATTGCGTTTCGAGAATCCTGCGACCTACTCTTTCAACAATCCCGCTTCTCGGAGAATCGGGATGTAGGCCTGGACCAGCTCCTCGAAGTAGGCGTCCAGCTTATCCAGCTCGTAGTAAGCCGGCAGCAGTCCATTTTCCTTCATAAAATCCTGGAACACCTTGCTGTTGTAAGCCTGGTCCACCATCTCGGCCAGCTTTCTCTTCACCGCCGGTGGGGTTCCCTTTTTTACCGAGAAAGATCGGAAGGAGCCGCCGGGCACGTTCAGGTTTTCATACCCCGCCTCCTTAAGAGTGGGAACGTCTTTTAGGTCGGCGAGCGCACTGTGTTGATCGTAGAGGATAACCAGGGGTCTAAGCATGTTGCGGTTGGCCAGCATCTCGGATTGGGAAAAGATACCGACGTCGCAGTGACCGCCCAAAACGTTTGCCAGCAGGTCCGAGCCTCCTGAAAAGGGGGTCACATTAAAGGATTTGTCAAAGGCCAGGTTCAAGCCCACCGAGGCTACCCCGGTGGCCCCGCCCATGCCGGCGTTTCCGAGACTGATCGCGCCGGGTTTCTTTTTCGCAGCCTCGACAAGATCCTTCATGGAGTTCCAGGGCTTGTCCCGCAAGACTGCGATGATGAAGGGATCCCAGTTCAGGCTGGCGATACCCTCCAGCTGCCTGTAGCCCTCCGTCAAACCCTGCAGAGTCGCAGCCACGGTATGTGTACCGCTGGCCAGCACTGTGTAGCCGTCCGCCGGTTGATTCAATACCTCGTTGGTACCGGTAGCGCTTCCTGCCCCTCCGATGTTGCTGACGATGATGTTGGCGGGACTAAGCTTTTTCATCTCCTCGACAACGGGCCTGAAAATAAGATCGGTCCCTCCCCCTGCGCTATAGGGAACCACCACGGTGATGGTTTGTTCCGGATCCGGCCAGGTTACCTCAACCTGGGGGGTGCTAAAACCTGTTCCGGCCACGATAGCCAGAACCCCGAGGAAAAGAATGATTCGTTTCATCTTCCCTTCTCCTTCCTTTAAATTGTTATGACTTCCACGCCGTAACCGGCGAGCGACTCCCTGTCTGCCGCGCCCAAGCTGTCCGTCACCAGGATGTCAATGTCCTCCCAGTCACAGACATGTGCCAAAGCGAGCCTGTTTTGTTTGGAAGAATCCGCCAACAGGCACACCTTCTGAGCGCTCTTGATCATATGTTTCTTGGTCTGCGCCTCGATCAGGTTCGCGCAACTTATACCTTTTTCAACGGAGTATCCGTTTGCTCCCAGAAAAACGATATCCGCGTTGAGTTGTTCATAGAATGAACGGGCTATCTCGCCGATCAGGGCCATGTCCGGTTTTCTCAGGGCCCCCCCGCAGATCAGCAGCTCCACCGTCTCTGATCCGACCAATTCCTGCAGGACCAGCACGGAATTGGTAATAACGGTCAATCTCATGTCTTTGAGATGATGAGCCAGGATTGCCGTGGTGCTGCCCGAATCGATCAGCACGGTGGAGCCCGGCTCGATCAGGGTCCGAGCGACCCGTGCAATTCCTTCCTTCTCCTTCCTCCGTTCATGAAGCGTGTGGTTGATCCGTCGCACCAGTTGATGGTTCTCCGGCAGCACCGCTCCGCCATGGGTGCGGAGCAGGAGGCCCCGCGTTTCCAGGGAGTCTATATCGGAGCGAATGGTCACTTTCGTTACCCCAAATGACTCGGCAAGCTGGTTGATGTTTACCTTCCCCTTCTCTTCCAAGAGCCTTACGATTTCGATTTTGCGCTCGTACCCGTTCACCTTTCTATCATACGAGAAAAGTAAGAATAAAGCAAGAAAAAGAAAAAAATAACAAATAAGACGATTTTCATCCCGTCCACCCTCTTTTCGCACCAGGGGGATCACGCTGTCCGCCCGTAACCTCTTCAACCGTAACCTCTTCAGCAAAACGGCCCGGCTTTACAGCCGGGCCTTTGGATGTCCGAGTAGAATCAAAACGGGATAGCGATTACGGCATCGGGTAGATCGGCTTTACCTGACCGGCCTCGGGCGGAAACACGGTCTTGATCACGCCGTCCTGGATCTGGAAGGTGACCGTGGCGCCGGCCGTGTTCTGACCGCTTGCGTCCCACTTGGTGGGTCCCCAGAAGGTGGAGCCGCTGTAGGAGCGAAGCGCCTCCCGTACCTTGTCGGTTTCCAGGCTGCCGGCCTTCTCGATGGCCATCTGCAGCAGCAGGCCGCCCTGGCTGGCGCCCGCGGCCTGGTAGCTCAAGCCCTCTCCGAACTTCTTGGCGTACAGGTTGGCATAATCGGAAGCACTGCCGAACAGCGGGTCAGAGTAGTTCATCTGGGGCATCCACCAGGACACGCCGCAGATATTATTCGCATCGCTTCCCAGGTTGTCCGTGAAATCCTTGAGCTCGGGGCCGGTGGTAAAACCGATGGCTTTGAGGCTGACCTTCTGCTCGTTGAGCTGGCGTACCGTCAGGATCGCCTCTTCCAGATATCCGGAACCCATCAGCACCTCGGCACCGGAGTTCTTGATCTTCAAGATCGTGGAAGACAGATCGTTTACGCCTTTGGTGTACTCCTCTATGTAGACAACGTCAAAACCCTTATCTTTGGCGTAGGCTTCGGCACCCTTGGCTACCGCTCCGGGAAAGTTGTCATTGGGATAGATGATCGCCACCTTTGTTGGCTTGGGGTTCTGGGCAGCCAGCATGTCTATAAAGCTGGAAAAGATCCGTGTAGCAGGAGCCAGAACCGAGAACACATTCTGGAAGCCGCGATCGTAGATGTTGGTGGCGTTGGCCAGGGTCGCCATCGTGATGATGTTGTACTTCTCCGCGATCGCCGTGGTGGCGAAGGTCGGACCGGAACCGAAGGGCCCCAGCAGGAACTGAACCTTGTCCTGGGTGATCAGCTTCTCGGTGAGCTTGGCCGAGGTCTGGTTGTCGGACTGATCGTCGTAGTAGACGATCTCCACGGGCAGCTTCTTTCCACCCACATC
This sequence comes from uncultured Spirochaetaceae bacterium, assembly GCA_964588525.1. GTDB lineage: Bacteria > Spirochaetota > Spirochaetia > SZUA-6 > DRHE01 > JAFGQJ01. The sequence goes on from CAZPQC010000030.1 coordinate 15,549, forward strand.
GATTCCGCCTGCGGCGTTCACCTGCTCTGCCCACAGCTCGTAGCCGTTTTTGACCATGTTGCCGAAGCGGGCCAGGTTGCCGCTCAGGGATACCGAGGCCCCGATCTTGATGACTTTCGGCACCTCTTCCTTCTTCTTGCATGAAACCAGAAAAGTGGTCACCGCAACAAGAAGGATCACCAACAACACAGCAGTTGCCTTGAAGAGCTTGTTTCTCATGAGTTCCTCCCTTTCTATTTTTCTCTAGTATACTGATTCTCTCAGTCTATAGCCAAGCTTAGATTCCTAAATAGGCCTTCTGAATCTCCGAATTCTTCAACAGCTCCACCGACGGCCCGGACATCTCCACCCGCCCGTTGACGAACACATACCCGCTGGAGGCCAGCTCCAGGGCGATCTGCACGTCCTGATCGACCAGGAGGATCGTTATGCCCCGCTTCTCGTGGATCTCCTGCAGAACATTGACCAGCCCGTCCACGATCACCGGCGCCAGACCGAGGGAAAGCTCGTCCAGAAGCAGCATCTTTGGATCCGCCATCAAGCCTCGGGCCACGGCACACATCTGCGCCTCCCCCCCGGAGAGAGTTCCGGCCAGCTGCTTCCGCCGTTCTTTGAGCACCGGAAGGATCCCGTATACCCAATTCAAATCCCGGCGGATCCCGCCCCGATCCCTCCGGGTGTAGGCGCCCATCTTGAGGTTATCCTCCACGGTCAGCCCGCTGTACAGCTGCCGGCCTTCCGGCACCATCATGATTCCGTGTCTGGCCCTCCAGGTCTGGGGCAGATGGGTGATATCCTGCCCGCCGAAGAGGATTTTTCCGCTGTACGGTTGTATGGCTCCGGCCAGGGTTCTCAGAAACGTAGTCTTGCCAACCCCGTTCGCGCCGATCAGAGCTGTGATACCGCCCGGTTCTATTTCAACAGAGATATCCCAGAGGATCTGTACATCCCCGTAGCCGGCGTTCAACTCCTGGACTCTAAGCATTATCCCCCCTCCTCTTGGCGTATCGTTCCCCCAGGTAGGCGGAAATAACCTTCTCGTCGTTGCTGATTCTCTCCGGCGGTCCCTCGGCGATCTTCTCTCCGTGGTGCAGCACCATGATCCGGTGGGAAATGCCCATGATCGCCTTCATTACATGCTCGATGACCAGGATCGTCCTCCCCTCCTTTTCGTTGAGCCTTCGGATCAGTCCCATGATCCAGTTGATCTCTCCGGTGTTGAGGCCGGCCATGACTTCGTCCAGCAGCAGCAGCTCCGGGCCCATGGCCAATGCCCGGGCCAGCTCCAGGCGTTTGCGCTCGGAGATGTTTAGATTCTCCACGGCCACGTTTTCCTGACCGCTCAGGTTGACCGTGGACAGGATCGCCCGGGTCTTTTCCCGTGCCTCCCGGGCATCCCGAATCTTGTCCTTGCCAAACAGCGCACCGAGTGAAACATTTTCCAGAAGAGTCATGCCGGGGAAGGGCTTCACGACCTGAAAGGTTCGGGAGATTCCCTGCTCGGCGATCCGAAAGGGCTTGAGTCCGGAGATGACCTGATCCTTGAAAGTGATCGTCCCCCGAGTCAACGACAGCGTTCCATTGATCATGGACAGCAGGGTGGTCTTTCCCGCCCCGTTCGGCCCGATGATGCCGAGGATTTCACCCTTCTTGACCTCGAAGTCGACGTTCCACACCGCTTTCAGGGCTCCGAAGGTTTTCGTGACCTGCCGGCCGCTCAGTATAACCCCATTCATCGATCCGCCCCCTTTGCCTGGCGCCGCACCGGGATCAGATCTTTGATGCCCTTCCCCTGGCTCACGAGACTGATGATCCCTCTCGGCATGAAAAGAACCACCAGGATAATGATCAGTCCCAGGATTCCGAGGTGCAGATTGATGAAGCGGGACCAGACCAGCTCGGAGATGGTCTCCAGGATGAAGGCACCGATCACCGGGCCGAAGACGGTGCCGGCTCCGCCGATCAGCAGGATCACGAACATCTTCACCACCCACATTACGTCGAAAACGGTGGGAGCATCGATATAGGTGAACCAGAAGGCGTAGACCGAGCCTGTGAGTCCGGTAAACAGGGCGCTCAATGCCCAAGCCGTAACCTTGTAGCGGGTCGTATCGATCCCCATGACGCCGGCAGCTTCCTCGTTGGCTCTGATCGCCTTGAAGGCGTATCCCAGACGGTTCTTGGACAGCCGCCATACAACTACGAGAATGATGATCAGCAAGCCGAACATCATGAAGTAGAAGAAGGTGTTGATTACGGCCGGATTACCCCTCAAGGAGGGTACGGTGATGCCCTGACCGCCCCCGGTGATCTTCGTCATATTCTCCACGATATACTTCATAGCTTCGGCGGCTCCGAGCGTCCCCAGAGCGAAGTAGTGGCCTTTCAGTCGCAAGAGAAGCATACCGAGCACAATCGCCACAGCCACGGCTACAGCCGCCGAGCAGGCCAGAGCCGGGGGAAAGGAGAATCCGAGTCTGGTCATCAGAACCGCCGTAGTATAGGCTCCAAGACCGAAGAAGATCATGTTCCCGAAGGCCGCGTAGCCGGTAAAGCCGGCGATGATATTCAGAGCGGAGGCGAGTACGGCAAACATGAAGGTGAAGGTAATCAGCCGAACCCAAAACCCGGTGAGCAGAAACGGCGCGGCGATACACAGCGCAGCCAGGATACCCAAGACGATTGCTTTCGTCTTCATTAGTAAAACCTTTTGCCAAGCAGTCCTTGAGGGCGAAACACCAGAACCAGCACCAGCACGGAAAAGCCGAGCAGCTCCTGATAGGAGGAGGGAATGAAGACCGTTCCTACGGTTTCAACCAGACCGAGCACCATGCCCCCTACCAGGGCTCCGATCGTAGAGCCCAGTCCGCCGAGGATCGCGATCACGAAGGCCTTGGCCACCAATGGCCCGCCGACGAAGGGATTCACGCTCATGATCGGAGAGATCAGGCAGCCCGCGGCGCCGGCCAGGGCGGCGCTTACCCCGAAGGTTATGGCGTAGATGTTGTACACATCGATGCCTACGGTCTTGGCTCCCTCGAAATTCAACGCCGTAGCGTTGATGGCGATCCCCGTCTTGGTTCTTCTCATGAACAGGTAGAACAAACCTGTCAAAATCAAGGCAACGGCGAATATCCCCAAGCGAACCAGCGGGATGACCACTTCGCCGATCTGAAATCCCGCCGAGGAATACGGTAGTTTCACGCTGCGATAGTCGGCGCTCCAGATCAAGAGGCAGACATTGGCGATCAGGATCTGCAAACCGAAGGTAAATGTCAGGGTGATGAACACACTGCCTCGAACCACCCGATTGAGCGAGAATTTCTGAATTACGTACGCTATAACGAAAAGCGCGGCCATTACCAACGGGATTGACAGAAACGGATCGATTCCCGCAACGGCATACAAGGTATAGGAAAGGTAGGCCCCGACCATGATAAAACTCCCGTGGGCTATATTGATGATGTTCATCACACCCCAAACCAGGGAAAAACCGATCCCAATGGTGGCGTACACGGCACCAAAGAGGAGTCCATTGATCACCGCCTGAAGTAGCATCTTGTCTCGTCCTTACGGCTTTTTGATATTAAGGAAGCAGATCTTTTCTAACAAATACCTTACAAAAAAGCAAGTCAGACCGGATTTCCTTTCCATAGCCCGGTAATTCGGGTAGGATAGGATCCGGGAGGAACTGCGCTTGTGGAAAAGATTGCTCTTTTCGCCTTCAACGGTGATCCAATGTGTTTCATTCACGTGCTGCTCAATGCCCTGGACTTCAGCGACAAGGACTACGAGATAAAGCTGGTGATCGAAGGGTCGGCGACCAAGCTGATTCCCGAGCTGGACAAAGACAATCACCCCCTCCATAACCTCTACAAGAAGGTGAAGGAAGAGGTGTTGCTGGTGGGAGCATGCAGAGCCTGCGCCCAGAAAACGGGCGCGCTCCAGGCAGCGGAAGCGCAAAGGTTACGTATACTGGACGATATGTCCGGTCATCCCAGCATGGAAAACTTTATCGAACAGGGCTACAAGATCATCACCTTTTAGAGACTGTTGCCTCAAGTCCGCAAACCGCTATAATCTGGGTAAATCGTGATCCCTCCCGTACTGAAGACAAAGCTCTTCATTCCGACCTTGCGTCCGGGGTTGGTTCGCCGTAAGCGCCTTATCGAGATGTTGCAGGCCGGGCTGGAGCGTCGGCTTACCCTGCTCTCGGCTCCGGCGGGTTTCGGTAAAACAACCCTGATTTGCGAATGGATCCGAGAGTGTGGACAGCCTGCCGCCTGGCTGTCCCTCGAAGACAGCGACAACGATCCGGTGCGCTTCCTGTCCTATTTGATAACCGCGTTTCAGACAATACAGCCCGAACTGGCTGCAGGTTTTCTGTCAAGTTTCCATACCCTGAAACCTTCGGCCGCCGAATCCGTGCTGACCCAGCTGCTCAACGAAATCGCCGAAATCAAAGAGCACTGTATCCTTGTTTTCGACGACTACCACCTGATTCACGACAGCACGATTCACGGGTACTTGGGCTTCCTGGTGGAGCATTTGCCGGAGAAGCTTCACCTGGTAGTGTGCACGCGGGCGGATCCACCCCTGCCGTTGGCTACGCTCCTTGCCCGTGGACAGTTGACGGAGCTGCGCGCCGGCAACCTGCGCTTCACCCCCGAGGAAACGGCGGAATTTTTGAACCGCCTGATGGGTCTCGATTTGTCGGTTCCCGATATCCAGGTTCTGGCGGACCACACCGAAGGGTGGATAGCCGGGCTGCAGATGGCCGCCGTATCACTTCAGGGACGACGGGACGCCTCCGGTTTCATCAAATCCTTTACCGGCAGCAATCGCTACATCCTCGATTATCTGGTGGAGGAAGTACTTTCACGCCAGCCGGAGCCTATCCAGCAATTCTTGCTGAGAACTTCGATCCTGGATCGTCTGACCGCTCCGCTCTGTGAGGTGGTAAGCGATGAGCCGGACAGCGGGGCGATCCTCGAACAGCTGGAACGTAACAACCTGTTCATCGTTCCTCTGGATTCCGAGCGGTTATGGTACCGCTACCACATCCTGTTTGCCGATCTGCTGCGCCGCCGGGCCGAACAGCTCTACGCCGGGCAGATGCCCGAGCTTCACCGCCGCGCCAGTCGGTGGTACGAACAAAATGACATGACCACCGAGGCGATCGATCAAACCCTGGCGGAGAAAGACTTCCAGCGGGCCATGGAGCTTATCGAGAAGCACACGCAACCCACCCTGATGCGCAGCGAGTTCGCCACGGTCCTCAGATGGATCGAAGCCCTGCCTGAAAACCTGGTGCGTACGCGGCCGCTGCTCTGTGTGTACCACGCCCTGGGCCTGCTCATGGCCGGAGCCCCGATGAACCGGATCCAGGCCCGACTCGACGCCGCGGTACAGTCGGGATCGAGCGATTCGATCGCAGGTCAGCTGGCGGCGTTTCGCGCCTTTCTCGCTGCCTTCCAGGGCGACATCGAGGAGAGTCTGCGGCAGAGCAACCTGGCCATGGAACTGCTTCCCGAGGAGGAGCAATTCTTCCGCAGCGCGATCAGCCGTGTTTTGGCCAATGTCACCTACGCTTCCAGCGGGGATATACCCAAATCGATTCAAGTGTTCGAGGAAAATATCCGCAGGTGCCGGGCGGCGGGAAACATGACGATCGCCGGAGCCCTTATGTCCGAGCTGGGCGAGCTGCGCACGATCCAGGGCCGACTCCATGAAGCCAAGGCCACCTACGAACAGGCCATAGAACAGACCGTGGATGCCGCGGGAACCCCGATGCCCGTAGCCGGACTGGCCATGATCGGTCTGGGCAATCTGCTCCGTGAGTGGAATGATCTGGAATCGGCCGAAACGCAGTTGAACGAGGGAATCGAACTGGTACGCAACCTGGGAGTGATCGGCGCGCTGGACGGCTATATCACCCTGGCCCGGGTGAAGCAGGCGCAGGGCAACCCCCGGGAGGCACAGCAGGTGATGGACACGGTGCACAAGATCGCCACTCGTTTCGATGCCAGCGATCTCGATGACCTCATGGTCGATCTGCACCGTGCCCGCCTCTGGCTCGTTCAAGACCGGGTGGAAGCGGCCGAACGCTGGCACAGCGAATGGGTGGCTCGGAGACGCATGAATGATGAGAGCCTCCCGTACGTTTTGCAGGAGCTGGATCAGATCCTGCACGCCCGCATACTCCTCGCCAAGGGTAAATCGGAAGGATGCCTGAAAGTTGCCAGGCAGCTGCAGAAGGATGCGGAGAAACTGGGCAGGAAGGGGGTAGTGCTCGAAACCCTGGTTCTCCAGTGTTTGGCCTCGGCGGCCAAAGGCGCGAAAGAACAGGCCCTGCACACCCTGGAACAGGCATTTTCGATCGCCGAGCCGCAAGAGTACCTGCGCATCTTCATGGATGAAGGTCCGCCCATGGCCCGGTTGCTCTACGAGGCGGCGGAACAGGGTATCCACCGGAATTACGTGGGACGTATCCTGTCGGTTTTTCCATCGAAGCGGGAAGGGCAGCGTTCCGCCGGTACCTCGGAGCGCCTCATGGAACCACTCAGCCAACGGGAGCTCGAAGTCCTTCAGTTTCTCGCAAAGGGCTCCTCCAACAAGGAGGTGGCCAGGCAGCTGTTCATCAGTTTGCCGACCGTGAAATGGCACACCAGCAACATCTATGGAAAGCTGGGCGTTCAGAACAGGACACAGGCGGTGGCCAAAGCCAGAGACCTGGGGCTGATCTCCCCGTCCTGAAAATCACCTATTTTCAATTCCCATAAAAATTATTACCATTATAGTCAAGAATAAGACCATGAAGGAAAGCGGATCCCCGAAGGAGAAAAACGGAGGGCGGGAGAGCTCCATACAGGCTGCGCGCCGGCCGCTGCGGGCGGCAATCGTCGGGCTTCCCAACACCGGAAAGAGCCAGCTGTTCAACGATATCACCGGGGGCTATACCCTGGTTGCCAATTATCCCCTGACCACGGTGGAGATCAGCAGGAAACGGGTTTCGATCCGTGGACGAGATTTCGAAATCATCGACACGCCGGGCATGCACAGCCTCTACATACATTCCGAAGAGGAGATCACCGTACGGGAGCTGCTGTTCAGCGAGCAGATCGATGTGTTGATCCAGTGCATCGACGCGAATCGGCTGAAGCAGTCCCTCCTGTTCACCCTGGATCTGATGGAACTGAATATTCCCCTGGTCATTGCATTGAACGCGGTGGATGAGACCGAGCAGCAGGGCATAGAGATCAACTCGAATAAACTAGCCGAGACTCTCGGGGTGAAGGTAATCGAGCACATCGCCCAGATCAACAAGGGCACCGAAGAGGTGAGAACGGCCTTGGCCAGGGCGGCTGCGGCGGATTGGAGACCCGAGTATGGATCCGAGCTGGAACGGAGGCTGTCCGAGATCGAAGCGCTGTTGCCGCGGGATACGCCGTTCCGTCGGAAGAAGGCCCTCCTCCTGTTGGACGGGGATCCGCTGCTTCCCCCCTGGCTGGAGAAAACCCTGGGTGACGGCCACTACAGAAGATTGGCGGACAAACTCCGGCACATCAAGAAGGAGTCCCTGGGGCGGCCGAGCCGGGAGCTGGCCAAACGCCGGGCGGCAATCGTCAACAGAATCGTGGCCGAGACGACGGACAGGACCCGCCGCAAACCGACGCGATTCGCTCAGGGCTTTGCCCGCCTGTGCCGGCATCCGATTTTCGGGATTCCGATCCTCATCGCCGTAATTCTCACCACCTACCTGCTTGTGGTTGAAGCTGCCGGACTGATCGAGGGACTGCTCTCCGTGTTAATGGTGGATCCGCTTATCGGCTGGATCAACTCACTGGTCGGAGCGGGGTTCTGGAACGACCTGTTGATCGGACCCTACGGCCTGCTCACCCTGGGCCTGTTCAACGCCGTCGTCACGGTCCTGCCTATCCTGTCCGTGTTTTTCCTGATGATGGGTGTGCTCGAGGATTCCGGCTACCTGCCCAACCTCATGGTGCTGACCCGCAAGATATTGAGAAAGTTAGGTTTGTCGGGCAATTCGATCATGAGCCTGATCCTGGGCTTCGGCTGCAAGACCATGGCCACCCTGACCACGAAGGGGATTTCATCTCGCAAGGAGAGGCTGATCGCGATATTTCTCATCGCCTTCGCGATTCCCTGCTCCGCACAGCTGGCCATCGATATGGCGGTTCTGGGGCGGGTCGGCTTCAAGGCCTTTCTCATCGCCTACGGCACCCTGGCAATCGTCGAGCTTGCCGCCGGCTTGATTCTCAACAAAACCATGAAAGAGGACGGGCAAAGTTTTTTCATGCAGGAGCTGCCTCCTATCCGACTTCCCGGTGCCCGGGCGCTGATGAAAAAGACCGCCTACCGCATCTACTGGTTCCTGAAAGAGGCAGTGCCTATTTTCCTCATTGCGGCGGTGGCTTTGTTCGTCGTGGACAAGATCGGCCTGCTGGACCTGCTCAAACGGGGCTTGAGGCCCATCATCGTTACCTGGCTGGGACTGCCGCTGGATATCGTTGAGGTCCTGATCCTCTCACTGGCCCGCCATGAAGCGGCCGCCGGGCTGCTTCTCGGCATGGTGGACAGGGGGGCACTCACCTACATCCAGACAATCACCGCCGTGGTGATCACAACCATGTTTGTGCCCTGCTTTGCCAATATCGTGGCTATGTGCCGGGAAGTCGGCATCAAAACCGGATTGATCATCACCGCAGCGATCAACCTTTCCTCGTTTGTCCTCGCGGGCATTCTGAATTGGATTCTGATATTCTTTAGGGTAGGAGCGTAACTGATGGAGCAGAGAACCTTTAAGGAAGAATATCTAGAAGTCCTCTGGTATATGAAGGAGGACGGGAACAGCTCCCTTTCCTATTTCGAGGAAGAGCTCGGGGAGAGCTTCAAGCGGGAGGTGCTGGAGGAGATCGTGGCGGAGGGCATCGTTCAGCTCGAGGACAACCGCATCTCTTTCACGGAAAAAGGGAACAGCTACTCCCGCCAGCTGATCCGCTCCCACCGTCTCGCCGAAAGACTGGTGCACGATGTCCTGGGGGTGGAGTTCGAAAAGGGCGCCTGCGAATTCGAGCATATCCTGAATCCCGACCTTGTGGACAGCATCTGCACCCTGCTGGGGCATCCGCGGGAATGTCCTCACGGGATGCCTATTCCCGAGGGCGAATGCTGCCGGCAGCGAGCTCAGATAGTGGAAAGCTCCGTGATCCCCCTCGATCAGCTGGAGGTCGGGGAGTCGGCCCGGGTCGCCTATGTATACGGGTCGAGTGATCAGCAGATACACAAACTCGACACCCTGCTGGTGCGGCCGGGCAACATGGTAAAGCTGCACCAGCGCCAACCCTCATTCGTGATCGAATGCGAGGACGGGATGATCGCGATCGATGAGCGGGTTGCCGCTGGTATTCACGTATGGGCCGGCTCCGAACGCAGCCGTCTGCTGCGGCCGCACGGCCGCCGCCCCCTCCGCCGTGGATTCCGTCACGGATTCACGAACCAAAACAGCAAATAACCCTACCAAAACTATACTTTCGTTTGGTCACGAGCCTGCCCAACTCCCTTTAACTTGAAGATAGATGCAGGACTGCGGATATGAAAGAGGAGTCTGCACCCCGGATGTATCGCATACGGGTTCAGGGAAATCTCGATCCCAGGTGGTCGGATTGGTTGCACAGCATGTCGATCGTATCCGAACAGACTGCGGATGGATGCCCATCTATGGTGCTTACCGGCCCGCTGGCGGATCAGGCCGCACTGCGGGGAGTGCTGACCAGGCTCTGGGATTTGAACCTGGACATCATCTCAGTAGTCCGTATCGCCAGACAGGGGATGAAGCATGAAAAAGATTAAAAGGATCGCGGACAGTTTTATAGCACGACGGCAAAAATGCACGGCCCTGGTAATCTCGGGCGGAGGGGCCAAAGGCGCTTTCGCCGCCGGAGTGATCCGGCATATCTTCAGAGAGTACCGCAGCAAAGGCTGGTTTTCGATAATCGGGGGGTGCTCCACCGGAGCCCTGATCACGCCGTTGGCCGGGCTCATGGGCGCGCCGGGTGAGATCGCAGAGGAAGCTCTGCAGGAGTTGATCAACCAGTATTCGGCGGTAACCACGGCGGATATCCTCGAGAAAAATAGTGTCATCGAATTCATCAAACGGCAGAACAGTCTGAACAGCTCCACCCCACTTCGAAAACGAGTGAGCCAGGTGTTCCGTCCGGAATGCTTCGAGTGGTTGCAGCGGGAGGACATGCCCTACTGCTACGTGGTGTATACCAACTATCAGAGCGGAAATCTGAAGGTGGTCTCCCCGAAGGATCCCGGGATGACCCGGGAGCGCTTCATCGATGCCATGATCGCCTCGGCCAGCGTGCCGGTTGTCATGGAACCTACGATCATAGACGGGCAGGTCTGCTACGACGGAGGCGTGCGGGACCTGCTGCCCTTCGCCCGGGCTATCGACCTTGGTGCGGAGACGATCCTGCCCATCATGCTGGATTCCGCCAAGGTTCCGCCATCCGACAGCAGCTTCCGTCGCCTGGACAAAGTCCTGTTTCGCACTCTCGCCATCATGCTCGATGAAACGGGTGAGAACGATCTGCAGATGGCGGACCGGATCAACACGGCCATTCTGGCCAAGCGCGAAATCCTGCAGGCTCTGGCGGGCAGACCGCGCTATCGGAAAAAGATCCAGGCCATCTTCGACAAGCAGGAATACGCCGACCTGTTCGGCTCCGAAAAGCGCCTGGTGCGGATCATCGACGGCCTGCGCCCCGATCAGGCGCTCACCGACAACCCGATGCGTTTCGACCCCGAGCTCATGCAGCGGTGGATCGAGCTCGGTGAACAGAAGGCGCGTTCCGTGCTGACGACAAATCCCTTTGCCTAAGGCCGGCAGCGAATGATGCAGCACGGCCGACCAGCCGCTGCGACCTGCACGCTACCTGCCCGCTACCGGTACGCTGCCTGCACTGCACCGGCACGTTACCTGCAAGCTACCTCTCGAAGACCCCCTTGAACGCGCCTCCATCGACCTCTGCAGACACCTCCCGAAGACCCGCTTCCTCCATCAACGACCGAACCTCCTCGGCCGGCATGCCGTGACTCGGACGGGTGGGTTCCCAGATCCATAGTCTGCCGTTAGGTTTCAGCAGCACTCCCAGTGCCTGCACAGTGGCTGAGCGCCTGGCCCTCGCGATATCGTGGATCACGTGGATAATCGAAATCAGGTCGAAGGATTCCCGGTGGATATCCATCTCGGTGATATCCCCGCGCAGGATGCGGGCGTTGGGGCAGCGGTCCACACGGCGCCGAGCCCTTTCGCTGAAATAGGAAGAGATATCCACCCCCGTGACCGAGCCGCCTCGAGTAAGCCCGGCAGCGATACTGCGGGTGCTAACCCCTCCGCCGCAGCCGAAATCCAGGACCTCCTCGTCTCCCCGAAAACCGCCGCAGCTTCGAAAGTACGGGTCGTAGTACAGCGGCCCGCCGATCAGACCCTTCAGCCTGTCCTCGAATCGGAACAGGGCGGAGGGGTTGTCAAAATCAAAACCACTCGGATCAAACTCTTTCATCTTCTTTCCTCTCCCTTGCAATGACGCAACACTCTCCATCATTATTGTATGGATGAGCGATTTCTATCATCTCGACCTCCAGGATATCTCCCTCGACCAGTACAAGCAAACCCTCAAAGCTGCCGACCTGATTCCCAGCCGCCGGATCCTCAAAGAGGAGATCGACAGGTGTTTTTCCCGTCTGCAGGCTCAGGGCATTTCCAACCTGGCGGAGTTCCTCTCCGCAGTGAAAAGTGCTGAGAGGATTTCCGGGTTAGCCCGGAAGACGGATCTTCCCGTGGAGTACCTCGCGCTCCTGCGCAGGGAGGTGAACGCCCTGCTCCCCAAACCTAATAGTCTGCGGGATTTCCCCGGAGTGGATCCTGCTACGGTAGGTAAGCTGGCAACCCGGGGCATCAAGAACAGCAAGCAGCTGTTCGAGAACGCTCTGAGCAAGGAAGGGCGCGCGGAATTGGCCAGGCAGGCGGGGATCGATCCCGGAAAGCTGTTGGAGCTGGTGAAGCTGTCCGATCTGTCCCGGGTCTACGGAGTGGGCCCGGTCTTTGCCAGACTCCTCTTCAACACCGGGGTGGACACTGTCGAGGCGATCGCCCGGGCCGACTCCCCCCGGCTGTTCGACAAACTCTCCAAGGCCTATCTGGCAGCCGGCAACAGCCGGGTGGACTTCAAAGAGAGGGACATCGCCTTCTGCATCCAGATGGCCGGGCGCCTTCCCGGTTCGATCGTCTAGTGAGCGAGCCAGACTAACCGTAGCTTCCGACGTACCGCTCACCCTCCGCGACCTACCCCACTAGGCGGGCCTCTATTTGCCTACCCTGTAGTTCCTTCCTACTTTCCAAGGTGCCGGTATCGCATGTTATCCGATCCCGAAGATGCAAAGCAGATCCGGGCAAGCCTGCAGTGAGTACTCGCCAGACTTTGTTGGGAGTGGAGGCGTTGTGCCTGCGTGCGGTGACGCAGCGTCGGGGTCGATGCCGTAGCGGCTCAGCGGACGGGTCTCAGACTATCACTGACCTACCGCTGGGCGTAAAAAAAGCCGGGAGTGATTCCCGGCTTTTTTCATCTATTCCCAACGACGGTATTACAGATGCTACAGCTGAAACCGTACGTTCACCGCTCCGCCGTAGGACTTGCTGACCAAGTTATACATGGCGCTGAGATCTACCTTGATGAAAAATATATTTATCGCCGTGCCGCCGTAGACCCAGAAGGAATATCCGTCCGCATCGGAGCTGATCTGGATGCTCGTTTCATCCAGCTCGTCGAGCGGATAGCCCGCAGCCGCAAAGGCATCCTTTACATCCTGGATTTGTAGAGGTGTTATGGCAACTCCGTCGTAGAGTATTTCGCTGGCCAGACCTCCTCCGGCAGTGGACAATCCGTATGCCGCTCCGATTCCCAGATGCGGGGTTAGTATCGCCAAATTCCAACTCGCCTGGACCTTGCCGACGAAGGTGCTGGTCTGCAGGGCGAAAGTCAACTCCGGTGACGTGATTGTAATAGAGTGTGATTGAAGAGGCACCGGCAAATCAATGGTGGTCGGGCCGGCAAGGTCGGGAATACCGATATTTCCCTCGAGATACGTGTATCCGCCACCAACCGAAACGGTCGGCACGAATCTTCGTCCCTCAACCACCCGCAAGCGTACATCACCGCCTGCCAGCAGGTAATCGGCGTTTATCCGGCTCATCTTTTCTCGAAGGCTATCCGGGATATACCCGAACTTCAGACCAACGTCGAAAGGAAGCACAAATCCACCGATTCGGGCATCCAAAGCGATGGCCGGTATAGGCATACCCCATTTCTCTATATAGTCGAACTCCGAAGGAAGACTTACCTCTAACTCATTTATAAGTGGTTTTACGAAGTCGTAGGGAATCGTAAACGCTCCGATGGAGGCACCGACACCGAAATGCGGGAAGTTCCCGATGTACGCCGGAGACCAATTCAATCCAGCCACAGCAGCCGTAGACGGCAGGGTTGTAGAAATCTCAGAGGCGAAGTCTTCAAACGCGTCACCGAAATCGGTGTAGTCGATTTGAGCGGACAAACCTGCAGCCGCAAATAATAGTATAGCAAAAACAATCAGTACTCTTTTCATAGCTCTATCCTCCTGACTCCCAATATATACCCTTAATTTCGTATTTCAATAGTAAAAGAGTAAACAAAAATACCTGTTTTGATCGCGGATCGCGCATCCGACAAAAATCCCTGAGCCAGTTTAAGCTGACCGGCCTAGTAGTGGAAGTGATAGCGAATCGCCACCGAGGGAAAAGTGATCCGTGCATCCGAAAGATCAAATAGGGAAAGGTCACGAAATTGTAGGCCCCCTTGAGCGCGATTCTGTGCTTGTCGCTCAGGTTGTAGACCCCGCCGATGCGGTATTTTCCCGGTTAATTGGCCTCGACCCGAGGTTCGTGCCGACCTGTTTGTAATCTGAGCCGGAGTCGGGGATAACGCCCTGCTGAAGTACTACCCGTCGATCAGAAATATGCTACTCCCCCGCCCGGAAATCGACGAACAGCTCTGTGAACGCTGCGGAATCTGCGTCAAGGCCTGCCCCCTACCGGAAAAGGCATTGAGCTTCAACGGCCAAGGAGCCGGTGCGCCTCCGGTTTATGACTATGAACGCTGCATCCGCTGCTACTGCTGCCTGGAGATGTGCCCGCACCGGGCAATCGAACGGAAAACCCCGTTTCTAGGTAAGGTGCTGCTTGGAAGAAGGGGTAGATGATGATCCCCCTACTCGCCCTCGGGTTCCGGAGTCTTTTCCTCCTCGTTCCGCTCATCAAAGTACAGCTGAAGCACATGCTCGATCAGGGCACGGCGAACTTTGGCTTCCTTGAAGGTTTTCCCGTCGTAAAACTCCCTGAACAGGTCGGGCATCAGCACGGGCATACTGAGCGCACTGAACAGGTGGATCACCACCAGCTTTAATTCCTTGGCGGGCCGCTTCAGCTCCAGGCTGAGCTTCTTGGCCAGGTCTCCCAGAAAATCGTTCAACAGCTTCACGAACAGAGAATCGTAGTTGTCGTCTATAAGGGGTTCCCACATGTGGGCCTTGCTGATCCCCGGGTACATGATCGCCCCCTCCATGTAGTCGGTGAACAGGAGAAAGACGCGCTCCCGGACGGTCCGGCTCTCGTCGTTGAGGATTTCCCGCCAATCCTCGAACACATGTTCTAGGGTACTGCGCTTCACCTCGTCGACCAGCTTTTCCTTGGAGCGGAAGTAGTAGTTGATCGCCGCGCTGTTTACCCCGGCCAGCTTGGCGATCTTGCGGATCGTGACCGCCTGGATCCCCTCCCGCTCTATACATTCGATGGTGGCTTCGATGATCTTCGCCTGGACCGATGCATCTTCAGTGGACATGGCTGCTCCCCCCCTGGCCTACCGGTTTTCGATTGATGAAATGTACGTTTCAATCATACGATTGATTTTCGCACTTGGTAAAGGGGAAAAAGACACACATTATTTGGTGATCAGTACACCTGCGATCAGGACGCTTACCTTGAATAGTGCGGTGGCCGCTATATCCGGCAAGCACCTAAAGAGTTCGACACCGATAAAATTGTCCAGGCTATCTCAAGCGAAAAGCAGGCGGCCTCGTGGCTGCGGAATCTCGATGCCATCCTCCCGTGCTGTCTCCAGCCAAAGCTGTGCTGCTTCCTCGACATTCTGTAGGGCAACCTGCTTCGTCACGCCGTGCGCTGTGCATCCCGGCAACCCCGGTATCTCGGCAACGAAGATCTGGTCCTCCGCGTCCCAATAGACAATTGTCTCGAAAAGAATCTCACTCATCCGTATCGTCCCCTAGTGCATATTTCGTGAAAATATCTCGAACCTGTTTGACCCGATAGCGCTTGGCTTTTCCACCTTCAGCTTGAAGATTGAGCCTCTCTCGGATATCTGATCGAGTGAAAATGTGGTGACTTCCCTTTGTTCGTTGCTAGAATCCATGTTTTTCGAGAAGCGCTACAAGATCAGAAATACAACTCTTCTATATACTCGGGCAACGGCAACTTCCAAGGCTCTTGCTTCGTGTTAGCTAGGCCGCCGAACTTCTTGGGATTCAGCCCCAGCTCTCTGGCCAGCTGGATGTGGGCATGGGAAAGATGGTAGCGCTTCCGTGCATCGATCCATCGTTGGTATTTTTCCGGTATCCTATTCTTTGCCAACGGGCGAGTACCTAACGAGCTTCAGTCTTGTGGGGTTAGTATGCCACGCAGGTGTTCTACGGGGTGAACGTCAGCTGCTCGGGCGCAGGTAGCACACGGGTTTGCGAATAAAGGGCGATTGTATTGTCAGCAGCTATTTCTTTAGTGTTTTCAACTCTTCCCGGATGACCTTGCGCATTGTTTTTTCAAGATCGCCATCTTTGAGCTTGGTATATTCCCGTAACGCATCATTGATCAGAGTCTGATAATTCCCTCCGCCCCTCTTGTGGACTTGACCGCGGAACCAATTCAATATATCGGTATCAACCCGAATAGTGATTCGTGTCTTGCCAGGCGAGGGCCGAACAACGGGTCCCTGCTTCGCCTTCTCAAAATGATACTCTTCTTTGCTCATAGACATTCCTCTCCGACTTTGTCGCGGGCCTGGCTGATATCAAACGAATATCGTCGCCTCGATATGTATAGACTGCTACGACGATACGGCCCACAAAATCGCCTATTGTTCCGCGCCTTTACGAAAACCTATCCTGTTTTAACGAGGGGCTCTGGCACCGCTTCGATTTTCTTCCTTGCGTAATAGAGATCAACTGCCTGTTGCGCATTAAGCCAGAACTCAGGGGAGGTCCCAAGAGCAAAGGACAGTTTAATCGCGGTCTCAGCGCTAATAGATGTTCGATGATTGACAATTCGATTAATCACCTTGACATCGCATCCGAGGTGATCGGCCAGCTGCTTCTGAGTTATGTGGAGGGGTTTCAGAAACTCCTCATCAAGAATCTCACCTGGGCTGGTAGGTTCTCTCTCAACCGTGAACATTGTCTACCTCCATCATCTTGCTAAGCATGATAGTCTGTGATTTGAACGTCGCAGGGTCCACTATCCGTCCATCGGAAGACAATTCGCCATTGATCGTTTATTCCGATGCTATAGAAACCTCGCAGATCGCCACTCAAAGACTCCAGTCTGTTACCGGGGGGAGCTCTCAGATCGTCTATCCGAGCGGCGTAGTGGATTATATCGAGTTTCCTTCTGGCGATCTTGATCACTGACGCCCACCCAATCCCTTTGCCGAGTTCACCGGTTGCAAAAAATCTCTCGGTGTTTCTATCCGAAAAGGATTGAATTGCCATTACAGATAGAATATACCTGCTAGTGGTATACCACGTCAAGGTATTACTCAGATATGACAAGCCGTTATCCGAAGTCCGGGACGCTATGTCCCCCTGTAAGGGGCGCGGGTTTGCGAATAAGAACCAAACCTAGTGTTGTTACTTCGTGTTCGGGTTGCTATTATAGAGATGCGAGGTGAGCCAGCATGTCATATAAGGTGAACGTAGTAATAGAGAAAGACGATAATGGCTATTATGCCTACTCTCCAGAGC
>CAZPQC010000031.1:0-32321 GCA_964588525.1 uncultured Spirochaetaceae bacterium
GGCTCCAGAGCAGCGGAGCATAGCTTCCCGCTGCCCAAAGAGGGATCAGGTCCTTATAGTGCCTGCTGGCCGGATGACCGGACTGCCCGCTGGTGTGAATCCACAGGGCCTTATCCAGGTCCGAGAAATCGACCAGCTGCCGCCAGCTGGCGCTGTAGCTGCTTTTCGTCGGAGGCAGGCTGCGCAGGGGGGGGCATTGCCAGATCGTGTCTGCGCTTCCCCCATAGGAAACCGGTTTGGGATTGAACACCAGATTGAAGGGTTTGCGACGGCCGATGGGGTGGTTGAACCAGGCTTTGTGAAAGCTGCCGTAGCGCCATTTCTCGGGATTCTTTCCGCCCTCCTTCGACAGATAGCTCAAGGCATCCCTTAACGCCGCCGCCAGCACCTGCTCCCGGCTTCTCCTCTGCCCGTCCGGTGTGCTCAACCAGGCTCCGTCGTCCTGTTCGAGCACCTCGAGCAGCACCAGGTGGCTGTACTCCAAATAGAAGGACACCGAGGAGAAACTCTGCACGTCCCGGCCGCAGTAGTGCTCCGTCAGATCCCCGAGCCACGGCTCGAATAGCCGGCGTTTGGCATGGTACTCGCAGACCGTATACACGGCGGCGGCGGCGGAAGCGGGCTCGAGCTCTCCCTTCCAGCCCTTCAGCAGTCCCAGAGCGGCGGAGGCCTGCTCCCGAACAGGCAGCAGGTCCTTCTGGTTCAGGATCCCCCCCGCCAGCGAGGAGAGCAGCGCGGCGAAGCGCTTCGCCGGCCGGGAGTGCTGATCCACCTGCATTTCGGCAAAATCATCCAGGGAGAGCTTCTCCTTGGCCTTGATCAGCTCTTCGATGCGGGCGGCTCTGTTTCCATTGACGGTCCCAAGGCCGATGTAGTGGGGATACTCCCGTCCCACGATTTGGTTGTTGGCGGAGACGATATAGCCCCGCTTCGGATTGTACTCCCTGGGCATTTCCTCCCAGGCAATCCAGCCTGTCCATTCGTGCTCATCGGTCCATCCCGGGACCGGCACCAACCCGATCCCCCGCCGCCGGATCGGGATCTTGCCGACGAGGGTATAGCCGATGTTGCCCTTGCGATCCGCATAGAGAGCATTCTGGGAGGGCGTGTCCCAAAGAGCCAAGGCCGCACAGTAATCAGACCAGTTCCTGGCCCGGTCCAAGGCCAGCAGCGGGGCAAACGGATCCGATCCTTCCCGCCCGGCCCAGCGCAGGGCAAAGCCGAGGTTTTTGTTCTCCGATTTGACGAGCAGCAGTTCCCCCACCAGCGGACCGTGGCGGGTCAGGATCACTTCGAGCCGGCGGGAGTTCCGCTCACCCTTCACCGGGATCTCCTCCACGATCCGCTCGGCCTTCAACCACTTCCCGTCGTGCTTGTACTGCAGCGGGTTCTTGGGATTGAAGCGCTCCAGATACAGGTCCTGAACGTCCGAGAAGGCATTGGTGAACCCGAAGGTGATGTCCCGGTTGTGACCGACGATGATTCCCGGAATCCCGGGAAAGGTCGCCCCGGCGACTTCGAATTTTCGACAAACCAGATGACAGGTGTGCCACAGACTGGGCACTGTCAGTCCGAGGTGGGGATCGTAGGCGAACAGTGCTTTGCCCGTCACCGATCTGCTCCCGCGGACGGCCCAGCAGTTGCTCCGCCCGGACAGGGCGTCGGCGGGGAACCAGCTCTGCAGGCTGCGGTACGTTTCCAGAACCTGCTGCGCCGCCCGGATGACCGTCTGCCGGGCCAGGGTGACCGGGTTGTCCTGCGGATACCCCCCGAACAGACGGGCCGCCCGCTCCGGACCGACCATTCCCACCAGGGCGGCGTTGAGGATCTCCGTGGACCAGTTCTCCGAAAGATACCAGGCCTGCATCTTCATCCAGGACAAAGAATCCAGCAGCTCCCACGGCTCAGGCCTGAAACCGGTCAGGGTGAACTCGACGGGCAGCTTGCGCGGATTTGCCTCCAGGTAGCTGTTCACGCCCCGGCGATAGGCATCCAGAAGGGACCGGCCCTCCTCGGACAGGCAGGCCAGGTCCTTCTCCGCGGCCCGGGCTATGCCCACGGTGCGCACGAAGCGGTCCGTGTCCAGGGTGACCTTGCCGAAGATCTCCGACAGCCGTCCCCTGGCCAGGCGGCGGTTCAGCTCCATCTGCCAGAATCGATCCTGGGCCTGCACGTACCCCTGAGCGAAGAACAGATCCCGGAGATTGGCCGCGTAGATGTGGGGAACCCCCCAGCGGTCACGGATGACTTCCACGGGCTCGGTCAATCCGGGAATCGTGATCGATCCATCAACCCGGGGAAGGGGCAGCCGAAAGCGATAGCGGAGGTACAGCAGCAGTGCGGCGACGACGAGCAGCACGGCGGCGATGCTCAGGAGGGGAATCACGCAGATAGAGTACAGCGGTTGCCCGGGAACTACAACCTACAACAGGCCGATACGCAATCCGAAGCTTATCCGCGCGGCGGTTCCGGCTTGCACGTCCGAGGAGATGAACCACAGCTGTATCTCCGAATACAGCGAGTAGGTGTCGAAGAAACGCCAGTCCGCTACCTCGAATTTGGCGAACTCCAGCTGGGCGACTACAGAGGCCAGCATGAGGCCGTCCTCCGTGAAGGCGATCGTGTCTTCGGACATCGTGAAATAGGAGAAATTGGCGCCCAGGGCCAGGGACATGGAGAAGAAATTCCACGACGGCCCGAAGAAATAACCGAACGGCACGGTGGCGACATTGGCCAGAAGTTTGGCGCCGATCACCAATCCGGAAAACCGTCCCGATGGGGATTTTCCCATCTGGGCCTGCAGTTTCACGTTGTCATCGAAGAAGGTCAGGCCCAGCCCGACATCGAAGTAAGTCGCGCCCATGGCGTGCACGTCCAGGTACAGTCCCTGGATGAACGCCGGAACGCCGTAGCGGCTCTTGTCACCCTCCCTCAGGCTGATCTCCACACTCTCCAGCCCCGTCTCATCGGAAGCGGTCCCGCGCAGGGAGATCTCCTGATTGAACCTTCCCCCCTCTTTCGGGCTCAGCAGAACGAGCTCCGGCGGATCGGTATCCACCTGCAACTGCGTGCGGGTGACCGCGGTCTCACCGTCGGCAAAGGTGGCTCTCACCAGGAGGCGCAATGGACCGTTGCTCAAACTTTGGGTTTCCAGACGATACCGCCAGGTTTCTTTGCCGTCCGCCCGCTGGAATGAACCCCCGTTGTCGAAACTGACTTCGATCTTTTGAACCTCGTGCCCGGCAAGCTCGCGTTTGCGCTCCTTAGCCGGCTGGCCCTCTTCGGGCTGTGGTGCTTCCAGGTAGTAGCCGGCCTTCCCTTCCAGAAAGGGGCGTCCGCTGACAAAGTTCCCCGCCCGATGGCTGGTGATCTGCACCCACGCACCGCTGCGACGGTAGAATATGCCCCGCTGTTCCGAAAGCAGCTGCGTACCTCCGGGGAACTCCGCCTGGAACCGCAGCGTGTGCTCACCCATCTGCAGCTGCTCGACTCCAAAGTCGAGGGAAAAATAGCCCCGCCCATCCACCTCCACGGTTTCCTGGACCGCCCCGTCCAGCAGGGCGATTACGTTGGCGATGCTCTCCTGCGACACCACCCTGCCGCTGACCGTGAAGTTCCCCGCCACCTCCGCTCCGGCCAGGGGAAACAGCAGCTCGACCCGCTCGGCTTCAGCGGTTTCCCTGATCATTATGTTCCGGGACAGGTAGCTCTGGTTTCCGGCGGCATCCTCGGCTTCCACGCTGAGGTTGTACCAGCCCGCCGGCAGGGCCGTGACGTCGAGCTGCTCGACGATGATGCCGCTGGCGGGTAGCTCATATTCGACTCCGCCGGCCGCCAACCCGGCCGAGCCGACGGCGGGGATCAATCGGGCCTTCAAACCGGTCAGCCCGATGTTATCGACCGAGCGACCGTCCAAAGTCAGGGTTCTGGTGAAGGCTTCTCCATCTGAAGGATTGTCCAGAACGATCTCCGGTGCGCCGTTGTCGATGTTGATGGTCGTGGTGAAAAGACCCTCGGTGCCGGTCGAGTCCACGGCTTTGATCAGCACGGCATGGGTACCGTCTCCCATGAGGGTGGTGTCCAGCCGGTAGGTCCATTGCTCGGCACCCTCCATCAATTGAAAACTGTGTCCGTTATCCAGAGACACGTACACTTCGGCGATCCCGTTGGGATCTTCGCTCTCCCCGGTCAGCTCGACGACCCCTCGCACGTGCCGGCTGATGCCCGGCTGGAGGAGACTGGACCGGGGCTCGGAGGTGGAGACCATGAAGGTCGAAGCGGCTTCTTCGCTGGACAGGCCGCCGACGTCTTCCGCCCTCACCGCCACGACATGTTCGTTGTCACCGAGACTTTCGATGGACAGAGGAATACTGAAGCTGTTTCCTCCCGGCAACTCGCGGACCTCCCCGCCGTCGAGACTGTAGAACAGCTTCCCGACCTGGTCATCGTCGAAAGCCATTCCCGAGAGTATAAAGTCGTTCTTGATCACCTCCGCCGCGCCGGGGATCTGAATTTCCACGACCGGCTTGTCCGCGGCGCGATCGATGTTGAGCAGCGGTACCAGGGTTCCCTCATTCCCCGCCGCATCCACGGCTTTCAAAGTGAAGTTCTGCGGAATCGTTTCATAGCTGGATAGGTTCACTGCGTAGTGGAAGTCATTTCCCGATCCGATCTCGACACTCCCGTTGTCGTCGCTGAACTCGATTCGGGTGATCTTTCCCTGATCTTCCACCCTGCCGGCCAGGGTAATCTGCCCGTTCAGCTCATCCTCGGGGCCCGGGGTAATGAGGGTCAGGACCGGAGCGGCGCTGTCCCGCAGCAGGGGAACAACTTCATCGGCCGTGTTTCCGGCCGCATCCGCGGCCCGAAGGATCAGACCCACCTGTCCATCCTCGAGAGAACCGGCGGGAAGGGAGGCGGAAAAGTGTACCAGGCCCCCACTTTCCTCCATTGCGAGCGCCGTAAAGGGCGCTCCCTCGCCGAGAGCGTACTGCAGGCTCTCGACACCGCTTGAATCCCGCACGCTGCCGGCGATCGTGATGGCATCGGCGAACCAGGCGCCCGCCTGAGGTTCATTCACCGTGATGATCGGTGCATCCTGATCGGTGATAAACTGAAGCGGTTTCGATCTCAGGGTTCTGCCGGACCCGGTCGATACCTCCAGGCGCAGGGGCTCGCTGATACCGGATGCAGCCGCTTCGATACGCACGACGGACCCTTGCGGCCGAACCGTGACGATATCCGAGGGGGGATCGAGGACAACGGAGTCTATCGACCCGCCGGGCACGTAGCCGAATAGAGGCTCTTCATCGCTGAGACGGACCTTGCCGTCCTCCTCCAGGCGGGCATCGACGAACAGGATCTCCTGTCCCGCTTCAGCACCCGAGCCGAAGAACAGCAATCCGCTGCATTCACCCGTACCCCCGAAGCTGTCCGTGCAGCGGATGCGCACATCCACCTGCCCGGAGGCAAGCTCCTTGCCCAGGGGAATTTCGAAAAGTTGAACATTCGGATCGGGGCCCTTACGCAGGGTCAAGCGCTTGAACCCGCCTGCCTGGAGGCTGTACTCTGCGGTTACCGTCGCACCCTGGATCCGGCCGCTGAGACTCGCCTTCTGATCAGCGGAAACGGTGATCCCCGGCCTGTATTCCTCCACCCCCGCTCCGACAGCCACCGTGGTCAGAGCAACCCGGGGCTTTTCGGCAACGACTGTGAACTGGGTTTTCACGGCATCCCCGATCGACCCGTGGATGTCCGTAGCCCGAACACTCAAGCTGTGCCGCCCGGGTGCAAGGCCCTCCAGGGAAAAACGATAGGCGTCGTCCGCCGCCACGGTCTTGGGTTCTCCGCCGTCGAGACTGTATTCGACACTCTTGCCGCCGTCGTCATCCCGGATATAGCCGACCGCCAGGAAACCATCGACTATTTGAGAATTCTCCCGGGGTAAGGCGATTTCAACACGGGGCCTGTCACCTTCCGGGTCCAGTCGAACCTTGAGCTTTTCCGTCTTTTGGTTTCCGGTCAGGTTTTCGAGGGTGAAGCTGATCTGAAGGGCCCCGGCTTTCCGATCCGTCAGGTCGAATTCCTTAATCCAGTAGGGGTTCCCCAGAACTAGCTCGACCTGGCCGCTCTCCCCTCCGCCGAACTCATAGGACAGGGTGCGCAGCCCAATGCGGTCATAGGCCTTGCCCACCACCAGGAGTCTGCCGTGGACCGTTTCATCCGGCTGAGGAGAGAGTATCTCCAGAACCGGCTCCTCGTTGTTCACGAACAGGAGGAAAGCCATATAGGCAGTTGAGCCGGTGGCGTCCTCGGCGCGGAACCAGAAAACCTGCGGGCCGTCTTCCAGCTCCTCGGTTTCGATGCGCAGCTGGTAGGCGTAGCGCTCCTCCGCTTTATCATAGGACAGCTTGAGAGGCAGGTAGTCGCCGTCCCTCTGCCTGCTGTAGCCGAGCTTTTTAACGCCGTTGGCATCGCTGACCGTCCCTTCCAGCAGCACCTTTCCCGAAACTAAAGCGCCGCTTTCGTGGGAGGTAATCTGCACAGCCGGAGCGCGGCGATCCAGCTGGAAGCGTACCGACTGTGGTTCACCGCTGTGCCCATTGATGTCGACTCCCCAGGCCTGTATCGTGTGCTCCCCGTCGGCGAGCCCCTCCAGATCCAGGCGCAAAGACCAGAACTCGGCGCCTTCGGCGCTGCGGGACAGACCGTCGTCCAGCTGGAGCTCGACCCTCTGCACCGCGTCATCGTCCAGGCAAACGCCGACCACGTTCAGGCTGCCCCCCACCCGCATGCCCGGGGTCGGATTGGAGATGCGAAGGAGCGGCAAGTCGGAATCGGGATCGACAAAGACATTGTAGGGACCCTGGTAACGAAGATTGCCCGCCGAGTCGGAGCCTCGAATTATGAGGTTGTACTTCCCCTCCTCGTATTCGGAAATATCGATGTTGTGATCCCAGTTCTCAAGTCCCTCTACCGGCTGGTACTCCCCCGCTTCCGGATCCCCCAACCCGAACAGGGCGAGACTGGCGGCCAGGAAAAAAGACGCTATGAGCAGAGGCCCACGTTGCTTTATCCCCATATCGACTTTCCTATTCCTCGGGTTTCAGATATACGATATCGAAGCTGCTGCTTGAATAACCCATGGCGATCAGCCAGGGCACGGCGCCTTTCCTGTACTCCAGGCTGGTTCGACTGTCGTTCACTGCCGTGCTGACCGGAACGATTTCGTACTCCCAATCACCGAGACCCCCATCGTAATAGGCCATCTTCAACCCCTCGAAGGTTCCGATCATGGAATTGTTCAAATAGGAGATGTAGGGAGTGGTCCCGTTCAAGGTGATGTCCGGTGAGGTGCCCACCGCGCCCTCGGAATCCACAACGACGCTGTTCTGGAATACGTAATCAGTCCCGTCGGCGTCGGGAGCGTAGAGATACAGCAGGTCTCCGGCCGAGGAACGGTAACACACCACGTGGAGATTGCCATTGACGTCGAATTTCATGGCGACGTGCTGCCCGCTGAACATCGCGTTGGGATCCCCGCCCGCGAAAACGTTCTGCCGCGTCCAGTCGGCGGGTGCGGTCGGATTGATCTTGTTGGCGCGCGCCAGGCGCAGCGTCTGGGCGGCGGTGTTGTAGTAGATCACCACCGGCAGGCCGTTCTCATCCACATCGATGGCGACATACTCGCCGGCGTTCGTGGATCGAGCGACCCCGGTGGTCACCAGGTTGCTGGTCCCGGTGACGATCGTGTAGTGGCTGCGCGCAGTGTTGGTAAAATTTGCCAGAGTGAGCGTGCCCGTCCCGGCACCGGATGAGATCGTGGTCCAGCTGGAATTGCCGTTGGTGTCCATCAGCATGATGGTCTGGTCGTTTGCGATCATTGGGTTTCCAGCCAAAGCGGCATCGGTCAGGGTGGTCCCGCCGGGCCTCGTCCCAACGCCCGTGACATAGCGTACGTCATCGGCATCCGTTCCCCCGTCCAGCACGATCCAGCCCCGAACGGTGGCCTGCCCGTCGTCCAGCATGAAGGAGTATTTCGCCGCCTTGGTCTTGGAGTCGTAGTAGGCCACGTGGATCCTATCCTGGGCATCGCTTGCCCCCCCATCGGAGCGGACCACCTTGGGCCTGCCGAACTGCCACAGCTGCTGGTTGAGGTTCAGGCTCTCGATGGGATAGGCGACGGCGTTCGCATAGCCGGCATCGACCCGCCGCGAATTGGGGGTGCGCACCCCGACAAAGCCCGCGGTGCCCACGTCCAGAGGGACGTTCCCCCAACCGGAACCGCCATAGTGGTTGGCCACGAAGGCGATCGCGTACTTCAGGGTGGCCTCGCTTGGGTCCACGTTCATGTCGGTGTACTCCGGCGGGTCATAAATCCCCCACTGGGTGAAGGGACCCGTGCTCGTGGTTCCATATGTCAGGAGCGAGGTCGCGTAGTTGATCCAGGCGCCGTAGAGCGTGCCGTCACCCATAATGGACATGGAGGGGTACTGAGCGTCGTCGCTGCTCTGGATGGTGTCTCCCACCTGCCAGACGCGCAGATACCTGTCATCGGTCCATTTCGTGGACCCCAGGCCGTTGCCGTCATCCTCCTTGTTGGCCGTCAGGCTGTTGTCGTTGCCGTTGTTTATCGCCTCCACGCCGTTGACCATGAGCCGCAGCCAGCCGGAGTGGGTGACGCCGGTCAGGTTTACGGTCATGCTGGTGTAGGGTGAGCCCGTAGCAGGCATGGTGACGGCATTCCAGGCACCTGCATCGGGATCGCCGCCCGAAGTGTTGTGGACTCTGATCCAATGCGTGCCGCTGTCATCCAGGTTATAGCCGTGGATGGTGACATTGCTTTCACCCTGCTGGACTTGGAAATTGCCGTATTTGGACCTCTGCATGGGCGAGGTTCTGGTGATATCCGATATATAGGGCACGGCATCCACGCCCGTAGAGTCCGTATCCGAGTTGGGATTGAAGTCCTGAGCTCTGAACTGGATGTTCAGATTATCTTTCGCCGCCCCGGTGATATCGGCGGAGTTCCAGATGTAGGTCCAGCTGATCTGGTGCCCGCCGGCTTCGGTAAGGGTCTGGGTGTCGATTGTGAAATTGCTGGCAGGCACCGCTACCAGGGTGCCACCGGACCAGGAAGCCACGGTGTGTTCGGCTCCTGTTCCGGAACCGGCGTCGAAATCGTCTATGGTAACGGTGATCGACTGGATGCGCTGGTTGTCGCTGGCCGTACCGGTCAGATTCACCGTGCCGCTGACATCGGGATCAAGCCCATCATGGAGACTGTTGATATCCTCCAGGTGACCGTCGACCACATCGGACTGCGAGAGCGGATCGATGGTGATGACCGGCGGCACCAAATCGGTGTTTTCGATGGTAACGTTTATCGTAGTTTGCGCGGTGATGCCGTCCGGGTCGGTAACCCGACACAGAAACGTCGTGGCCCCGTCGCTGTACTCCGGCAGTTGAGTGATGTCAATGGTTCCCGAAGAATCGTTGAACTCCAGGGCGCCGTGGAAGACCTCGAAATTGCTGCTCAGGAGTGTGTCGTTGTCCGTGGCATCGATCTCGATGTACAACCGGCTCCGGGCGGTAAAAGGCCCGGTGTAGGTGAAGGTCTCGTCATCCGGCCCTCCGACCTCAACCGAACCGTTGTTGTCGACGTCGCTGCCGACGATGACGGCGTTGATCACCGGCTTATGGTTCTTGACGAACCCGTCCAGCTCGTAGTGGGTCCCGTTTCCGGCGTTGTCGAAAATCACGTAGTGAATCTTCAGCGTGCCGTCGGGGATGACGTTGGAGTCGAACTCGGCCCACCAGTTGTAGGTGGAGCCGGCCAGGGTGAGGGACTCGTCGAACCCGTCCCCGTCGCCGTTACCGCCACCGTCGTTCCCGAACTCGTTGGTGTCGTCGATGACGATCTTGTAGTTGTCGCTGCCCGCACCGGTTGGATAGTCGACCGTCCCGCTGCCATCTCCGAAATCGTAGCTGCCCACAGCGGTGGTGGCACCGGTGGTGGGATTGAAGACATTGCCACCGTCCACGAAGTAGACCTCGATCCTGTCGATGCCGCTGACGGTCCCGCCATCCTGGGCGGTGCCCTGCACCCTGGCCGCCGTTCCGTTGATGTCCATGGCATCAGCGGTGTATCCCGAGGGTGCGTTGGAGGGATAGAGGTTGTCCACGTTTAGATTCAGGGAGGTGATCGACTGGTAGTTGGAGGTGTCGGTAATTTTGAAACGCAGGTAGAGGATGCCGCTGTCGATATCCAGCGCCGGCGTGGGTGGTCCGGTATCGGTGGTGTTGATCTGGATATTTAAATCGTAATCCTTGTACGGAAGGGGGAGATTCTTTGTGTAGTATATTTCCGGCAAATCCCCATAGTTGATGCCCCCGTCGTAGCTGATGAGCAGTTTGTCGATCTCCTCATCGTCCAGGGCCTTGCCGGTGATGTTGAATATTCCCTTGACGTAGTCCCCGGAGGAGATGTTCAGGCTCTCGATCCTGGGGATGAGATCATCGAGGTGGATGTAAAACTCCTTGATGTCCCCTTCTATGCCGTTGATGTCCACTGCACGCACCCGGACAATGATGTACCCGTCCCCCCCGGGGATGTTGTACATCTCTCCGTAGTTGTTGATCTCCTGCGACCAGAGGCTGGTGCCGCTGACCGTATACCAGGCAGATTCATCCTCGAAATAATCGTCGAAGTCAGCAGGATCATCCTTGCTGTTGGACACGCCATTCCAGAATTCGACCTGGTCCGCAAAATTGTCGTCGCCGGCATGAATGCCGTCGCCGTTGACATTGATCTGCATCTCCACCCGGTCCAGGCCGTCATCATCCAGGGCGGTCCCGGAGATGAGCAGCGGCCCGCCCACGTTGGTGGTGCCGGCGGGCGGGGAGATGATGTTCACAGACGGCTTGTCCAGCTCCTGGTCGATATAAATGAAGTAATCCGCAGCAGTGGTGGTCTTCACATTGCCGGCAATGTCCGTTATCCGGGCGTAGATGTTGAGCTTCCAGATGTTGCTGTCCGCAGGAGTTTCGGTGGCATAGGTCGTGTTGGCGTACCCGGCAGAGTCGAAGAGGTACTCCCAGTTGTACAGATCGGGCAGGTTGATCCAGTTGAGAGGTTCACCGATGCGCAGCTCCACCTTGGTGATCTGGCGGTTGTCCGAAGACGCCCCCCGCACCGTGACCGGTCCGTTGACCGAGGTCGATTTGGTCGGGGAGAGAAAGGCGACGATCGGAGGATCGATATCGACGATTACCTGCAGATTGTAATAGGCGACCTTGCCGGAGTCGGTGGCCCTGGCCTTGACGGCCACGACGCCCTCCGGGGAGGGGTCGGGGGGGCCGACATCGTACTCCCAGGTGTCATAGCTCCCCGATGTACTGGTTGCCGCATTGTAGGGACCGCCGTTCAGACTCACATCCACGGCGTCTACGGTTCCAGCCGAACCGAAGGTGTTGCCTGAAATGGTGTAGCTGGTCGTATTGAGATACGCCCCCAGCGCGGGTGAGTCGATCTCAATGACCGGTACCCCGGCATCTATTTCGAAGTCCACCGGGTTGGAGAACCCTAGAGCCCCGTAGATATCCTCGGCCTGCAGCCGCAAGGTGTGTGGCCCAGGGGCAAGGCTGATCAGAGGATGTTCCCAGCGAACCGCCAGGCCTGAGCCGATCGTTGTGTCGACGGGTATCCAGGGATTTGGATCCCCGTCGAACTGGATTTTGATGGAGGAGATGTCGATCCCCTCCTCATCGTCGGTAACCATTCCGATCGCCTTGGAGGCGGCGGAAAGCTGATTGTCGGGATACACGGCAGCGGGATCGGGATTGTAGACTTCGAACTGGGGCAGATCAAGACCCTGGTTGATGCGCAGGGTCAATTCGGTTTTGGCGATCCCCTCGAGGTTGTCCTCGTCCAGGCCAGACACAATGCCGCCATTGTCGATGATGTACAGATCCTCCACTGAAAGGGGCAGTCCCCCGTTGATGTCCATCACGTCCTGGGTATGGTACAGGTAGGAGGAGCCGTTGCCGGCGCGGTCGTAGGCGGTGAGGACGAAGTCGTACTCTCCGATTCCGTGAACATAGGTTTCGCTTTCGAATATGAAGCTCCAGCTGTTGGTCCCGTTGGCCGTACCGGAGAGGATCACGCTGGCACCGGAGCGGACCTCCATCTCCACCCTGTCGATCGGGAACTGGTCGGTGGCGTCCCCCTTGATGGCGACATTGCCGTTGTACTCGAAGGAAGCCGGATCGTAGCCTAACGGCACGTTCACCAGTACCAGGGGCGGGGTATTGTCGAAGTAAAGGAGCAGTCGGTTGGTGATGACCCTGCCGGCGCTGTCGGTGATATCAATGACCACATCCTTCGGGCCGTCGGGGTACAAAGTCGTGTCCAGAGTATAGTTCCAGGTACCGGTATCCTCGTTCACGTCGGTTACGCTGGAGAAGGTCAGCCCGTCGTCGAAGGAGATCTTGACGGTGACTCCCGTATAATCATCGGCGAAGGTTCCGCTGAGGATCACGCTGCCTCTTACATAGCTGCCGTTGTCGTGGCTGCCGACGGAAAGATCCGGGGCCTCCAGGTCGATTTTATCGCCCAGACCAATCTGGGTCAGAGGGTTCCGACAATTCAAGAATAAAAAGGAAATGCTAAGGAGCAGAATGAATACAGAGGCTCTCTTGATGTATCCGATCATCGCTCAATGTCTCTCCCTTCAAATCAATTCCCTCCCTTTTTCGCCGATCCGGGAATCAGAGCGGTACCCTTACTGCTCTACATCTTGTTTCGGCAAATAACTACTTATTCAGGACTTTTGAAAAAGGAATGCCACCAATAGCTACACGGCATATCCGAATTCGGATTTGCCTATCGGTACAATAAATAGCACACTACAGCCGGAATTTCAGAAAAAAAATAGACGGTCTCACCCGCCAACCGGGCGGATCTGGAGGACCGAGGGGATGGTGCGCAGGCTCTTCAGCACCTGGTCGAAGTCCCGGCCGTTGTCCAGCTCCACGGTGAAGAAGCCCTGGAGGGTTTCGGAGATGTTCTCATCCAGCTTGCCCTCGATCAGGTGCCCGTGGTACTTCTTGATCGCTCCCTCCACCTCGGAGAAGAGGTTGGTGGTCTTGCGGGCTGTGACCTCGAAGCGGCGGGTCGCCTTGGGACTGACCGTCTCCCACTCCACTTCCAGGTAGCGTTCGTCGAAATCCTTGATGTTCCCCAGGTTGGGGCAGTCGGCCTTGTGCACGATGATGCCCCGGCCGCGGGAGACGTAGCCGACGATCTGATCGCCGGCGGCGGGATTGCAGCAGCCGGCCAGGCGGATCATCATGTTCCGCTCCTCCCCGATACGGATACCCACCTTGGAGGCGTCCCGGACCTGGGTGTCCGACTCCATGCGATCTCGCCAACGCCGGCCGGGGCGCCTTGCAGCTTCGGGTGCGGCGGGTTCGCTCCCCGGTCGAGCTTGAGCCCCGGTCCTGGCCTCCCGCCCGCCGCCGCCCTTCTTCTTGGCCACGATGTTGCGGTCTATAATCAGGCCGGGCTCGTTCTGCACGAGCCAGTGGCGGATCTTGGAGCGGGCCCGGGAGGTGCGCACCATGCGCAGCCAGTTGATGTGGGGATGAGCCGAAGGGGCGGTGAGGATCTCGAGGACCTGGGTGTTCTTCAGCTCCTCGTTCAACCGGACCAGGTTGCCGTCGGCCTTGGCGGCCATGCAATGGTTGCCGATGTCCGTGTGGATGTAGTAGGCAAAATCCAGGGCCGTGGCGCCCCGGGGAAGCTCGATGATATCCCCCTGGGGCGTGAATACGTAGATCGAGTCCCGCAGCAGCTCCCGCTTGATTTCTTCCAGGAAATCGGGGGAGCTGACGCCGCTGGAATCCCAGCTCTTCAGCATGTTGATGATGGTCAGCTGCTCCGGCTTGATCCGCTCTCCGGCGAGCTCCCGCTTGTACAGCCAGTGGGCGGCGATCCCCTCCTCCGCGGTTCTGTGCATCTGGTGGGTGCGGATCTGGATCTCCAGCATCTTGCCCCCCGGACCCATGACCGTGGTATGCAGGCTCTGGTAGAGATTGCTCTTGGGCATGGCGATGTAGTCCTTGAAGCGCCCCTCGATCGGCTTCCAGAGGCTGTGCAGGATGCCGAGCAGCTCGTAGCACTGGCTGGAGGTGTCGCAGATCAGGCGCATGCCCGCCTGGTCGTAGATCTCGTCGACCATCCGGCCCTTCTTCTTGATCTTCCGGTACATCGAGTAGTAGTGCTTGATCCTGCTCTCGATCTGTATGGGAATCTTGGCTTTTTCCGCCTCGGCGCGGATGCCGCTCTCCATAGCGCTCAGGAACTCGTGGAGATCCTCCTTCTTCTCCTGCACGAAATGATCGATCTGTTCGTATGCTCGGGGATGGAGCACCCGCAAGGACAGATCCTCCAGCTCGCTCTTGATCCGGGACATTCCCAGACGTCCGGCCAGGGGAGCGTAGATCTCCAGACACTCGTCGGCGATACGTTTCTGGTTCCTCGCTTCCAGATATTCGAGGGTGCGCATGTTGTGCAGCTTGTCCGCCAGCTTGATCATGATGACCCGGATATCCTTGACCATGGCGAAGAGCATCTTGCGGATGGTGGCGGCCGCCTGGGTGGTCTTGCTCCGGCCGCGGATCACCGAGATCTTGGTCACCCCCTGAACCAGGCCTTCCACCTCCCGGCCGTACTCCTTGCGCAGCTCCCTGGAGGACAGCCCCGTGTCCTCCAGGGCATCATGGAGAATCGCGGCGATCACGGTCTGATAGTCCAGGTGGGCATCGACCAGGATCTCCGCCACGGTCAGGGGGTGAATGATAAACGGCTCACCGCTGGCCCGCAGCTGATTGTGGTGCAGGCCTTCGGCCCAGCGCACGGCCGAGAGGATCTTCTTGCGTTCCTCCTCGGGGTAGCGCTCGAGCTTTTGGGAAAACTGGCGGATCAGTGCTTTGGCCGAACTGTCCATCTCCGCCTCACCGTCGGGCCCTGATGACCCGATCACGCCCGGCCAGATCCGGAACTACTGCGATCTCCCCGTATCCCTGCTCGATGAGCTCCCGCTCCAGCAAGGTCATCTGGGCCGGCGCCGCCTCCAGGAGCAGGGTTCCGCCGGCACGGAGCTTGCGGGGAGCCTGGCGGATCAGACGGCGGTGCAGGTCCGTACCGTCGACCCCGCCGGCCAGGGCCAGGGCCGGTTCGGGCCAGCCGATCTTCTTCATGTTTTCGACCTCTCCGTCGGTCAGATAGGGCGGATTGGCCGTGATCAGGTCATAGCGGCCGGGGATGCGGGCCAGCAGGTCGGAGCGGTACAGGCGAATCCTGGATTCCGGCACGAGCCTCCGGGCGTTCTCCGCGGCCACCTGGAGCGCCTCCCGGCTGATGTCGGAGGCGGATACCTTTACCGTGGGGAAGCTGTGCTTCAGCGCGATGGCCACACAGCCGCTCCCGGTACAGGCGTCGTGCACCCGCTGGATGAGGAGACCCGCTTCCAGCAGGCGGAGGGCCTCCTCCACCAATACCTCGGTGTCCGGACGCGGAACCAGAACCCGCGGATCCACGTAGTACTCGAGGCTGAAGAACTCCTTCTTCCTGCGGATGTAGGAGACCGGCTGCCCGGCACAGCGCAGATCCAGAAGGCCGCGGTAGCGCTGCCAGCGGTCGGGATCCAGCGGATCGGGAAGGCTGGCCAGCATCCGTTCTTTGCTCGTCCCCAGGGCTTCGGAGAGCAGCAGGGTGGCATCCAGCATGGGCGTGTCGACTTCGGCGTAGAAAAGACGTTCCTTGCCCTGATTCAGGGCACCCCCGACGGTCATACTGCCAGCTTCTTGAGGTACTCCTCCCGGGCGCTGAGTCGGAGAGCGTCGATAATTTCCTGCATATCCCCCAGCATTACCTCTTCCAAGCGGTAGAGGGTCAGGTTGATCCTGTGATCGGTAACCCTGTTTTGAGGGTAGTTGTAGGTGCGAATCCGCTCCGAACGGTCACCCGAGCCGACCTGCATCCTGCGGGCGGCGGCGCGCTCCTCGTGCTTCTTGTCTTCCTCCTGCTCGAACAGGCGGGCCCGGAGAACGCGCAGGGCCTTTGCCTTGTTCTTGTGCTGGGATTTCTCATCCTGACAGGTTACCACCAGCCCGGTGGGGATGTGGGTGATGCGCACCGCCGAATCGGTCGTGTTCACGCTCTGTCCGCCCGGACCGGAGGAGCGGTAGACATCGATCCGCAGTTCCTCCGGACGGATCTCTATCTCGGTCTGCTCCGCCTCCGGAAGAACGGCCACGGTCACCGCCGAGGTGTGGATCCGCCCTCCCGCCTCGGTGGCCGGAACCCGCTGTACGCGATGGACGCCGCTCTCATAGCGGAGGCTGGCATAGACGCTCTTGCCGCTGATCGAATAGATGACCTCTTTGAATCCGCCGATCTCGGTCTCGTGGGAGGAGAGGATCTCGATGGCCCAGCGTTTCGCCTCGGCGTACTTGGAGTACATGCGGAACAGATCGGCGGCGAACAGACCGGCCTCTTCCCCGCCGGTGCCGGCACGAATCTCCATGATGATGTTTTTCAGGTCCAGGGGGTCCTTGGGAATGAGCAGAACTTTCAGCTCGTTCTCCATCTCCTCTTCCCTCTCTCTCAAGGCTTCCAGCTCCTCCCGGGCCAGCTTGATCAGCTCCCCTTCGCCCCCCTCCTCGAGCAGCGCTTCGGTATCCGCGATCTCCGATTGAAGCTTTTTGAATTGTTGGTAGTGGTCGACCACCTCCTCCAGGCCGGCCATCTCCCTCATCAGCTCCTTGTAGCGGTTCTGATCTTTCATTATTGCCGGGTCGGAGACCCGGGTCTGGAGTTCCTGGTAGCGTTCGGTCATCTGCTCTAGCTTATCGATCATTGCAGCTAAAATACTACAAATCCGTTCCCCTTGCAATTGGAGGGTCACTGCACGGCTTCGGGGTGCTTCGCTTTCGTAAAGAGAAATCCGAACAGACCGCCGCAGATACCGCCGATGATATGGGCGAACTGGGATACGTTGTCCTCGGCGAAAGCGTTGATGAACTCCTTGGCCAAGAACAGGACGACGATCAGCACAAAGGTCAGAGGGATCTCCCCGGATCGGATGTTGGTAATCGAGCTGAGCAGGATGAGCATGAACACGATGCCGCTTGCGCCCATCAGCCCGGTAGAGAAAAAGAGGATGTTCAGAATCCCGGTGACCAGGGCCGTGACCAGGACCATCAGCAGCAGCGGGCCGGAACGGTACTTCTCCTCCAGCACCGGTCCGATCAGCAGGATGAAGCTGAAATTGCTCATCAGGTGCAGCCAGTTCTGGTGTCCGATAACGTGGGTAAACAGGCGCAGAAAATCGAGGAGGGAGCCGCTGAAGGTCGGGTAGGAGACGAAGAAGGCCTCCGTGAACCCACCCAGGATCTGATTGACGATCAGTACCGCTGTGGATAGCAGGGTAAAGGTGAGGATTACCGGAGCGTTGTAGCGGATCCTCATTCCAGGATCTTTCTGATTTTGCGCAGCAGGGCGTCGCTGGTAAAGGGCTTGTCGATCGTATGATAACGCTGCGATGATTCATGGTCCGGAGCGTCGGATATGATCAGCACCTTCAAGCCCGGCTGCATCTCCCGCACCTTGTCCGCCAGCTCGGCGCCGCTCATCTCGGGAAGCGCCGTAGTGCTGATGAGCAGATCCACCCCCAGGGTTTTGCCCAGGCCCAGAGCATCGGAGGCTCCGGCTGCGGTGACAACGCCGTAGCCGTACTTTTGTAGTACGGTCTTGGTATAGCGGCGAACTTTTGCCTCGCTCTCGACGAGCAAAATCCCCTCGGCTCCCCGCAGCTTCTCCTCGGGAGTGTGCGGCTCCTCACTGCGGATCAGCTCCTCCTCGCCGACCAGGGGGAAGTACATGGTGAAGCAGGTGCCCGAGCCCGGTTCGCTCTCGGCAAATATAAACCCGTCGTTCTGCTTGACGATGCCATACACGGTGGAAAGACCCAGCCCCGTGCCCTTTCCCGGAACTTTGGTGGTAAAAAAGGGCTCGAACATGTGCTCCAATGTCTCGGCGGACATCCCGGTTCCCGTATCCCTGACCGAACAGAGCACGTAGGTTCCAATGGGAACCATATACCGCTCCCCGGAGTCCTGATTCTCGATCCGGGTTCTGCCGGATTCGATTACCAGTTCGCCGCCCTCCGGCATCGCGTCCCGGGCGTTGGCGGCCAGGTTGAGAATCACCTGCTCGATCTGCACCGGATCGGCGTAGATATACAGCGAATCGCCTCCGGTCTGCAGCTTCAGATTCACCGCCGATCCGACCAGTCTTTCCATCAGCTCCTGGCTGTTGTACAGCAGCTTATTGAGATCGACCACCTTTGGCTGAACCACCTGACGGCGCCCGAAGGCCAGCAGTTGGCGGGTCAGAGCCGCTGCTCTGGAGGCCGTACCCTTGATCTGCTCGATGTCCCGCCGCAGGTCATTCCTTTCATCCAGGTCGTCGAGGAGCAGTTCGCAGTACCCGTTGATTACCATCAGCATGTTGTTGAAATCGTGGGCGATCCCCCCGGCCAGTTGGCCCACCGCCTCCATTTTTTGGGCCTGAAACAGCTGCTGTTCGAGCTTCTTGCGCTCGGTAATATCGGTGCCGATGCTCAGGATACCGACCAGCTGGCCCACCTCGTTGTAGACCGGCTTGTTCGACCAGGAGACCCAGATGGACCGCCCATCCTTGGTGACGTTCTCATTTTCGTTGTAGGTATACTCGTCGGGATTGCTGGTGATCCCCTCGATCATCGCCACCAGGTCACGACCGGATGAATCCCGATCGGGAACGATCGTTCCGATCACGGATTTACCGAGCAGATCCTCTTCGGAGTAACCCAGAAAACGCTGCCCGTAATCATTGATGAAGGTGATCACGCCGCTGGTATCCCAGCGCAGGATGATGCTGCCCGCGTTCTCCACCAGGTCTCGATACTTCTGTTGACTTCTCTCCAACCGCCGCTGGGCCTCCCTGTAGGCGGTCATATCCCGGAAGCTCCACACCCGGCCGACAAACTGTCCCGATATCAGCAGCGGGGCGGTGTAGCGCTCGAAAATCCGGCCATCCTTGAACTCGATTATATCAGTGGACTCCTCGCGCTTGCCGTACAGCTCTTCGATCTTCTCCATGTAGGTCTCAGGATCCACCAGCTGACTCATCACGAACTCTCGCAGCTTGATATCATCCTTGTCCTGCATCATCGATTGCGGGACCCGCCACATTTCTGCGAATCGCTGGTTGGACAGGATGATCCGGCTGTCGTGGTCTACAACCAGGATACCGTCACCGGTAGCCTCCAGCGAGGCTTGCAGAAGCTGCTGCAGCTCCTGGAGGGTTGGGCCGTCGAGACGCTTGTCCGGCTGCGACCGATCGTCGTTGTTCGTTTTTGCCACGGTACTAGGCGAACCCCTTCAATAGCTCTACAACCTCTTCGGTCCTCTGTTCCGCCACCTCCCGGCTCACCGCCTCCAGACGCAGGCGGATCAGCGGTTCGGTGTTGCTGGGCCGTACGTTGAACCAGTACTCGGGGAAATCCACACTCACGCCGTCGAGCTTGCCGATGGTAGCTCCGGCTTCCCGGTAACGGCGCTCGATCTCCCTCAAGACCTTCTCCTTGTCTGCGATCTCGATATTGATTTCTCCCGACTGATGGTAGCGTCCGCGCAGCGGCGCCAGCAGCTTCGAGAGGGGTTTGCCGCGTTTGTGAAGAAGCTTCAACAGGACCACCAGAGCGTAGGCCGCGGATTCGGTATAGTAGCTGTCGGTGACCTTGAAGTAGACGTGCCCCGATGTCTCGGCCCCGAACACGGCCGCTTCGGCGATCATCGCGTCGTAGAGGAAGGTGTAGCCGACCTTGGAGACCACGGGCTTGCCCCCCAACTCGGTAATACGCTGCGGCAGGGCCCGGGATGAGATCAGATCGTAGACGATTGCCGCTCCCGGCTGCGCGCTGAGAAGCTCTTCGGCGATCAGCGCCGCGATGTAATAGTTGGCGACGCTCTCCCCGTGTTCGTCGAGGAACACGACCCGATCACCGTCGCCGTCCAGCAGAGCGCCCAGGTCCGCCTCGTGCTCCAGCACCTTGGCTGCCGCGTGCATCCTGCTCTCGGGTTTCAGGGGGTTGGGATCCCGATTGAGAAAGGATCCGTCGGGCTGCTCGTTGAGGATGTAGCTGGAGAGAGCCAGCTTGTCACTGACGCTGCGGAACACCCTTCCCGCGGACCCGCCTCCTACGTCGATGACCACCTTGCTGGTGATTTTCACGCCTTTGAGGGCGGAGGTGACAAACTCTATGTATTCATCGAGGCGGTCCACCTCCTCGAAACTGCCGCCGGGCTGCGCGGGTTGCTCTCCCATGCCGGTGACCAGCGCCTCGATCTCCCGTAGACCTTTGTCGTAGCTGACCGAGCCGCCCCGATCATCATAGAGTTTGAATCCGTGGTATTCGGGAGGGTTGTGGGATGCGGTAACCATGACCCCCCCTGCGTACCCCTCCTCCATCTGGTAGAAGTGCAGCTGCGGGGTGGTGACCATCCCGATACCCCGGACTCGCTTGCCCTCCGCCACCAGCCCGTGGCTGAGAGCCTGGTAAAGCTCCTCCGAGTAGGTGCGGGCGTCGTAACCGATCATGAAGCTGTCTTTCTTCGACCAGCGGGCGAAGGCCCGGCCTATCTTGTAGGCCAGGGCCGTATCTATGTCTTTCCCGTAGATTCCTCGAATGTCATAGGTCTTGAATACTCCGGCCATGGCTTCCTCCGGGGACCATTCTACAACGTCACGGCTCTTTGCGGAACACCAGGATGTTCTGGTGAATCATCGAGGGAATGTATTCGTATTGATAGCCGTAGACGTGGAGGGATTTACTCACGTCGTACCAAACCAGGTTGGCTTTGGGGATCAGGCCGAGTCCGGCCAGGATCGCCGCCAGATCGGAGCCGAGGAAGTGGTAACGGCCGCCGTTGTACATGTCACCGATGAACACGACCAGATATCCCCGTTCCTTGAGCAACGCTGCGGCGGAGGCGAATATGGCGGCCATCTGTTCGAGCCACTGTTCCTTGCTCCGGTAGCTCGTCCGGTTGAAAGCCGTCAGCTTCGATTGACGGGCCTGCCTCTGCTGCTCCCCGACCCGTTTGTAGCTCCCCTTGCTCTTCCGAGCTCTGTCCATTCCCCAGTAGGGCACATCCGTGAGAATGAGATCGAACGCACGGCGCTCCCGGCCTAGCTCATCCAGCACGATGCTGCTGTCCCCGCAGATCATCTTCTGCTCGGGGATTCTCTCCAGGGAGCAGACCCGGCTGTAGATCTGGATCCACTGCGGGTTGATTTCGATCCCCACCGCGTTTCTGCCGCGCAAGGCAGCCCCCAGGAGGGTTCCGCCCACGCCGGCAAAGGGATCCAGCACCCACTGCCCACCCTTGGTGAATACCTCGATCAGGTCACCGCACAGATCGGGAGGTTTCTGCCCCCCGTGGCTGGAGCGGAGCTTGTGCTGCAGATTGGGGGGATACGGTTTGTTGATGACGCTCTTGCTCCAGTACACCCACTCTTTTCCCGTCAGATCGTTCAGCCGGTTTCGGGGGGAGTAGAAGCCCCTGCTCTGTCCCTGCTCGTCGAACAGCTCGATCTTTTGGGCGGCCGGTGCTGTCTTCGGCGGCAGGATCAAACCCTGAAGCGACAACTGGACCGCGGGCCCGGGCTTCGAGGCGGTGCGACAGTAGAAGACACGCTCGACCAGGGTACGCTTGCGGGCGCTCCCCGCCCCGTTACCGAACACCGAGTACTCCCGGGAGAAGATCTCCACGCTTCCGCGGCGGCCGAGGATCTCCCGGATCGTCTGCTCGGGGATGATCCCCTCGTTGTTGTAACTCAGGAAGACATGCTCCGCCCGAGCCGCCCGGATCAGCTCTTCCAGCGCTGCGGCGGCTCCGTTCTTCCGGGAGTAGCGGCTTTTCAGGTGATCCCTCGGGAACTTCCTGGTCTTGCCCCTCAGCGCCGGTTTATCCCAACGGAGTATGTTCTCCAGCACGTGGTAGCAGTCGACGTACTGGCGGGTATTGTACGGGGGATCGAGGTACAAAACCTGTGCCTCGAGTTGATGGATCAGCTCGTTGGCATCCAGGTTGAAAACCTGATTGTCCGCGTTTCCGGCGAGCTCGATCTCCGGAACCCGCAGGCGAAGCGGTTTGTGCACATTGCTGTCGATGAGATGCTTGTCCGCAGCGGCGGAAGCTGCCCGGCCGTGCGTGGGCTCGTGCAAATGCTTGAGGAAGGCGTCGTACTGACCGACGGTGTTGGCCGCCTTGTCCGCGGCGAACAGCAGGCTGGCGAGCAGAATGAGACGCTCCTGCTCGCTGCAGCGTTGCCCGGCGTACAGGAGATCGATCGCTTCCCGGATCCCGTCGATCCGGGCCGCATTGGCTTCGGTGAAGTACGTACCCGAGTAGTTGGCGTGGGCATATCCCCGCACCGGAGCGCAGCCGTTGAGCTCCTCGATCCGGTCGGCCACCCTTTCCAGGTCCACGTTGTTCTCCGTGGAGGTCAGGAAGGTCCGATTCACCACGTAGTTGGAGTACAGAAGATCATTGGCGATGATTTTCGAGCTGTGGGCACGAAAGGCGGCGCTCACTACCCCGGTACCGGCGAACAGATCGGCGAAAACATCGATCTCATCCACCCGTGAAAGGATCGTCTGAGTGAGAAAATCGATCAGCCGATACTTCGAGCCCAGGAACTTGCGGTTTTGAGGCCGGACGCCCGGAGTGCGCGTCCGCTCGGCGACAGATGAGTTATGAGAAATAGTGTCCCCTCCCAATCAGGTTCTCTCACAGTATAGCCCGAAATGGCGGCAATGCGCAATGGCAGTTGAGCGATAATTGGGTCAGGTTTTCGGTCAGTAATTCGGCGGTTCGGTCAGAAGCTCCCGGACCGGTTTGTTCCACAGACCTGAGGCCGTGTCGAAAAAATGGCGCACCAGCGATACCGGCGTGTCAGCACCAACCGCCGACAGGTAGATCCTCGTGCAGGCATCGCTCCGCCGGATCAATTGGAGATCCTCCACGACGTCCTGAGGTTCTTTACCGGTCAGGCGGTAGAACACGGTCCGGGTGGTGTCGGGAAAAAGTCGCTTCAAACGCATCAGATCGGAATCCAAACCGAAGTCGAGATAGAGAATCTTCCCGATCCCGGCGTAACTGTCCACGTACTCATCTACGCTCCAGTTGCAGTTGTGAATTCCGAAGTAGGGAAAATGCTCATAGAGCCTCTTGTCGAAGGGCATCAGGAATTGCTCGTAGTGCTCCCTTGAAATCATATTCACCACACAGTTGGCGGTGATGAAAAACGGCCTCTCGGCTCCGGACCGGGTCTGGCGCCCGTGAACCGTGTCGATCAGGTCCACCAGCATCCGGTAGATGACGTCGAACAGATGGTGGACCCGCTGAGGATTGTCGTACATATCGAGGTACAGATGGGTGCCGCGCAGGCGGAAGGCTGTGTTCATGACGCTCTGGAAATTGAGCTCCCCCTCGATGACACCCCATTCACGCTCGATCTGATCCATCTGGAGCATCAGATTCTCGAAAGCGGGATGGCTGCGGAAGTCCGGAACTTCCAGTTCCTCCACCTCGCTGTCGGTCAGCAGCTCGCCTCTGTTCAGCGGCCAACCTCTGGGATCGTAGAGAATCTGCTGTCCGAAGAACGCCGCCGGCAGCGCGCAGGACTGAACGCCCGAGATGCTTCCCTTGATCCGGGAGATCTCTCCTCCCAGCTTCAAATAAGGAAACGCCTTGTTCAGCAGCTTCGCCATTTCGACAAAGCTCCGGTAGCGATAGAAGGGATCGGTGTGCCAGGGCTCGTCAAAGCGCAGCTCACTCCTCTCGGTAAACCACGAGGGTATGAACTGGTAGTCGATTTTGAATCCGCAGTCGCCGTCGGCCGGTGCCACCTTTTGCAGCAGCGCACAGGAGAAGGGAATATAGGGTATGATCGTTCGTTCCACAGGTTTTTCAGTGTCGCGCATGAACAAGGTATAAGGATCTGTGGAAAATTTAAAGCGGGCCTTCAAATTTTCCCGTTTATTTGTACGAAGGGTTGTTTTTTGGCAACTGCCCTGACAACTGTCCTGGCAGGCGTCTTGTGGGGCTCGGAACTTTAAAATTTACCACTTTCCTGAGGGTTGGAGGGCTGAGGGTTGGAGCAGCGTAATAAAAAAGGAGATCACCTATGATCGGTGATAGCTTGAGACAAACGCTTCTGGTCGTCTCCGCCTGGGAGGGGATGCCCCTGAACTACTCAAAGATTGGCAAGCAGCTGGACATCTCCTGTCCCGCAGCCAAAGCCCGGGTCCAAAAGCTGGTGGAGGCTCGGTTCGTCCGGTTTCTCCATCCCCTCGAGACTAGCGCTGCGGAAAAATCCCGGAAATCGCCGAAGCTCTATCTGAACGGTTCGGCCAGGTCGCTGTTACCCACCACCGTGACTCACGAAGGGGGCGAAATTCGGTTTCGCAGCCGGATGATCCGGACCGTTTGCAGCCTCGAGGCTGCCCGCAACCGCTCCAGCACTTTTTGGTACTACGGCGGGTACGGCAAGACCCACGTAGAATTGATAGCACAAACAGCTCTGAAGCGGATCGGCTTCGTTTTCCTCCAGGAAAATCGTTTCGACAGGTGGTGCTGGAGCTACTGCAAGCGGATTTTCAGGCGAGGTATCATTCAGGGGGGCTTTGTGCTTTATCCCGGGCACAGGATCTTCTTCGCCGCCGACCGCCTGGTGGTTCTGCCTGCGGAGGAGTTCTGCGACCACTACAGGCGCTGGATGAACGCCTGCCTGGGATCATCACGGAAGCTTCTGCTGCGCATGGTGCGGACCTACAACACCAGCCACGCCGGACACCTTCCTTGACAGGAAGCACGCTTGGGCGCTAATCTTTCCCACCATGTACAAGATAGCAGTTATTCCCGGTGACGGGACCGGCCCGGAGGTGGTTCGGGAAGGTCTGAAGGTCCTCGAGCACATCTCCGAAATCTTCAACATCCAGTTCGAGTTTACGCACTTCGACTACGGGGGCGAGCACTACCTGAAAACCGGAGAGGTCCTCCCCGCCGACGCGCTGCAGACCCTCAGAGGCTTCCAGGCCATCTACCTGGGGGCGATCGGCCACCCGGAGGTGAAACCGGGAGTTCTAGAGCAGGGAATCCTCCTGTCCCTTCGCTTCGGCTTGGATCAATACATCAACCTCCGGCCGGTCAAGCTCTATCCGAACGTGGAGACCCCCCTGGCCAACAAGGGGCCCGAGGAGATCGACTTCGTGGTCGTCCGGGAGAACACCGAAGGTCTGTACGCCGGCATCGGCGGCTTTCTAAAAAAGGGCACGCCCGACGAGGTGGCCATCCAGGAGATGATCAACACCCGCAAGGGGGTGGAGCGCTGCATCCGCTACGCCTTCGAGTACACCCGCAGGCGAAACAAGGGCAAGAAGCTAACCCTCTGCGCCAAGACCAACGTGCTGACCTACGCGCACGACCTGTGGATGCGCACCTTCACCGAAGTCGCCGGAGAGTACCCGGATATCCAGACGAACTACGCCCACGTGGATGCAACCACCATGTGGATGGTTAAAAATCCCGAATGGTTCGACGTCATCGTAACCACGAACATGTTCGGAGATATCATCACCGACCTGGGCGCGATGATCCAGGGCGGGATGGGCGTGGCCGCCGGAGCCAATATCAATCCCGATGGCGTGTCGATGTTCGAACCGATAGGCGGCTCGGCCCCCAAGTACACGGGAAAAGGCATCATCAACCCCGTGGCAGCGATCCTGGCCGTGCACATGATGCTCCAGGCTCTGGGGGAAGATCGGGCCGCGGATGCGGTGGAACGCTCGGTGATTGCGGCGATCTCCAAGATGAAGAGCATGAATGCCGGACAGACGGGCTTCTCAACCTCCGAGATCGGCGACCTGGTGGCCGAGGGGCTGCGGTAGCGGACCTGCCGGAGCAGACGGACCCATGGAATCGGACCGCGTCGCCAAGGCAGTCTACGTCGGGGTAATCGGCGGACGGCGCTGCAGCGCTGAAATCGCCGAGCTTGCCTTCCAGGTGGGCAGCGGCATCGCAGAACAGGGCTGGATCCTGGTCTGCGGCGGGATGGGCGGTGTCATGGAGCAGGCCTGCCGGGGAGCGCGGTCCCGAAACGGTGTAACCCTCGGTATTCTTCCGGGAGGCTCCCGCAGCAGCGCAAACCCCTACCTCAGCTGCTCCGTGGTCACGGGTCTCGGAGAGGCCCGGAACGTGCTCGTGGTGAAGAGCAGCCAGGCGATCATCGCCGTAGACGGATCCTACGGGACTCTGTCGGAGATAGCTCTGGCCAATGCCGCCGGTATTCCGGTGGTGGGCCTGCGCTCCTGGCGGCTCGACGCGGACCAAAACAGCGGGCGGAGGCTGTTCACCCAGATGGTCGATAGCCCGAACGAGGCGATCCGGGCGGTCCAATCGCTCATTATCGAGTCATTCTGACCCAGTCATAAAGCCATTCTGACTCTCTGTGTTAAAATGACCCTATCCCTGCGAAAAACTCATCACGGTCGGGGAAACGGCGACCCCGTTCAATCTCTTAATTTATTTCTATACAAAGATTTATAGAATCAACGGTTCATACATATCAGTTTGGCATGCTAAATGCATATTCATTGTTGTTGAGAAAAAAATACAGGAGGTTCAACATGAGAGGACTTATACGATACACTCGACCGAACAATCTGTTTGATTGGGACGGGCTCTTGGACAACTTCTTCACCGACACGCCCGTTTGGAACGCCCGAACCCCCGCCGTGGACGTGCGGGAGGCCGAAGATGAGTATCTGATGGAAGTGGAGCTTCCCGGACTCACCGACGAGGACGTCGCGCTGAACGTGGAGGACAACATTCTCACCCTTTCCTCGAAGAAAGAGGAGAGCAAGGAAGAGAAGAAGAACGGATATCTGATTCGCGAGCGGCGCAACCATGAGTTTGCTCGGACCTTCGTCCTGCCCAAAGATGTGGATCGGGACAAGATCAAAGCGGAGTTCAAGGACGGACTGCTGGTTGTGAATATCCCGAAGAAGCCCGAGGCCAAGCCTCGCAAAATCGATGTGAAGAGCAACTAGTTAAAGACTACCGGATTTTCATCAAACAGAACAACGGGTCGCCCCCAGCTTACGGCGGGGGCGGCCCTTTTTTTCACTCCTGCTGATCAATCCTCCGTCAATCCTCCGGGTTGAGCACGACCCGGACGTAGTTGCTCGGGTCCAGAGTTTCCACAGCCATGCTGCGGAGCGCGTCCACGGATATGCTCTGCAGACGGGCATCGAAGTCCAGCAGAACCCGGGGATCCAGATCGTTCATATAGGCCAGCTGCAGGATTCCGAGCCAGTAGTCGTTGGTCTTGAGATTCTGCTCGTGCTCCCGGCGAAGGATCTCCTTGGCTTTTTCCACATCCTTCTGAGGCGGACCCTGCTCACGGAGCCTGAGGATCTGCTGGAACACCAGGTCGGTAAGGGTCTGCACCTGATCCGGAGCGCAGCCGAAGCCGACGTATACGAAGAACTCCTCATCCGGATAGCGGTTCAGCACGGCGTCCACCCCTATGTCGTAGGATCCGCCGGCCTCCTCGCGCACGTTCTCCCGCAGG
The DNA here is from genome assembly GCA_964588525.1 of uncultured Spirochaetaceae bacterium. Classification (GTDB taxonomy): domain Bacteria; phylum Spirochaetota; class Spirochaetia; order SZUA-6; family DRHE01; genus JAFGQJ01. Next base: position 27,749 of record CAZPQC010000031.1, read on the forward strand.
ACGATATCCAGCACCTGCTTCAATGCCTCCAGCTGCAGCCGGCTGCCCAGGGACCAATCGGTACTGCCTCCGAAGACGATCTGTACGCGGCTCTGGGGCTCCAGCCCTTTGTCGACCTCCCGCTCCACGATACCCGCCGGAGGATCCATGTCCACGTCCCGCCAGGTCTCTACCCTTCCTGTGGAGGGGAGCGACCCCAGATATCTGACCAGCAGGGACTCCACCTCGGCGGGCTGGAAATTGCCCACGAAGACGAAGGTGAAATCCCCGGCATCGGCGAAACGCTCCTTGTACACCTGCAGGGACTCATCCAGATCCATCTCCTCCAGAACTTTCGCCGTCCAGGGGCGGGCGCGGAAGTGATCCTGGGCAATTGCCGACCGCACCGTGTCCCAGAAGATCGTCATGGGAGATGACTCGCGGTTCTCCACCATCGCGAGCAGCCGCTGCCTGTAGGCCTGGTAGGATTGCTGGTCCCGCCGCGGTTCGGTGAAGTACAGGTAGATCAGCTGCAGCAGGGTTTCCATATCCTGAGGACGGGTGCTGCCCCGCATCCCTTCGTACAGCTCGCCGATCCAGGGATCCACGGATACGACCTTGCCGGTGAGCTTCTTCTGCAGGGAGATGGCATCGAAACCATCCAACCCTCCCTCTTCCACTATGTTAGCAGCTGTTACAGCTGCTACATACCGTTCATCCGGTACTAGGGAATTCCCGCCGGGGCTGAAGGCAGCGAAGAGGATCTCATCCTCCTTGAAATCCGTGGGCTTGAGCAGGACCCGCACCCCGTTGGATAGAAGCAGCTCCTGGAATCCGAGCTCGGGAAACGAGCGTCTGTCGCTGATCCGCCCGCCCTCCAGTCGAGCGGTGAACAGGGGTTGATCCAGAACCCGGTCCTGGTACGGCGGGATATCCTTGCCCGCTACCGAGGCGAACAGAGCCTGCACGGCCTCCTCGGTCGGTACGGCGGCGGCCTCGGATTCGGGGGCGTTTACCAGAACGACCCGGTTATCCTCTCTGAGGAGCTCCGAAGCCAGCCGATTGACCTCCTCCAGGGTGATTTCGGGGACGAAGGTCTGGAACAGGCGGTACTCGAACTCGATATCCGGAATCGGTTCCCCCTCCAGATAGTTTCCGGCCAAGCTGTCCACCAGAGTCTCGGACTCGATGTTGTCCCGATCCCTGTAGACCTGCTCGATCCAGGTCAGATAACGCTCCTTGGTGCGCTCGAGCTCCGTGCTGGTGAATCCGTGGCGGCGCAGGCGTTCGGTCTCCGTGAGCAGCACGTCCAGGGCTTCGCCGATCCGCGCATCCCGCACCCGGGCGGCCAGTACGTAGGCCTCCATGGAACGCACGAACCTGGTGGAGAAGGAGCCGGCACCGATGAAGGGAGCGTCCGGTTGCTTGCTCAGCTCCTGAAAGCGTTCGTTCAGCATTCCATTGTACATCGACTCCACCAATTGCCGGCGGTAATCAGCCACGGTATTTTCAGGCTGCGGCTCGGTCTTCACGAAGAGACTGACCCGCGTGGAGGTCGCTTCCGGATCCGTGGCCGGAGCGTAGAGGGTCCCCGGATGCTCCGGCACAGGGTAGACCACCCGCTCCCGCGGCTGGTCGACGGGCTTCAGGTTTCCGAAGTGGCTGATGATGGTCTGCTCGACCCACCGGGCATCGAAATCACCAACCGCAATCACCGCCATCAGGTCGGGGCGGTACCAGTCCCTGTAGAAGCGCCTTAGGGCCTGCACCGGGGCGGTCCGGATGATCTCGATGTCCCCAATGGGCTCTCGCTCCACGTAGCGGGACTTATATAGAAGGATCGGATACTGCTCGTCCCGCATGCGGGCCTCCGCACCCCGGCGCAGCCGCCACTCCTCCACGATGACCGGACGCTCCTTCTCCACTTCCTCCGGATCCAGGGTGATCAGGTGGGCCCAGTCCTCCAGGATCTTCACGGCGGTGTCCATCACCTGCGGATCGTCGGTCGGGACCTGCAGCTTGTACACGGTCTCGTCGTAGCTCGTGTAGGCGTTGACCTCCGGACCGAAGGGCATGCCGATGGATTCCAGGTAGTCGACGATCTCCTGCTTCTCGAAGCGCTCTGTTCCGTTGAAGGCCATGTGCTCGAGAAAATGGGCGAGCCCGAGTTGATCCTGGTCCTCCAGCACGCTGCCGGCATTCACCACCAGGCGCAGCTCCGCCCGGTTCTCCGGTTCGCTGTTGGGACGCACGTAGTAGGTTAATCCGTTCTCCAATCGGCCCAGGCGCACCTGCGGATCTACGGGAATCTCCGCCTCCGGCGCGAATTCTGCGGACAGCTGCGGGGCAAACGGCTGGACAGCCGCGGCGGGCGGCCGAGCTGCCGCAACCGCGGTCGCAGGCTGGTCTGCCGGGACGGCCGGCTGTCCGACGCAACCCGAAAGAATCCCGAGCAGAATACCCAGACCTATAAAGAGGCTCGCTCCAATGTTCCGTACCATGCAGGCACCTCCTGTCCAAAAATAAACTGAATTTCCGGGGAGGAATCAAGGAAAATCCGGCCGTCTTGACGTGACAAACGCCCACGACTACCCTTCAGCTATGGATGAAGCCGAAATTCTTCGCCAAGAGCTGGAACACTACAGAACCGAGAAGGACCGGATCCGCAAGGTCATCGGCCAAATCGGGGGAGCCACCTCCAAACGGCAGGATCGGGTGATCAATATCATCTTTTTGGTGGTGGTCGTGGGCCTCTTCATCTTCGATATCATAAGGGAGCTCACCGGATTTGCCCTGCCCACGATTCCCCGCTTCCTGTCGATGGAGCTGGCCCTGCTGCTGGTATCCCTCAAGATCATCTGGATGATCCACCGTCAGACCAAGGTGGATCATTTCCAGTTCTGGGTCCTCAATTCGATCGAGTTCCAGATCAACATGATGAGCAAACGCCTCAAGGATCTGGAGGAACGGACCCAGGGGAAGAGCGGATAGACGCCCTATCAGCGCATATTGAATCTGTCCGCGAGAGCCTGGGCTTTCAAGCACAGCTCCGCCGCTTTGAAGGCATGGCTCTGGGTCATTGCCTCTTCGGTCCGGTTGAGACAATCCAGGATCAGCCGGCCGAAAAAAGGATAGCCCACCTTGCCCTCCAAGCAGAGATGCCTCTCCCCGTCCGCATTCACCATGAACAGGTGATCCTTGGCTGGTTCTACGGCCAGGTTTACATACTTCCTGAGCTCGATGGTGCCTTCGGTTCCCAGGATAAAGGTTCGGCCGTCCCCCCAGGTGCTCAGGCCCGCCGGGGTGAACCAGTCCACCCGAAAGTAGCTGCCGGCACCGTTGTCACCGACTAAACTCGCTTCCCCGAAATCCTCGAGCTCCGGATACTGCGGATGAGCGTAGTTGGCCACTCTGGCCTGGAGCACCTCTGCGTCGGCGGCTCCGCTGAAAGAGAGGAACTGCTCGATCTGGTGGCTGCCGATATCGCAGAGAATACCGCCGTAGTGCTTCTTGCGGAAGAACCAGGGCGGCCGTTCCGAAGCGTTGAGGCGGTGCGGGCCCAACCCCAGCACCTGCAGCACCCGACCGATCGCCCCCTCGGCGATCAGCCGGCCGGCAAAGACGGCGCACTCCACGTGAAGGCGCTCGCTGTAATAGACCATGTATTTCCGCCCGGTTTCCTCGACCTTTCGGCGAGCTTCCTCCAGCTGTTCCAAAGTCGTAAACGGGGCCTTGTCCGTGAAGTAGTCCTTTCCATGCTCCATGACCCTGAATCCCAGGGCCGCCCGACGATCAGGGATATCCGCCGCGGCGATCAAACTGATCTCTCGATTCCCCAGAATCTGCTCCTCCGATTCCGCGACTCCGGCTTCGGGAAAACACTCGACGAAGGATTTCACCTTGTTCGGATCGGGATCGTACACCGAGTGTAATTCCGCCCCGCCCTCGATCAACCCGCGGCACATCCCGTAGATGTGGGCGTGGTTCAGATGCAGCGCGGCGAACAGGAACTCTCCCTGTTTCACGACCGGCCCGGGTTTGCCGTCGGGAGCATAGCTGAAACCATCTTTCTTCTTGGCCACGGCGGATCCCTTCACCTGGATCGGGGCGTCAAATTTCGAGAAGGTCGTCGATCTTCACCGGAGCTCCGGAAGCCAGGCTCCGGTTGGCGGCGATGCCGGTGAGAACCGCCAGCGCCCCGGCGCGGTGGTCCGCGGCCCGGGACATAGGATCCGGCTCTCCCCCACGGAACAGATCCTCCAACAGGCGCCGGTCCCCGCCGCCGTGCCCCCCCTCGGAGCTCCGCTCCACGGGGATGGATACGGGTTGATTCCAGTGCGGTCTGAGCAGAATTCTCACGGGCTCTTCGACGATCTGCCCCTGGTTGATGTCCTTCAGGGATCCGGAGACATACGACTTTTCGGCCACTTCATACTCCAACCGTCCTTTAGTACCGTTAAAACTGATGCGAAAACCTTCGCAGGGGGAGTAGGCGGTCAGGTGGTAGCTCATGGTGGCTCCGTTTCTGTACTTGACTATCACCGCCATATCGTCCTCGATCGAGATGTAGTGCCCGAAGACGCTCTCGTCCCGC
>CAZPQC010000032.1:0-6863 GCA_964588525.1 uncultured Spirochaetaceae bacterium
CGGTGGGCTCCAAGATGTCGGCGGAGGAGTTCCTGACCGTAAAGACCATCATGATTATCGGCTTGGGATTGGTGGCCTTCGTTATAGGGACCGCAGCCGGCACGCTTCTGGGCAAGCTGATGTACGTGATCACCCGGGGAAAGGTGAATCCCATGATCGGTGCGGCCGGGGTGTCCGCCGTTCCCATGGCCGCCCGGGTGGCGCAGAAGGTCGGTCAGCGGGCCAACCCTTCCAACTTCCTGCTGATGAACGCCATGGGCCCGAACGTGGCCGGCGTGCTCGGTTCCGCCATCGCGGCGGGAGTGCTGCTGGCCCTGGCAGGCTAGCGAGGTCTCCCCCGGAGTTGAGGATCAGGTGCTCCCGCTGCTAGGCCTCCGCCATGGCCTCGGCCTGCTCGACGAACTCCTCGATCATGTCCAGACCCTTGTCCCAGAAACCCGGGTCCTTCAGGTCGACCCCGAGGGGCCGCACCAGTTCCTCCGGCCAGTTGGAGCCGCCTGCGGCCAGCAGATCCCGGTAGGCAGAGGGAAAGCCCTCCGGGCTCTCCTGATAGCGGGCGTACAGAGCCAATACCAGCAGCTCTCCGAAGGCATAGGCGTAGACGTAGCCCGGTGAGTGGATGAAGTGGGGGATGTAGCTCCACCAGATAGCGTAGGCGTCGGTGAGGGTCACGCATCCCTCGAACATCGCTTCTTGAGTTTCCATCCACAATTCGCTGAAGCGCTCAGTGGTCAGCTCCCCGCCGCTGCGCCGGGCTGTATGGATGGCCTCCTCGAAACGGTTCATGGCCGTCTGCCGGAACACCGTGGCAAAGGTATCTTCGATTTTCTGCACCAGCATGGACAGCCTTATTTTCGGATCTTTCTCCACCGACATCAGCCTCTGGAAGACCAGCATCTCGCCGAACACCGAAGCCGTCTCGGCTGTGGTCAGAGGCGTGTCGGCCAGGAGTATCCCCTGTTTCCGGGAGAGGTACTGGTGCACCCCGTGACCCAGCTCGTGCGCCAGGGTCATGACGTGCCGGGGGGAGCCTTCGAAGTTCATGAAGATGTAGGGGTGCACCGAAGGAACAGCACCGTGACTGTAGGCTCCGCCCCGTTTACCGGGCCGCACCGCCGCATCGATCCAGTTCTTCGAGAAGAAGGATTCGGCTATTCTGCCCATCTCCGGCAGGAAGCCCGCGTAGGCGTCCAGTACCATCTGCTTGGCCTCCCGCCACTGGTAGCGACGGCCGGCGCGCGGTAGGGGGGCGTAACGGTCGTAGTCGAACAGCTCGTCCAGGCCGAGAAGTTTCTTCTTCAGCGCGTAGTAGCGGGCCACGACTGCATAGCGGCCGGTTACGGCCTGCACAAGGGCCTGGACGGTGGCATCGTCTATCTGGTTGGCCAGATTACGGGCGCTGATCCAGGTGGGGTAGTTCCGCAGCCTGTCGTCGGAAGCCTTGTCGGCCAGCAGGTTGTTGAACACGTAGGTGTTGACCCGCCTCATGTTCTGCAGACCCGCTGTAAACGATTCGGAAGCCCGCTTCCGCTGGACGCGGTCCGGATCGTAGAGTTTCGTCAGAATCGACTGCTGGGGCAGCTCCTGGCCGTCAAAGGTGTAGCGGGCGCCGCTGTGCACCTCTTCGAAGAAGCGTATCCAGGCGCTGCGGCCGGTAACGGATTTCTCCGCCAGGATCTTCTCCTCCGCCTCGGTGCGAAGGTGGGGTCGATAGCGTCGAGTCAGGCTCAGCCAAAAGCGGTGGCTGGCCAATGCCGCGCCGGCCAACAGCCTTCCGGCACGATCCTCATCCACGTGGGCCCATTCCAGCTCGAAGAACAGCAGCTCCTGTTGAAGCCGGGAGGAGTGCTCCTGGAGGCGCTGCAGCAGCGCTCCCCTGGCCGGGTCCTCCGTGTTGGTGGACCAGTTGAGGTAGGTGAAGGTTCCCGCTTTTCCGGAAAGCTCCAGAATCCGCTCGTACTCCTCGATCGCCTCGGCCAGCTCGGCCGCCTCGAGCTCTGCGATTCGACCTCGATAGCTGGAGGCGAAGCTCTCGGCCCTCTGCTTGGATTCGGACAGATCCTTCTCCAGCTGGGGATCATCACCGCCGCTGTACAGATCTCCGAGATTCCAGAGAACCTCTTCCGCCCCGGCTGAACCGTTCATTCCTCGTCTCCTCGTTCGCGTGTATTGCTGTTAAGGTAATAATGCTTGACCGGGATATCAAATAGTTTCCCGGGCTGTTCGGTGGTCCCGCAGTAGTCTTGAAAACACCGCAGTCGGATTCTTGACCTTGCTCAGGAGCATCATTGCCGCGATTACGTAGGGCTTGTAGCCCGCCTGTCTGTACGTAGCCAGGCGGAAGCGTTCGAACACCGGAGCGGACACCTCCCCGCGTTCACAGCTGACCCCGGAGATATCCGCCGGCAGGCAGTGCAGGTACAGGGCTTCGTCTGTAAGTTTCATCAGCTCTTCGCCGCACTCCCAGTCGAGGTATCGTTTGTTCAACTCCAGGCACTCCGCTTCCAACTCGTCGAGCCCCTGGGAATCACCGGCTTTCAGCAGCTCGGTGCGCCTCTGCATCACCTCGTAGGGCGCCCAGCTCTTGGGATAGACGATGTCCGCATCGGTGAAGGCTTCGGCCATGGAGTGGGACCTGTGGAAGGTGCCCCCGGCAGCCCGGCTGTTTGTCGCGGCCAGCTCTTCGATCTCCGGTATCAGAGAGTACCCTTCGGGGTAGGACAGGCGGACCTCCATGCCCAATCGGCTCATCAGGCCTATCACTCCCTGGGGTACCGAGAGAGGCTTGCCGTAGGAGGGAGAGTAGGCCCAGGTCATGGCGATTTTCTTTCCCCGCAGGGCTTCGAGGCTTCCGAATTGATGGATCAGATGAAGCAGATCCGACAGGGACTGGGTAGGGTGGTCCAGGTCGCACTGCAGGTTGACCAGTGTGGGGATCTGGGGCAGCACCCCCTTCCGGTGCCCCTCCCGTACCGCTTCGGAGACCTCCTTCATGTAGCTGTGGCCGTAGCCCAGGTACATGTCGTCCCGAATGCCGATGACCTCCGTGAGGAAGGAGATCATGTTGGCCGTTTCCCGCACCGTTTCCCCGTGGGCGATCTGGGTCTTGGTTTCATCCAGATCCTGGGCGGTCAGACCGAGCAGGTTGGCGGCACTCAGGAAGCTGAAGCGGGTTCGGGTGGACTTATCCCGAAAGATCGCCACGGCCAGGCCGGAATCGAAGATCCTGGGGGAGATGTTCGTATCCCGCATTCCCTGCAGAATCTCCGCCACGGTGAGAACCGCCCGGATTTCCTCTTCAGTCCTGTCCCAGGTCAGCAGGAAGTCGTTGTTGTACATCTGTCCGATATCCAGATGTGAGACGGTGGCGATCTTCTTCTCTATCTCTTTGACGTTCATGGCTGCATTATACGGTGTGCGGCCATTTCGGTCCAAGTCATCGCCCGCGTTGAGGATTGGTACTCGCTCAGTAAAACCCGCTGATCATGTTGCGCCGATGCGAATTTTCCTGTTCACGGCCCAAGCTGAATTCAGGCGACGCTGTAGCGCAGAATAGCCCGGCGCTTCGAGCGTCGGGCTACCTCCTTGAAGCCGGCCTTGCGAAAGATGTCGATCAGCCCGGTGAACGCCTCTCCGGGGTCGACCCGGCTCGTTTCAGGATCCACGGGGTAGGCCTCGACAATCGTGGCGCCCCGACTTCGGGCGTAGTTGATCGCCGCTTCGATGAGCAGGCGGGTCAGCCCGCCTCGTCTGTAGTTGGGGGCGATGTAGAAGCAGACGATGGACCAGACCGGCTGATCGTCGACCCTTTTCAGCACCGGGGAGCGATCCAGCACGGGAAAGGCCTCCCGGGGGGCAACCGAACACCAACCGATCGGTTCGGTGTCCAGATAGGCGAGCAGTCCCGGCACCTCGCCGCTGCGGATGATCGCTTCCATGGCTCGACGGTTCGGCTCTCCGTGGTTGTGATCGAACTCGGAGCGTTTGATCCGCCACCACATGCACCAGCAGCCGCCGTCGGCACCGTTGGGTCCGAAGAGCCTCTGCATGTCCGGCCATTCGCCGATGGTGACCGGTTTGAACACCAGCATGTCCTTGTTTAGCTTCATCTTCCACCTCTCGATCTCGAGCCTGTGCTCCTATTATCGCCGAAAAGAGTATCCGTGAAAACGGTTTCGGCGGAGCTTGTTGCCGGTGCCAAAACCGCTCAGTCCCTTGAGACCAGGTCCGCCGCCGGCTATAATGGCCTCACTATGAAGAACCTGCTGGACGGAATAGAAGATGTGTTATTGATGGGGCCGGGCCCGTCGAGTGTCTACCCGGAGGTGTATCGTGCCTTGAGTCGTAGAACCCTGGGCTACATGGATAGCTACTTCATCCAGATCATGGATCAGATCAAGGCGCTTCTGCAGCGGCTGATGAAAACCCGCAATGAGCTGACCCTGGCCGTCTCCGGCACGGGTATGGCCGGAATGGAGACCTGCCTGGTAAACCTGCTCGAACCGGGAGATGCGATCCTCATCCTGATCAATGGGGTGTTCGGAACCCGGATGCGGGAGATCGCCACTCGCCTGGGCGCGGAGGTGGAGGTGCTGGAATTCGAGTGGGGCACTCCGGTGCGGCCGGAGGAGGTGCGGAAGCGGCTGAAACAAAAGAGCTACAAGCTCGTGGCCATGGTCCATGCCGAGACCTCCACGGGTGTGCGCAATCCCGGCGCCGAAGTCGGCAAGCTGCTCAAGGGTTCTGAATCCCTCTATCTGCTGGACGCGGTCACCAGCCTGGGCGGCATCGAGGTCGACGTGGACGGGTGGGGGGTGGATGGCCTGTACAGCGGTTCCCAGAAGTGTCTGTCCTGCCCTCCCGGACTTGCTCCGGTGACCTTTTCCGAGAAAGCGGTGAAGGTGATAGCCGCTCGAAAATCCAAGACACCGAGCTTCTACCTGGATATCGACCTGATAGGCAAATACTGGGGCGGCGAAAAGCGTTCCTATCACCACACCGCGCCGATGAACATGCTCTACGGTCTGTATCAGTCCCTGCTGCTGGTTATGGAGGAGGGCATGGAGAAGGTGTTTGCACGCCACCTGAAGGTGCACCAGAGGTTGGTCAAAGGCCTGGGGGAGCTCGGTTTGGAGCTTCTGGTCGACAAGCCCCACCGCCTGCCCATGCTCAACGCCGTTAAGATCCCTGAAGGTGTGGATGATGCCGCGGTGCGCAGCGGCCTGCGCGGCAAGCACAAGATCGAAATCGGTGCCGGTTTGGGTCCCCTGGCCGGAAAAATTTGGCGCATCGGCGTGATGGGACACACCGCCCGGGAGGAAAACGTCGAGAGGCTGGTGAACGCACTGAAGGACGTGCTTTAGCCGAAGATCTTTCCCGGGTTGAGGATGCCCGTCGGATCGAAATCTTCTTTGATCCCGCGCATCATCCGGATCTGAGCCTGGTCGATTCCCAGGGAGAGGAAGGATTTCCGCGTCAAGCCGATCCCGTGCTCTCCGGTGACCATGCCCCCCAGGGACACCGCCAGCCGGTAGATCTCTTCGGCGGCCTTCGGCGCCCGGGTTTTCCACACATCTTCGGCGACGTCCTTGATGATGTTGACGTGCACGTTCCCGTCACCGGCGTGGCCGAAGCTTATGACCGGGAGCTGATAGCGCTCCCCAATCTCCTTGATCCTGGGAAGCAGCCGGGGCAGTTGGGTGCGGGGCACTACGATGTCCTGGGTGTCCATGATGTGTTGCGGGCTCAGGTTTTGAAGCGCCTCGATTATCAACTTGCGGGTTTCCCACAGGCGATCCCGCATCTGGGGATTGTCGGCCACCAACACGTCGACGGCCCCGTTTCCCAAACAGATCTCCCCGATCCTCTCGTAGTCACGGTCGATCTGATTCGTGTCGTTGCCATCCAGAGTGATCAGCAGATGCGCCGCGGCCTCTCTGAAAGGAACCTCCTTTTCGGTCAGCCGTTCCACGGCCAGGAGGCTGTCACGCTCCATAAACTCCAGCGCCACCGGCACGATGCGGGCTTTGATGATGTCCGACACCGACTGGCCGGCTGCCTGGAAGTCGTTGAAGGGGACGAGCAGATCCACCCGCTGCTCGGGTTTGGGCAGCAGGCGGAGAAGAATCCGGGTCACCACGGCCAGGGTCCCCTCGGAGCCGGTGAGCAGCTGGATCAGATTGTATCCGGTGACGTTCTTCATCACCTTGGCTCCCAGCTCCATGACTTCACCGCTGGGAAGGACGGCCTGCAGACCGTTCACATAATCCTTGGTCACTCCATATTTAATGGCCCGGGGACCGCCGGCGTTTTCGGCGATGTTCCCTCCGATCGAGCAGGAATCGAGGCTTGCCGGATCCGGCGGGTAGAACAATCCTGCCGCCTCCACCTCCCGGTGCAGGTTGCCGGTAATCAACCCCGGTTCGACGGCGACCATCAGGTTCTCTTCGTCGATTTCCAGGATCTTGTCCATCTTTTCCAGGGACAGCACCAGGCCGCCGAACACGGGTACCGCCCCGCCGCTCAAGCCCTGACCCGCACCGCGGGGAGTGACCGGGAAGCGTTTGATCTGGGCCAGCTTGAGGATCTCCGAGACCTGTTCGGTCGACCGGACCCGAGCCACCGCCTCGGGAAGGTGCCAGAGCTCAGCGACCTCATCGTGGGCGTAGGCATCCAGGTCGTCCTCAGGAGTGAGGAGGTTCCCGTTGTCCAGGATTCCCCGGAGCTCCTTTAGTCCGTCATTGTCGATCTTCTTGTACATAGCGAGGTATGCATTATACTGGCCGGCGGGAAGAACAGGAAGAGGCAATCCGTGGCAATGGAAAGCGAATTGTCTGTGAAGTGGCGGCGGGCTCCCAGCGGGC
>CAZPQC010000032.1:6963-31942 GCA_964588525.1 uncultured Spirochaetaceae bacterium
GTCGACTCGCTCGAATTCGAGACCGCCGCCGAGGAGGCCTGCGACTGTCAGCTGGACGAGCTTTTCGATCGCTGGGTGGGGGATTAGGACAGCGACGCTGAGGAAGCCGGGCTTTCTTTGCGCAGCTCGCTGAGCTGCCGCAGATAATCGAACCACTTCACCGGGCTTTCTCGCCGAACCGGTATTCTGTACAGTACCTTCTGATGAATGAAGTGAAGCTTGTCGACCGGTTCGACGGTGATCGCTTCTATATCCTCCAAGGGGATGGACACGCGAACTTTCCCCCTCAGCTTCAGCCGACCGTGAAAGTGAATCGTCTATCCGTGAGAAAGGCTCGGCCGAAGCCGAAAATCCGCATGTTTGGATAGTGTTTTTCCCTGTACAGAAAGTGAGGCCGGCTGGCCAGGAAGAGCTTCTCTCCCTCCTCCAGACGGATCAGGTTGGAACGGATTGGTTTCAGAGGCAGGCGTTTGATCTGGCGGTAGATCTCCGCCACTGTTCTTGGCTCCTCGGCTGCACGCCCCTCTCCATCTATCGGTGTCAACCGACTGCCCAGATCGACCTCCCAGGCAGCAAAACAGCTCTGGCATTCCACCTGATTTGTCGACAGGGGTTCCACGGCTTTGAGGCTCTCAACACTCTGACAGTTCGGGCAACGATAGATTATCTTCTGTATTCCCGAAGCGGTCGCCACTTATCGGCCCAGCGGGGAAAGTGAAGATATGCGCCTTCGAGCCGGCAGGAGAAAACCGGTACCTTCACCCGCCGAATGATGCGGGCGATTTTCGGAATAACGGGATAGTTGGTGCCGTCCCAGCTGCGGACCCCTTCGGGATAGATAGCGATCAACCCCCCCGGCTCGAAGCAGCTCGATAATGAGCCTGATCGATTGAAAATCCCGGGCAGCCCTGCGAAATGGGATGGTTCCGAACAAACGCACTAGAAAGCTTACGATTCTACCCTGGAACAGCTCTTCGGTGGCCACGAAATGCATCGGCCTGTCGAGCACGATGTAGATCCAGATAGGATCGAAGAAGTTGACGTGATTGGCGACCAGGATGGCGGGCCCGTTCAAAAAAGGGACGACCACCTTGTTCAGCGGCTGAAGGTTGAACAGCCTGAGCAACCGCGGGCGTATGAATATTGAAGCGAAGATATAGAAGAGGGGATTGACCGGTTTTGCCTCACGAGCTCTATCGCGGATTTTTCCCATGTTCGCTTCGCTATCGCCTGGCGAAAAGCCCTTTCAGCGGAACCGAAAAGATCGGCTCCGGTCTCAAACCCTCGTTTGCCAAAATGGCATTTGCCGACAGGAGGGCGGAGGTGGTGGCCGCCTCCATCAGCATGGCCGGATAGGGCAGCTTGACCCAGTCGCCGGCCAGATAGAGATTGTTGATCTCCGGATCATGGGTCGGCCGCTCGGCGTACAGCCCCGTGTGGAAAGCGGTGAAATCCTCCCGCAGCTGATGGTACTCGTAGAGGATCTTAGCGGCTTTCAGCTCCGGGAGATAGGCGTACAGCTCATCGAGGAATTGCTTCCGTATCTCAGGTTTGCCCGGAACGTCATCCGGCACGGCGTAGGAGTGCAGCTCGAACACACCGCCTCTTGTCTTTTTCACCCATTCGGCCGAAGCATCCTCCAGGTTGTGGTACAGGGAAATCGAATCGAGGAGCTTGACCCGGTCGGTGAAGATGAAGAAGGGAAGGTCGTGTTCCAGACCCCGGTCCATCCAGAGGCGCAGTACCGAGTAGCGCTGGGAGGCTTTCAAGCCGGAGAGTTTTTGAAAGCTGCCCGGGTTTTCCTCCTGGATAAAACCGGAGCTTTCAGCGATGGATCTGCTGCCCACAACGTCGGCGGCCAAGACGGCATAGTCGAATGCTTCCCGCCCCGCGGCGAATCCCTCTCCCCGGCGTTGCAGCCGCTTTACCGGTTTGCCCGTTTGGATCCTGACGCCCCGTTTCTCCAGGTATTTCCTGGCCGGGGTGAGAAAGGTGGTTTCGAAGTCATCCCGAAGCACATCGTAGATCAAACCCAGATCGTTGCTCAGGAAGTAGAAGTGGAAACTCTTGATCATTTCCGCCATGGACATCAGATGGGACTCTGCGAAGAAAGCCCTGGTGAAGGTGCTGAAGATCACCCGCATTTCGGGGGGAAGCCCCGCCAGTTCGGCGAACTGCTGATAGGACAGGTTGTCGAACCTGGTAAAAGTCTTTTCCGCATCGTACTGCAGAAAGGCCAGAAGGCGCCGGGACTCGGGATTCTTCATCATGTCGCCCAGCTTGTAGACCTTGTGTTTGGCCATGGAGAGCATGTTCAGCGCCGGGGTGGTCTTGATCCCTCTGAAGCCGTAGTTTCCGTGATCCAGAGTGGAGATCAGGTAATCCTCGATCGGGATGAGATACTTGCCGGATCCGATCCGATCCAAAAACTCCCGCAGGTTGTAGTACTGCCTGAAGAAGGCGTGGAAGCCGTGTTCGACCCGGGTGTGGAATCCGGCCTTGAACCGAACCGGCCAGGAGCCGATCTTGCCGCCCAGGTAATCGTTGCTCTCGTACAGCGTCACCCGCAATCCCCGCTCGGAGAGCACTGCCGCCGCGGTCAGACCGGCGATACCCCCTCCGATCACCGCAACCGATCTTTCCCGCCGGATTTTTTCGGGCAATCTTGGATCCACGAAGTTAACCTGGAGTCGATTTCCACCCAGCCGCTTCATGATGATGCTTGCGATCGGACCTTTTCGTTTTTCCATGGCGTTACCTCTCGATATCGATCTTTCGTCCCTTCCAGCTTACTTGGCGCAGAAAGAAAGTCCTTCGCAGGGATATGATAAACACCGCCGCAAAAAACACGAATGGAACGGGATACAGCAATGCGGTGTACAAGCCGTAGTTGCCCATACGTGAGAGAATCCAGTAGATCTGCAGGATGTACAGAACATGGAGCACCGTCCACGGAGCCGCCGCCTCAAGGTTCGAACCGAGCAGCAGGATCAGCAGCCAGAAGGATACCACGAATCCTCCCGCGACCCAGCAGATGATCGGGATGAGGATTTTGGGAGTGGCCGCCTGAGCCCCTGAGGCCATTCCCTTGCTGAATCCCGTAATCAGAGAGCCAATACCGGCAGGGTACATACGAAATGAGATCGTTTCCTTGCCGCCGAAATTGTGAAGTTCCAAACCGGCGCGATCGAACATCTGCCCCAGGGCCACGTCCTCCAGAATAGCCCCCCGTACCGCCTCGTGACCCCCCACAGTGAAATAGTCGTTTCTGGAGCAAACCACACAGGGCCCGAAGGCTCCAAGGTTGCGGGCTTTTCCCCCGCGGATGGTGAAGGAGCCCATGCTGGCCATGATGATGATGTTGAACAGAGCCGAGAGCCGTTCGTAGAGGCGCTTCATGCGGTGATACGGCCAAATGGACAGCAATCCGCCGCTCTGCAGATACGAGCACAGGATCTTCCGCATCCCCCCCTCTTCGATACGCGTGTCCGCGTCGAGAAACACGAATATCTCCCCGCCTGCCCGCCGGGCTCCCTGCCAGCAGGCCCAGGGTTTTCCCAACCAGCCCTCCGGAAGGGGGGCGGCCTCGATCACCCTAGCTCCGTATCGAGCTGCAATTCGAGCCGTGGCATCTTCGGAGTGGTCGTTCACAACAATGACTTCGGAGACGCCGGTTTCCTGCCGTTTCAGGGATTCGAGCAGAGCGGGAAGGGTCAGCTCTTCATTTCGTGCGGGGATGATGACCGATACCGACCGGGTCGTAACGCTTCCCTGCGAGATGCCCTCCCGCGAAGGGTAGGGTATTTTCCACAGAAACACGAAAGGCAGAAGCCAGATGAGAGTCAAAAGGGCGAGTACGGCAATGGTCATGCTTTTTCGTTAAGCTACCACCGCTGTGTCCGGGGGTCAAGAAAGTTGCATGGATGTTATTCTTGACCATGGATCCCGACCTTCGTATTTTCAACCCTGCAAAAAGGGAACCAGCATTATGAAATCTGCGACGTCAAACCGGTCGGCGGTGATCTTTGGCTTGTTCGTGCTGTTCGCGGTCGCACCTCTTTCAGCCGACGGCCTGGAAGACGGAAAGATCCTGTTGGAACGCGCCACCGAGGGTTTGTTCAATGAGAGCCTGCCCCGGGCCACGCTGCGGGAGCTTCTGGACGGCGGCCTGGAGGCTTTTGGAGAGATGAAGGAGTCCTGCGAGCGGGACTACTGGCAGGCCCAGGCCGCCTATCTGTTCGGATTCGTCGAGCAGGGGGAGGGACGCTCGAAAGAAGCGGAACGAAGATTCACCCAAGGGTTTGAGCTGGCCGAACGTTCCTTAAGCTGCGGCGAGTTCAGCGATGGATATCGGCTGCTGGCCGATACCCAGGCCCAATTGCTGATGTACAACGGGATGTTGTACAAGATGCAGTACGGTCCAACGGTGCGGGAGTATGCCGAGAAAGCTCTGGACCTGGATCCCGGCAACATCAAGGCAAGGCTCAATCTGGCCCTGTACTACAAGAATGCTCCGGCTATCGCAGGGGGGAACGAAAAAACGGCGCGGGAGATTCTGCACCAGATCGAGGGGACCAGCGGACTGGAGCCCCTGGATAGATTTTCGGTCAATGTCTGGCTGGGAATTTCCTACGCGGAGAGCAACAATGCCCCGGCAGCCCGGAAGTACATCGACCAGGCTCAGGAGATCTTTCCCGGAAACACCTGGCTGCAGGAGATCATCAATGAGCATTCACTCTGAGGCTGAGCTGCTGCGCTTTGAGCCTCCCCGTTTCTTCCCCGGTCTGAGCCGGGCGAGCAGAACGTCCCAGCGTAGGTTCATCGGCTCCCGTCCCCTGACCACGACCCTGCCTTTGTCGCCCGCCAGTATAGCCTGATAGAGTCTGTCTATAAGAGCCTCCTCGTGCTGCTCGAGCCACTCTATGCCCTGAAAAGTCTGGTGATTCACCCGATAGACCCGGTCGGCCATGAAGAAAGCCTCGGGACGCTGGTCGATGAGAAACTCGCAGCGAATTCCCAGGGGCAGCAGATTTACGTCGCCGCCGTACAGCTTGAGGATGTACCCCAGGCCGCGCTGGAACTCCAGCGGTCGAACGCCGGAGTAACGCAAGACACCTTGAGGAAAAATGCAGAGGGCGTTTTCCGGGTCCCTGAGCAATTCCGCGGAGTACCTGAGGGCCTCGTATGACCTGCGGGGGAGGCCCGGCTCGATTCCGAAGGCGCCGATCCGGCTGAAGAAGCCGTATTTGGACAGCTGCTCCTCCAGCATCATCAGATAGCCTGTGCGCCTGAAAAGCCTCTTGTTGAGGATGTAGAAGAAAAAACCGTCCCACCAGGTGCTGTGGTTGGGGGTGACCAGCAGCGGGAGGGCGGGATCGATTGCCGGTACAGGACCGAGAAAGTACAGGCCGTGAAAAGTCTTTCGGAACTGCCGCAGGATGTAGGGCAGAAATATGCGATCTGCCCCGGGTGAATGCCGGGCGCGGGTCATGAATCCCACCTTGTCATGATTTCGATTCGATAGCAAGCAAGGAAGCAAACAATTCGATTTATTCTTGACAATATTAGTAATACAAATTATCTTATATACCATAGAGGGGTACCCTATATGAGCGGATTATTGGAACAAAGAGACATCGTCCGAAAGGCCCATCATCCCGGGCAGACAAAGGTGAGTCTGGTGAACCGTTTGCGTCGGATCGAAGGCCAGATTCGTGGGATCGCCCGGATGGTCGAATCCGATGTCTACTGCGACGACATACTGAATCAGATCACCTCGGTGGAAGCAGCCCTCAGCGGGGTCCGCAAAGGACTGCTGGAGGCGCACATCCGCAGCTGTGTCGTGGATCAGATCGAGGAGGGACGCTACCAGGTGATCGATGAGCTGATGCGGACGATCGGCAGGATGTCCCGCTAGCAAGCCGGCTGAATGAACGAGAATCGAGCAGTTCAGCAGCCCTCCGGCGTGCCTCATGGAGGACCTATGAGTGACCAAACCCAGCGTGCAACTTTTGCCGTCACGGGAATGACCTGTGCCACCTGTGCCCTGCGCATCGAAAAAGGATTGAAAAATGTCGCGGGAGTAAGTCAGGCTTCCGTCAACCTGGCCACGGAGAGAGCGACGGTGGAGTACGACCCCGGCGTGATCGAAGACGGCCGGTTCGAGCGGCTGATCAGGGATCTTGGTTATGATGCGGTTATTGAAGCAAGCCAGGATACAGATTCGGGAGCCCTATCCGACAGTACCGATAAGGAGAAGGAACTCCGTCAGCGGGAAATCCGGAAACTGCGCCTGAGCTTCATCGTATCCGCCATCCTGAGCTTCCCTCTGCTGGTGGCCATGTTTGCAGGGATCTTTCGAATAGAAGCTCTGATGTTTCTGCACAACCCGGTTGTACAGCTGGCCCTGGCCACGCCGGTTCAATTTGTCATCGGCTATCGCTTTTACAAGCACGCCTTCAAGAGCATAAGGTCGGGAAGCCCCAGCATGGATGTGTTGGTGGCCCTGGGAACCAGCGCCGCCTACTTGTACAGCATCTACAATGGTTTCTTCCGCAGCCTCCCGGCAGGGCAGAATCCGGCCCTGTACTTCGAAGCATCGGCGATCATTATTACTTTGGTCCTGCTCGGGAAACTTTTCGAGGCGGCGGCCAAGGGCAGAACCTCGGAGGCGATCAAACGTCTGATCGGACTGCAGCCGAAAACCGCCCGTGTCTTGAAGGAAGGTGAGGAGATTGATATCCCCATTACCGAGCTTGAGGTCGGTCAGGCCGTGCTGGTACGGCCGGGGGAAAGAATTCCGGTGGATGGTGAGATCCTGGAGGGATCCTCCGCTGTGGATGAAAGCATGATCACCGGAGAAAGCATCCCCGTGGAGAAGACGAAGGGGGATACCGTCATCGGTGCCGCGATCAACACCTACGGAGCCTTCACCTTCAAGGCGACCAAGGTCGGTAGGGATACGATCTTGGCCCAGATTATCCGGGTTGTGGAGGAAGCCCAGGGGTCCAAGGCACCGATACAGCGCTTAGCCGACAGGGTTGCCGGGATTTTCGTGCCCGCCGTGCTCGGTGTTGCCGCAGTGACCTTTCTGATCTGGCTGCTGGCGGCGGGAGACCTCACCATGGGTTTGATCAGCGCGGTGGCTGTTCTGGTGATTGCCTGTCCCTGTGCCATGGGGCTGGCCACACCCACGGCGATCATGGTAGGCACCGGCAAAGGGGCGGAGAACGGAGTGTTGATCCGCAGCGGCGAGAGTCTGGAGCTTGCCCACAAGCTTGATGCAATCGTGTTCGACAAAACAGGGACAATTACCCTAGGTGAACCCTCTCTCACGGATATAGTATCCCTCAACGGGTGGAGCCGGATCGATCTATTGCGGTTGGCAGGGACTGCGGAGAAGAACTCCGAGCATCCGCTGGGGATCGCGATTGCCGAAGCAGCCCGTCGGGAGCTGGATCAAATTGGAGAAGCCCACGACTTCCAAGCCGCTCCCGGTAAGGGGGTGCGGGCCGTGATCGATGACCACACGGTCCTGGTCGGAACCCGCGGCTTTTTGAGTGAGGCCGGCCTCTCCCTCGAAGCGGTCGAGGATCGGATCGCAACGCTCGAGGCCGAAGGGAAAACAGTCATGCTTCTGTCGGTGGACGGAGAGGTGCAGGGGCTGCTGGCGGTCGCGGACAGGGTCAAGGACGGTTCCCGCACAGCCGTCAAGACGCTGAAAGCCATGGGCCTGGAGGTGTACATGATAACCGGTGACAACCGCAGGACCGCTGAGGCTATCGGCCGGGAAGTCGGGGTGGATCATATCATGGCTGAGGTGCTCCCGGAACGCAAGGCCCAGGCGGTTGAACAGATCCGCAAGCAGGGAAAGATCGTAGCCATGGTAGGAGACGGGATCAACGATGCTCCGGCGCTGGTTACCGCGGATATCGGCATGGCCATGGGAACGGGTACGGACATCGCCATGGAGTCGGCGGATATCACCCTGATGAACGGAGATCTAATGAGTGTGGCGGCGGCGATCCAGCTGTCCCAGCGGACGATGCGCAAGATCAAACAGAACCTGTTTTGGGCTTTTTTCTACAACACGATCGGAATACCGATCGCAGCGTTCGGCATGCTCAATCCGATCATTGCCGGTGCGGCCATGGCCTTCAGCTCCGTATCGGTAGTAAGCAACTCGTTGAGTTTGAACAGATTTCGTGTGAAACAAGGAGCTCGCAAATGATCCGTAAGATTCTCAATGTAGAGGGAATGAGCTGTGCTCACTGCAAGATGGCGGTCACCAAGGCGGTAAGCTCCCTGGAGGGGGTAGGTTCCGTGGAGGTCAGTCTGGAAAATAACACGGCCACCGTCGAGTTCGAGGAGAGCAAGCTGTCCCTGGAAACCATCAAGCAGGCGATCCAAGCCCAGGGCTACGCCGTGGTGTAGGCTGTGCGCAGCTCACCTGGCGGAGGCGGGTATCTCGATCGATTCCGGTTCCGTTGCGGCAACCAAGAAGTTCAAAAAAATCATATCATTGGTGTACAAACAGAGGGAGTTCCAGTTAGCATGGAGGCATCGAGGGGAAACCGATGCTCGAACGAAGAGACGCCAAACGTATTGACCTCACCGTGCCCGTTGCCCTCTGGGTGGAAGATCTGGAGGTAAAGACGCGGATGATCAACTACTCGGATGACGGTGCCTTGTTTCGAATCGAGCCTTCAGATCATGACAAGGTGTCGACGGAAACCCTGGGCAGAGATGCGGTATTCGTGCTGAAAGTGAAAAACAAGCCGGACCGGGAATACACGGGGGAAGTAATCCGTTTCTTTTTCAAGGGGGAGGATAAGTATATCGCGCTTCGGTTCTGGGAGCCGTACCGGGAGCTCTCGTAGACCTCTGCTACGCCCAGCTGCCGGTAAGCACCTGGCCGGTAAGCACCCGGCCGGTGCCATCCCCGACGATCGCCTCTAAGTACACCTTCGCCACTTCCCGGACCGGAACTCCCCTTTCGCTCAGGCCCCGCTTCCTGGCCGTCTCGGCTATCAGAGGAGGGCTCACGACGTTGATGCGATGCCGACCATTGCGATCGACGGCAGCGGCCCGTACGAAACTCTCCAGCGCGCCGTTTACCATAGCAACGGGAGCGCTTCCCGGCCATGGCCTTCGGGATAGGATTCCGGCGGTCAGGGTAATGGATCCACCCTCGCGCAGCGCATCCCTGGCCAATCGAACGACGTTCACTTGGCCCATTAGTTTACTCCGGATGGCGGTGTAGAAGTCGGCTTCAGCAAGCTCATCGAGCGCAGCGAAGGGACCGCTTCCGGCGGCGACCACGATCGCATCCAGGGGGAAGAGTCGCTCAAAGGCGGAGCGAATCGAATCAGCGTCTTCTATATCGATGGAAATTTCAGTGGAGCGGGAGGCCTCAAGAACCTCGTGGTCGGGATGCAACAATGCAGCGACGGCCTTCCCGATGGTTCCACTTGCACCGATAACCAGCACGCGCATGCTTCACCTCCTCGAACTATTGTATTCTTTGCGGGTGAATGTTGGAGCCCAACATCGGTCGCTCTACATATTGGCGATGATCTCGGAGCCGAACTCCGAAGTCTTCAGCAGCTTCGCGCCCTCCATGAGCCTGGCGAAATCGTAGGTAACGGTCTTGTTGGTGATGGTCGTCTCCAGCCCTTTGACGATCAGATCCGCCGCCTCCTTCCAGCCCATGTAGCGAAGCATCATCTCTCCGGAAAGAATCACCGAGCCCGGGTTGACCTTATCCTGATTGGCGTACTTTGGGGCGGTACCATGGGTCGCCTCAAAAACGGCGTGACCGGTGATGTAGTTGATGTTCCCCCCCGGTGCGATGCCGATTCCCCCGACCTGGGCAGCCAGGGCATCCGAGGCGTAGTCACCGTTAAGATTGGTGGTCGCGATCACTTCGAACTCCCGCGGCCGTGTCAGCACCTGCTGCAGAAAGATATCCGCGATGACATCTTTGATCAGGATTTTGCCTTCCGGTACTTTTCCCTTGACTTCATCCCAGGGGAGGCAGCGATCGGGGAACTCTTTCTTCACCAGCTGGTAGCCCCACTTCATGAACGCCCCTTCCGTGTACTTCTGGATGTTGCCCTTGTGCACGAGGGTTACGCTTTTACGGTTGTTTTCTATTGCATAGTTGATCGCCGCCCGAATGAGGCGGTGAGAACGGGTTATGCTGATCGGCTTCAATCCGACTCCGGAGTCGGGAAGGATCTGCCAGCCGAACTCCTTCTTACAGAAGTCGATCAATTTGGCCGCTTCCGCACTGCCCTGTTCTAACTCCATTCCGGCATACACGTCTTCCGTATTTTCCCGGAAAATAACCATGTCGACCTGTTCGGGATGGACTACCGGGCTGGGAACCCCCCTGAACCAGCGAACCGGGCGCACGCAGGCGTACAGATCGATGATACGCCGCAGCGCTACGTTGAGACTGCGCATGCCGCCGCCGACCGGTGTGGTCAATGGGCCCTTGATGCCTACCAGGTGTTCCCTGAAAGCCTCCACGGTTTCATCGGGAAGCCAGCTTCCGGTTTCTTTGTACGCTTTTTCCCCGGCCAGAACTTCCTTCCAGACGATCGTGCGGCTGCCACCGTAGCTGCTCTGCACGGCGGCATCGAAGACGCGGACCGCAGCGGCCCAGATATCGGATCCGGTTCCGTCCCCTTCGATGAACGGAACAATCGGTCGATCCGGAACCTGGAGGGTTCCGTCTTTCATGGATATCTTTTTGCCTTCGCTCATGTTCGGTCCTTTCTATTCTCAGTTCTCAACTTGATGGCCAGCAAAGCGCGCCGTTCCCCGTTTTCGATGTGCCGGCGTACCGCCTCGATGGTTCGGTCACGATCTCGGGCTGTGAGAGCCTGAAGGATCCGTTTGTGCTCGCTGATCACCTCCTGCACGACCTGGTCGTGCATCTTGGACACGTCCTCGGCAAAATAGCGCATCCGCATCGAGCGTTGCAGAATATTATGCAGGGTTTCTTTCAGCAGCTCGTTGGAAAGGTGGGTGTACAAGAGCTCATGAAGACGGATATCGGATTGGATGTACAGATTTCCGTCCTGCGTTCCCTTCTCCAGTGTTTCGAAGGCCGCATTCAGCTCTTGGATTTCGAGGTTTACATCCAGCGCGGCGGTCAGCCCGGCGGCATACGGTTCGAGAAGTTTTCGGATTTCCCAGGTATCCCGAATATCCTCTTCCCTGAAAGCGGTTACTCTAGCTCCTTTGTTCGGGATTAGATTAACCAACCCGCTGCTTTCCAGGCGAATGAGGGCTTCCCGAATCGGAGTGGTGCTCACCCCGAACTCCTCGGCCAGGCGGTCGATTTGCAGTTCTTCCCCGGGTTTGTACGAGTTGTTGACGATCGACTCCTGGATTGCCTCATAGATCTGGTCCCGTATCGATTTCAAAACCGTTTTTTTGCCCACGAAATCACCTCATATCGTTTGTATTAGTATAACACATTTTTCAGAAACAATTGACATTTTATAGAATATATTCTACATTTTATAGGATGCACCGGATCATTTCCTGCTCGAACAACGCGCCGAACGGCACGTCGTCGGGGAGCTCCAAAGGCTACTGAAATTCGGGTGCTAAGGCGAGTGTTAATATGAATATTGTTGACAATAACCGTCAACAATAACATTTTTAAACGAACGAATGCTGTGAGGACAACGGGAACCCGTGAAGAAAATTGCTGACCAGATAGCCGAGTTCTTGAAACAGATCGGGGCGCGCTATGTATTTGGCATTCCCAGCGGTCCCTGGACCACCTTCATGAATGCCTTTGAGACGGCGGGGTTGGAGTTCGTTCTGGTCAGCAACGAAGCCAGCGCCGGTTTCATGGCCGAGGTCTCCGGCCGGCTTACGGGTATACCCGGTATTTGCTACGGAACCCTGGGTCCCGGAGCGACCAATCTGAGCACCGGTGTGGGCGGGGCACTGTTGGACCGATCACCGTTGATCGCATTTACCACCGAACCCCCGGATTCCATGCTGGGACGCACGACCCAGATGGCCATCGATCATCAGGCTCTGTTTCGCCCGATTACCAAGTGGACCACCCGGCTCTCGGAAGATCGGGTGGGAGAAACCTTGCGCAAAGCGGTGGAGGTCGCAACCTCCGGAGTTCCCGGTTCGGTCCACATCGGAGTTCCGGCGGATATCGGGGACAAACCTGCACAGGGTAACGCCTTCGGACCTCCCGATGCAGCTATGGGCAATGCCCCGGATCCGGATTCCATAGCCGCGCTTGTGGATTTATTCGCGCAAGCGCGCCGCCCGCTGCTGGCGGTAGGGCTGACCGCGGTTCGAAGCAAAGCCGGGGAATTGATTCGATCAATTGCCGAGAAGCACGGAGTTCCGGTGGTTTTGACGCCCATGGCCAAAGGACTGCTCCCGGAAGATCATCCGGCCTACGCGGGAGTGCTCTTCCACGCCCTGAGTGACATCGTGGCGCAGACGAACCGGCAGGCGGATCTGGTCATCGGCGTCGGTTACGATCCGATCGAATTCAACTATGAGGATTGGCTGCCCAAAGTCCCCCTCATTCACGTCGACACGGTGGCGGCCGATGTGGACCGGAAGCTTTATACGGTCGCTCTGGAAGTGATCGGCGAGATAGCTCCGGCTCTCGAGGCCCTGGCCGAATCGGAACCACAAGACAAGGACTGGGATTTCGAGGCTCTGGCGGCGCGGCGAACGCGTATGTTTCAACAGCTGACCCCCAATGGGAACCGATTTGGCCCGGTGGCCGCCCTGGATATGCTGCGCAAAATGCTTCCGGAACAGGGGGTGATGACCTGTGATGTCGGAGCCCACACCCACCTGATCGGCCAGCAGTGGCGTACCCCGGGACCGAACCTGCAGATCATGACCAATGGCTGGTCCTCGATGGGCTATGGCGTGCCGGCGGCAATCGGAGCCAAGCTCTGCTGGCCCGATCGCCCGGTGGTTTGCGTCACCGGAGACGGCGGATTCTTGATGATGGCCGGGGAGATGGCTACCGCCCTGCGGCTGGGACTTCATATCGTCTTCCTGGTACTGGTGGATCGGCGCCTGGAGCTGATCCGGATCAAGCAGGAACGCAAAGGTTTCCCGAGATATGGAACCTTCCTCCACGGCCAGCAGTACAGCTCTGCGGCAGCTATATTCGGAGTGCCCGTGATTTCGGCGGGAAACCTGTCCGAATACGAAGCTGCGCTCAAAGAAGCCTTTGCCGCGGAGGGGCCGGTCGTGGTGGAGGCCTTTATTGACGGCGAGGAATACGATGGGCTAATCCTTCATGAACACAAATGAGCTCCGCTGTTAGCGGAGAGAAAAAAATAGAGGAGGTCAAAATGAAGACAAATCTTCGACCTGCGCGGAATGTAACGCGACTCGTATCGATTCTGGCGTTACTCGGACTGATCTTGGTAGCTCTGCCTGTGTTTGCCGGCGGTGAGACGGAATCGGCAGCCGGCGAGGTCACAAAGATCAACCTGGCCCTTGGTGATATCGAAACCGTTGAGACCCTGCACCTGTTGATCGCACTGGAAAAGGTAAAGGAGAGGGGAATCGGTGTGGAGATGGTTTCCTTCAAGTCTGAAGATGTCGCTGCCCAGGCGGTCGTCAACGGCCAGTCGGACATCGGGATCGGCACGCCCTACGCTCTGATTCAGAACGTAAATGCCCCGATTCGCATCTTCTTCCAGCTCAGCACCCTGCTGTTCTTCCCGGTGGTGAACACCGAATACTACAACAGTTGGAAAGACCTGGACGGTCAGGAGATAGTGGTGCACTCCCGCACATCCGGGACTCTGGGGATCGCCAACCTGATGGCCATGAAAAACGGGATCAAGTACGGAAAGATCAGCTATGTACCGGGCTCTGAGGTACGGGCCCTGGCCATGCTGCAGGGCAACATCAAGGCCACGATTCTCGATTCCTACAACAAGGATATCCTGATGAAGGAAGCCCCGGGGAAATTCAAGGTGCTGCCGATGGGCGACATAACGGCCAGCGATGAAGCGTTGTATGCCAACATGGACTTCCTGGAAGCCAACCCGACGGTGGTGCGTGTTCTGGTTGAGGAGCTGGTCAACACCATCAAAGCCATCGACAAGGACCCCGGCTACGTCCTCGAGCAGAGGAAGAAGTACAACTTGATTCCGGATCTTCCGGCGGAGCTGGAACCAGAGATCCTTCCCTTCTACGAGCTGGCCGTCAAAGGCCACATGTTCCCCGAAGACGGGGGAGGCGCCCGTGCGGCCAAACAGGATTTCGATTTTTATGGTGTATCCGGGCAGATTCAGGGCGACCCTGCCAGCCTCAAGGTCGAGGATTTCTGGTACCTGAAACCGATCAACGACGTGGTGAAGTAAGAGACCTGGTTGTAATTCAATTTCTACCCCCTGCTTGCTGAAGCAGGGGGTAGAGTCCTATCGTTTCCACACGTCGAGGTAGACGCAGTATGAGCACGCAGCAAAAAACTGGCTTCAATCCGCGGTTTCTCTGGAAGCTGCTGTCCCTGGTAGTCGTGTTCGGGGCTTGGGAGCTGGCGGGCAGAAAACCCATCAGCATCGCCTTTCCGACATTCAGCGCAACCGCCGTGGCCTTCTTCCGCATGATCGCAGACGGAACGCTGCTGACCGCTTTCGGTGTGACCCTGCAACCCCTTGGGGTGGGGATCCTCATTATCGGCACCTCCGGAATTCTGTTCGGAATCCTCATGGGCCTGTATCGAACCTTCGAGTGGTTTACTCTACCGGTTTTCATAATCGTGCAGAGTGCACCGATGGCGGCCTTAATTCCGCTGATAACCTTTCTGTACGGAATCGGCTTCGCTGCCAAGGTCCTGGCGGTCGTGCTGATGGCGGCTCCCGTGATCGTGCTGAACTCCTACAAGGGAATCCGCAATGCCAGTCCTACGCTCATTCAGATGAGCAAGTCGTTTCTGGGCAATCGAAGCCAGCAGATCTTCAAGATCATCATTCCCGACGCCAGCGGACTCATCTTCGCCGGGCTTCGATTGGGCATTGCCTCCGGATTTGTCGGAATCGTGCTGGCCGAACTGTTGATTACCCCCACGGGGATCGGTGATTTGATCACCTACTATCGAGCCCTGGCCTTGTATCCACAGATGTTCGCTTCGATTGTCGCGATCGTGGTTTTCGCCACGGTGGTTGTCAGTGCATTGCAGTGGCTGGAAGCCCTGCTGTTCCGGCGGGAACGGTCGGCCGCTTAAGAGTCTCCTTGAGAAAGAGGTGCATTCGATTATGCAAAATAGCTCCATTATTGAAATCAAAGGGCTGAAAAAAACCTACGCCGGAGGAGTCGAGGCCCTCGCCAACATCGATTTGAAGATTCCCCAAGGTGAGCTCACCACGCTGCTTGGGCCGAGCGGTTGTGGAAAGACGACCCTGCTCAAGATCATTGCCGGACTTCTGGACCAAACGGAGGGGGAAGTACTGATCAAGGGCGAGCGCATCAAAGGGCCGGGGCCGGAAAGGGCTTTTGTATTCCAGGATTTTGCACTCATGCCCTGGGCCACCGTGATCCGCAACGTCGCTTTCGGTCTCGAGCTTCGGGGAGTGTCCAAGAAGGAACGCTATGAAATCGCCCGGAGATACATCGACGAGGTGGGATTAACCGGTTTTGATAAGGCTTACCCCCACGAGCTTTCCGGAGGGATGCGTCAGCGGGTCGGTCTGGCCAGGGCCTTGGCGGTGGATGCGGAGATTCTCCTCATGGATGAGCCCTTCGCATCGGTAGATGAGCAGACCCGCAGGAAGTTCCAGGAAGACCTGTTGAACCTTCTGAAAATCGAGAAGAAGACAGTAGTCTTCGTTACCCACAGTATCGAGGAAGCGGTGTATGTGTCCGATCAAGTGGTTCTGCTCAGTCCCAGGCCGAGCAAAGTCATGAGGATCGTGGACACGCGGCTGGATGGAGAGGAGAACGTGCAAGATATACGCAGGGATCGAAAATACCTCGATGTAGTGGAAGATCTCTGGCAGATCCTCAAGCAGTATTTGATCTAATGAAGTGAGCAGGTACGGCATGGTAATTTTCGGAAAACGGATTCCTATGGTGTTTGCGATACTCGTCTGGCTGCTCCTCTGGGAAGTGATCGGCAGGCTGGAGCTGTTGTTCCTGATCCCCCCTTTCATCGACGTGGTAAAGGCCCTGGGCGGCCTTTTCGTCACCAGGAAATTCTACGCAGCTCTGGTGATCAGCGTAGAGGCGTTTGCCACCGGTGTCGGACTGGCCGTAGTAATCGGCATCCCTCTGGGTGTACTGATGGGGCGGGTGAAGTTCGTAGACAGACTTCTGGGGATGTGGGTCAATGTATTCGTAAGCGCACCTCTGACTGCGATCGTGCCGGCGCTGATGGTGATCGTCGGCTTCGGCCAGGCTACGGTCGTGGTAACGGTCGTGCTGTTCTCGGTCTGGATCATCGTCTTGGACACCCGGGCCGGAGTGAGGAATATCAACCCATCGCTCCTGGAAATGACCCGCTCCTTCGGGGCAAAAAAGATCGAAGTCTATACTAAGGTGATCTTTTGGGCCGCTCTGCCGGAGATCCTGGCGGGCCTGAGACTGGGCATGATCCGGGGGGTACGCGGGGTGGTGGTCGGTCAGCTGCTGATTGCCATAATGGGCATAGGAGAGCTGTTTGAGCTGTACTCCCGCAACTTCCTGATGGACCGGTTCTGGGCCCTGGTCATCTTCATTTTTCTCTTTGCCTACCTGGTGTCGGAGCTGGTAAACAGGCTCGAACATCGGGTGGAGTTCTACGCCGGGACGCGGTAGGCGCAAAGATACGCATAAGCAGGAGCGACAGAGGTTGGAACGTGGCGGTCGATAGAGAACGGATTGAACCTCTGGATCGTGTCGAATAACATTCACAGATGGAGAGATATTTATGGCACAATCGGTTGAGCAACTGGTCGCGGATCGAGTGCATGGCGTTCCCTTTTCCGGGATTCGCAAGGTTTTTGAGGCGGTCCGTACAATGGAGGCGGAAGGCCGGGATGTCATTCACTGGCAGATCGGGCGTCCCGATTTCGACACACCGGAACACATAAAGCGGGCGGCGACCGCAGCGCTCGAGCGCGGCGAGGTGCACTACGCACCGAACCTGGGTATACCCTCCCTGCGCCAGGCCATCGCCGAAAGAACGCGGGTGGACACGGGAATCTCCATAGACTGGCAGAAGCAGGTGATCGCCATGGCCGGTGCCAACGAGGGGATCATGGTGGCGATGCTGGCTTTTATTAACCCCGGTGAGGAGGTCCTGGTGGCTGATCCGAACTGGCATCACTACAAGTCCTGTGCCACCCTTGCCGGGGGGAGACCGGTCGAGGTCCCGACCCGGGCGGAAGCGAATTTCTCTTTGGAACCCAGGGCGGTGGCATCCCGGATCACCAATCGCACCAAGATGCTCTGCATCACCTCTCCGGGAAACCCAACCGGTTGTGTCGAGAGCCGGGAGAACCTCGAAGCCCTGGCCGAACTGGCCAGGAAACACAACCTGCTGGTGCTGATGGATCAGATCTACAACCGCATCTACTACGGCGAGGAGGAGGTTGCTCCCAGCATTTTTTCTTTCCAAGGCATGCCGGAGCGAACGATCATCGTCAATGGATTCAGCAAGACCTACAGCATGGACGGCTGGAGACTGGGCTGGACCGTAGCTTCCCCGGAACTGACGCAAGCTTTGTTGAAGGTACGACAGTACACGACCGTATGCGTGAACACGTTCATCCAGCACGGGGCGGCTGAAGCGTTGAGCGGCGATCAAGCTTGCGTCGAGGAGATGGTGGGGGCTTTTGCCGAGCGCCGGAAGATAATCGTCGACGGTCTCAAGGCAATCGAGGGAGTGGGTTTGGCTGAACCGGAGGGCGCATTCTACGCCTTCCCCGATATAGGGCGCTTCGGGAAAAGCTCCGCGGAGGTGGCGGAGTACCTGCTGCGGGAGCACGGAATCGCCACGGTCGCAGGTAGCGTGTTCGGAGCCGCGGGAGAGGGGCACATCCGCATCGCCTACTCCTGCTCCACCGAGGAGTGTCGGCGGGGTATCGACCGATTGCAGCAGGCTTTGTCCCGGCTGACTCGATAGACCGGAGTTACTTGTTCGGGTGAAACTGATGGGTGATATTGTATGCAAGTTCGGCGGCAGCTCGGTGGCGGAAGCCCGGCAGATCCGGAAGATCGAATCGATTATCCGTTCCGATCCTCACCGACGCTACATCGTGGTTTCCGCACCGGGCAAGAGAAACCCCGATGATGAGAAGATAACCGATCTCCTCTATACCTGTCAGTCTCTGGCCGCTGAAGGAAAATCCTATGAACGGCCCTTCGAGGCCGTCAGCAGTCGTTACCTGCAGATCGATCGGCAGCTGGAAGCCCGCTCGGAGATTCAGAGCCGGTTGGAGGAGCTCCGCGAGCAGCTTGCCGCCGGGGCTTCGGCGGATCTGGCCGCATCCCGAGGGGAGTATCTGTGCGCCCGCCTCCTGGCCGCCTATCTGAAGGCGACCTTTGTCGACGCCGCGGAGATCATTCAGCTGAAGGGAAATGATACGGTTGCCGAGTCGAGCTACCGGTACATGGCCGGGAAGTTGAAAGACCCGGGTCTGTACGTGATTCCCGGATTCTACGGAAGCGATTCGCGGGGAGAGGTAAGGACCTTCTCGCGAGGAGGTTCCGACATCACCGGGGCTCTGGTAGCCAAAGCGGTGCATGCCCGGGTGTACGAAAACTGGACGGACGTATCCGGCCTGCTGAAAGCCGACCCGAGGATCGTCAGAGATCCGCGGCCCATGGCCGAGGTGACCTACCGGGAGATACGGGAGCTTTCATACATGGGTGCCAAGGTCCTGCACGAAGAGGCGATCCTGCCGGTATATGAACAGAAGATCCCGATCCTGATCCGCAACACGGACCGACCGGAAGATCCCGGTACCGTGATCCTGGCCGAACGGAACTCCCAGGTACATCCAATCGCAGGGGTAGCCGGCCGGATCGGACTCGGGCTCCTCTATCTGGAAAAATTCCTGCTCCGGAAGGATCCGCAGCATCGCGACCGAGTCCTCGGAATCCTTGCGAGCCATAGTGTCGATTTGGAGTGGGAACGTTCGGGAATCGACAGCCTGCTCTTGCTGGTGCCTGCAAAACAGCTCGAGGAGAAGCGGGAGCCGCTTCGAAGGGCCATTGAGGAAGAACTCAATCCGGATCATCTGGAGATTCTCGAAAATATGGCCTTGATCGCCGTTGTGGGGGAGGGACTTTCAACCCGCCCCGACATTACGGCAACTGCGCTTCAGCGGTTGAGTCAGCAAGACATCCATGTTCGACTGGTCGATCAGGGATCTTCGAAGATCTCCGCTCTGTTCGTGGTGCATTCCGAAGATTTCAACCGGGCAGTGACAACGATCCACGATACAATCGATTGAGGATGTACACCATCCGGAGAGGCAGCCGCAATCTCCTCGAGCCTCTCCCGAATGAATAGCTGAAGCTGCCGGCGTCGTCACCAAAATTATGGAAAAAAAAGATTGCGCCCCGTCAGATTTCGTGTTATAATTAGACCGAACGTTCTATAGATAGTTGAGAAGGAGCGGCATGGCGAATCAACAGGACGGGGATACTGCGGGAACCACCAAACAGAAGATTCTCACGGAGGCGGAGAAGCTCTTCGCAGTCAAGGGATTCGAAGGAACCGGCATCGAGGAGATCGCCCGGAACGTGGGGATCCGCAAATCCGTCATTTACTATCACTTCAAGAACAAGGAGCAGATCCTGCAGACCATGCTCGACGGTTTCGTGGCCAGGGGGGTCGCCTTTAAAAAGAGTTTCTTCGAGCGATATGCGGGGAATTTCATGGAACGACTGGATGTGATCATGGAGGAGATGATCGAATTCATGGAGGAGAATCGGCGTATCGTCACCATTCTTCTCATGGAATCGATCAAGAACCCTCAGCAGGTGCCGCTGCTCGAATTGTGGAACTTTCAGTCCCCGGCAGCGCAGGAAGTCGTGGCCAGCGCCGAAGCGCATCACATCGATACGGTCAAGGCCTTCGACAGAGATCTCGAAGGCATGCACGAGGCCTTTTTCATGCTCTCCCTTCCCTTGGTCGGATACACCGTGTTTTCGGACAGGTGGTGTGAGCGCTACGGCTTCGACAGGGACAAATCACGCAAGGACTTTGTCGACGGCTTTCTGTGGTATTTCCGGGAACGCGTTCTGAAGCGAAGGAGTTAGCGGTGTTTTTTGCCTTTCTATTCGACCGAACGTTCTACCTATCGAGTTCATGAAGTCAGCGAATGGCTTCCTGAACCCGGGGGATAAACAGACAACGAGAACGAGGAGGATCGTATGAAACTCGAACAAAAGGCCATGGGGGGAATCGCCAATTTCGTGATCCGCCATCACAAGATCATCTCGATCGCTGCGATTGTTCTGCTGGTCCTGAGCGCGATCGCCGCCCAGAACATCAGGGTGACCACCCAGATGGAGGACATGCTGCCGTACGACAATCCCCAGGTGCAGAGCATCCATGAGATCGATGAGGCATTCAACAGCGGCATGTCACTGATGATCACCGTGGAGGGGAAGGACAAGAAGCGGATGGCCGAAGCCGCCGAGGCGTTTGCCGCTGCGGTACGCAGTAGCCCGGAAGCCATGCAGTACGTGAAGACTATCAACCTCAAGATGGATCGGGAATTCGTTACCCAGTGGGGACTGATGCTGCAGAAGGCCGAGGATCTAGAGCAATCCCGGCATACTTTCGCCCGGCTGAACCTGCTTCCCTTCCTGACCTCTCTGAACGATTCCTTCGAACAGACCTACACGGGGGAAGAAGCGGAGGAGGAGCTCTCGACCCACCGGCAGGAGAGCGAGGCGGTAGCCATGCTGAACCAGATGGAAGCTTTCTTCGGATTGCTCCGGGAGTACCTGGAGAATCCCTCCGAGGCCGGCGCGGCGACAACGGGAAAACAGCTGGCTGAGACCTTTATGTACGGCGATCTGTACGGCTTCAGCCCGGACAACACCATGCTGCTGTTTTCCATCCTGCCCAATTTCTCGGTAGACGATATCCAGAAGATGATCGACATGACCAACGAAATCAAGCGGATCCGTCGGGATATTCAACGGCAGTTTCCCGATGTTGCCGTAGCGTACACGGGAGAAGTCGCCGTCGGTGCGGACGAGCAGGAGGCTCTGGGTTTCGATCTGCTGGTGCCGGCCATGGTCGCCCTGGTGGTGATTCTGCTATTGTTCATCTTCTCCTTCAATCCGATCCGTTCGGTTGTATTCGCCCTTATCGTCCTGATCTTCGGGATCGTCTACACCTACGGCCTGCTGGGCGTTACCTTCAAAGAGATCACCATGCTGACCAGCTTCATGGCGGTGATGCTGATAGGATTGGGGATCGACTACGGCATCCAGCTGGTCACCAACTACACGACCTACCGGGCTTCGGGTTTGGAGCCCAAAGAGGCGCTGCGCAATATGTATGTCCGGTCCGGCATGGGAACCTTCCTGGCCGCTTTGACGACTGCGATCGGGTTCTTCGTCATGGCGGCTACCGGGTCCAAGGCCCTGGCCGAATTCGGGGTACTGGCCGGGATGGGTATCATCTCATGTTTCATTGCCCTGTTCTTCATCCTGCCCTCGGTGCTGTTCTGGTTCGTGAAACGGGATCCTGCCAGGGTGCGAATTCCCAAAGTGGAGTACCGCTTCATTGCCCGGCTGGGAAAGACTACATTCAGGCACAAATGGTTGACCCTGGCCGTGGGTCTGGTAGTGACCGGTGGATTGTTGGCCGCGGCTTTTCTCAACCGCATGGAGTACGATGTTATGAAGCTGGAGCCGGCGCAGATGACCTCCATAAAGATGTACTACAAAGTATTGGACGAGTTCGACATCAACATCATGTCCGCCATGGCCGTGGCCGATTCGGTGGAGGAAGCCCGGCAGCTGCAGGAAGCCCTTGAACAGGAGTCTCTAATAGCGGAGGTCGGTTCCGTGGCCCAGTTCATTCCCTCTGACCGGCAGCAGGTAGCCAGGCTGGACGAGATTCGGAAAATTCGTGCCATGGGTTCCCGCTACGTTGCCGATTACTCATACACCCCTGAACGCGTGGAGGAGCTTGCCTACCAGATCCAACGTCTGGAGTGGAACGTCATAGAGATCGGGGATCTCTCCGTAGCCGGCCTGGGTGAAAACAACAAGATCGTTGCCAAGCGTAACCAGATGATTCGGGAGATATTAGGCGCCGAGGTCGGAGAACCGGGAGCCGAGGTCTTTCAGATGGTGATTCAGCTCATCCAGGACAACCCGGAAGCGACGGCCCCGGCTGTCACGAATCTGGACCGGAGCTTCGCAGTTGAGATGGATCGGATCGTGGCGGCAATGGCCCAAGTGGATCGCAAGATCAGACTGCAGGATCTGCCCGAGCAGTACGCCAAGCAGTTCCTCGAAGAGGGGGGAAGCCGCAACCTGGTCTTCGCCTATCCCGTTAAATCCGCGAC
Source organism: uncultured Spirochaetaceae bacterium (assembly GCA_964588525.1). Classification (GTDB taxonomy): domain Bacteria; phylum Spirochaetota; class Spirochaetia; order SZUA-6; family DRHE01; genus JAFGQJ01. Next base: position 29,511 of record CAZPQC010000032.1, read on the forward strand.
GATCGACAAAGAGGGCATGCTCCGTTTCAACGAGCGGATGGCGCAGATTTCGCCGAAGATCACCGGTTGGGTTCCGGTTCTGGTATCCTGGTCGGAGGACGTGGAGAGCGGCTCAAAGAAGGCGGCCTTGTTCATCTTTCTTGTTGTCTTTGCGGTCATGGTCATAACCTTCCGCAGCTTCCGCTACGCGATCCTGGCGGCCGTCCCATTGCTGGCGGGAATGATCTGGATGCTGGGTATCTACCCGCTGCTGGGCCTGAAATTGAACATGATCAACATCGCCGTGATCCCTCTGGTCATCGGCATGGGCATCGACTTCGGGATTCATATCGTCCACCGTTTCCGGGTCGAGAGGGATCTGGAGACAGTCTACCAGTTCACCGGAAAGGCGGTTTTTCTCTCGGCCTTGACAACGATGATCGGCTTCGGCTCCCTGGCGTTGATCGGTTCCTTCCCGTCGATCGCTTCGATCGGAGCTGTCCTGTTTCTGGGAATCGCCACCTGCCTGATCGCGACATTGGTGCTGCTGCCGGCTCTCCTGTCCTTCGTGCGCAGGTGAGGAAGCGACGATGAACGAACCATACCCCGACCATACTTTTGGCCGGTTTCGATGGACGGGCCCGGTATTACCGTATTGGCGGGGGGCGCAAGCGTCTTTTGCCCCTAACGGCCAATCGTACAGGGGGGTATGGGATGAAATTCGAAGAAAGAGTCATGGGCGGGCTGGCGAATTTTGTGATCCGCCACCACAAGGTGATTCCGGGCATCGCCCTGGTATTGTTCGTCCTCAGCATCGTTGCGGCCAGTACCATCGAGGTGAGGACTCAGGTCAAGGATCTTCTTCCGGAGGACAATCCCCAGGTGAAGAGTTTCGAGGAGGTCAATGAACTGTTCCACGGCGGGACGGTGGTGATGATCACGATTGAAGGTTCCAATCGGCAGGAGATGATCGCCTGTGCTGAAAGCTACGTCCAGGAGGTGCGGGGCAATCCCCGCTTGATGAGCTACGTTCACACCATCGACCTCAAGCTGGATCGGGAGTTTGTTAAGACCTGGGGTTTGCTCCTGCAGGAGGCCGAGGATCTGCAGCAAACCAGGGATACCTTTTCGACCCTCAACCTGCTTCCCTTTCTCACCGCCCTGAATGAATCCTTCGAGCAGACCTACACGGGAGAAGAGGCGGAAGAGCAGATGTCGAGCGGCAAACAGGAGAATGAAGCCGTGGCTATGCTGAATCAACTGGAACGATTTTTCCTCATGCTGCGGGAATACCTGGAACAGCCGGATGGGATACTCCTGGAAGATCAGGGCAGGAACCTGGCGGAAACGTTTCTGTACGGCGATCTGTACGGCTTCAGCTCCGACAACAGCATGCTGATATTCACGATTTCCCCCAATTTCAACGCCATTGAAATTGAAAAATGCGTATCCATGACCGAGGAGATCCGAGCCGTCCAGTGCACGGTGCAGCAGCGCTTTCCCTCCCTGGTGATCGGCTACACCGGGGATGTGCCGATGCAGGCGGATGAGCAGGAAGCCATGGGCTTCGATATGCTGGTACCGGCGCTGGCTGCCCTGGGCTTGATTCTGCTGCTGTTTCTGTTCTCCTTCAACCAGATTCGTTTCATTGTCTTCATCCTCATAACCCTTCTATTCGGGATCGTATTCAACTACGGCTTGTTGGGAGTGACGATCCGGGAAATCACCATGCTGACCAGCATCATGAGTGTGCTGCTGATCGGTCTGGGCGTGGACTACGGCATTCAGGTGGTCACCAATTTCACCACCTTCCGCAACGACGGCTGTTCCCCCGCCGTAGCCCTGCGCAACACCTTCACAAAAGCGGGAATGGGTATCGTGCTGGCCGCAGTGACCACCGCGGTCGCCTTCTTCGTATTGGCCGGCACGGGATCAAAGGCGTTCGGACAGTTCGGTTTTGTCATGGGAACCGGCATCCTTATGTGTCTGCTGGCCATGATCTTCATCCTGCCTTCCCTGCTGTACTGGTTCGGCAAGAAAGATATCTCCCGCACTCATATTCCCAACATCAACTATGATTTTTTGGCCTGCCTTGGGCGGGTCGTCAATCAACGGCACTGGGTCACCCTGGGGATCGCCGTTGTCGTTACCGCCGGAGCGCTGCTGTCTGCGTTGTACCTGAACCGGATGGAGACCGATTTCATGAAGCTGGAACCTCAAGGCTTGCCCTCCCTCCTCCAGTACAAGAAAGTCATGGACAGGTACGACATGACACCCTTTCCCTCAATGGTCGTCGCCCACAGCCTGGAAGAGGCCAGGGAGTTGACCGAAGCACTTGAAGAGGAAGCCATGGTGGCGGAGGTCCGTTCCCTGGCTTTGTTTGTCCCTCCGGATCGAAAGCAGGAGGCCCGACTTGCTGAAATCGAGAAAATCCGAACAATGCCCGCCCGCTA
>CAZPQC010000033.1:0-1061 GCA_964588525.1 uncultured Spirochaetaceae bacterium
CCCCCTGGATCTTGATCGTGTTGAGCATGGTTTCGAACTCGCGGATGAACAGCATGTCCTGATAGATCTGGTTCAGGCGCTTCTTGCCGAACTTTTTGGCCTCCTTGGCCGGATCGGGTACGTACTGATTGACAGGGATAGGCGGGATCTCGATCTTCCCGCTCTTCCGCACGGTCTTGGGATCTACGACTATTGATTTCGGCATGGTCTCGTCCTCTCGATGTTTTGGCTTGTTTCGCTTGCGCTCGCGCTCACCGCGTTCTGCATCATTCGGCCATTTGCATCAGCCGGCCAGGAGAAGCTCGAAGCTCTCCAGAGCCCGGCATAGCTCGCTCAGGAAGGCCGCCGCCGGGGCGCCGTCCAGGATCTGATGGTTGGCGGTCAGGGACAGTCCTATGAACCGCTCGAACACCACCTCCCCTTCCCTCTCCACGGGTTTGAGCTGCAGCGAACCCACCCCCAGGATGGCCACCTGAGGCGGATTGAGCACCGGCGTGAATCCCTCGATGCCCAGGGTGCCCATGTTGGAAACGGTAAAGGTGCCCCCGTTCAGCTCATCCGGGGAAACGGTATTCTCCAGACAGGCCTGATGCAGCCTGGCAGCCTCCGCGGTGATCTGCTTCAGGGACAGCAGGCTGGCATTGCGGATCACCGGCACCATCAACCCCCGCGGCGTATCCACGGCCACGGCCAGGTGCACCCGTTCGAACAGCAGGCTCTTGTCCCCGATGAAGTGGCTGTTTACCGCCGGAAAGCGGAGGAGCAGCCGGGTGACCGCGTAGTTGAGCAGGTCGTTGATCGTGATGGACTGAAGTCCTAGTGCTTTCGCACTGGCTTTGAGTTTCTGTCTGTAGGAGAGCAACGCTTCGGCGCAGGCGGAAGCATGCAGTGTGTACTGGGCGCTTCCCTGCAGAGAGGCGTGCATCCGCTCGGCGATGAGCTTGCGGATACCTCTCACCGCTACCTCGTGCACGGGGCCGGGAAAATCGACGGCAGCAGCCGCGGTGATTGCAGCGCCGGCCGGGGCCGCGGCGGGAGCCGGACCGGCGGGCGCGCCCGTG